>NZ_AP027368.1:621699-932549 GCF_030296015.1 Ferrimonas sp. YFM
CCGAAGGCTGGAGCAACAGTCAGGGCTATGTGGTTGACGTGGCGCTGCAACGCCTGACCTGGATGACCCCTCTTGAGCGGCAGCGTGCCCGGGTGGTGCTCACCGGTTCGCCCACCATGGTGGATGCTTCTATGGCAAGGCTGGTTCAGGCGGGCTTCCGTCGTGAACGCTTGCTGGCGGATCAGGACTTTTATACTCCAAGAACCCTGGAGCCCCTGACCGCAGAGGTTGTTTAGCCAGTTAGGGCCAGCTCATTGATTTTTAAGGGACGCATCAGCGTCCCTTTTTCGTTTTTCTGCTAAACCAGCAAAGCCGTGCCACACTTTACCTCTCGGGCTGAGGTAAACAGATGACTCTGAAAAGGCTGGCGTTACTGCTGTCCATGGTGCTGATACTGGTGTTGGTGGCGAGTTACTGGCTGATTCGTATGCTGGTGATCATTCCCATGCTTGAACGGGAGGTGGCTACCCTTCAGTGGCATGAAACCCTGACGGTTCGCCAGTACTTTTCTCAGCAGCAGATGTTGCTGACTGAGCTGGCGGCCTCGCCGGGCTACGACAGGTGGGCCAAGGTGGTGCTCACCGGTGGAGAGACCACGCCCAGGCTGACCAAGGGGGCGGAGATCGCCATGGTGTACGGCCCCGACCTTTCTCTGAAGAGCTTTGTTGCCCACTCGACCCAGGAACCCCAACACTTCCCGATGCTGGTGGAGGACGTTGCCTACGAGCGCGCCAGGCTGATGCCGGCGATGCTGCCCGAGAGCGAGATGTCCACCACAGGCCTGCTTTGGGCAGACGAAGGGTTGTACAGCTACAGCGCTTCCACCGTCTGCAGCATGGAAAAACTGGGTTGCAGCCTGGGTTATCTGTTGCTGCTCAAGCCCTTAAAAGTGTCCGAGATGGAGGCCAGCTTTGCCAAGCTGGGCATTCGGGTCTCCGCCCGCTCAGCCGCGTCGGAAGATCTCTCCCTGCCCGCACTGATGACCCTGACGGAGTTTGAAAAGCCAGTCCAGCAGCGTGAGTTGCTGGTCAGGGACAGTCTGGCCAAGGGGGCCTGGGTACTCACCCTGACCTACTCGGCCAAGGTGAAGCACGGTGTGGAGCAGCGGGAGTGGATCGCCTTCGTCCTGTTGGTGCTGATGCTGCCCGCCACCAACTTCCTGTTGTGGCGCATCTTCGTGACCCCCATAGAGTTTGGCAGTGCCCAGTTGCGGCAGATGGAGCGTGATCGTCACTACCGAAAACTCACCGTCAACATGTACGTGCGGGAGTTCCAGCATCTGGTCAATGCCTTCAACGGCCTGATCGGCAGGGTGGAGAAGCAGCGCAAACAGTTGCAGGATCTCAGTCAGACCGATTCTCTGACCGGCCTGGCCAATCGGCGCGGCATGGACCACTTTGCGGTTCGAGAGTGGCGCCGGCTGTGCCGGGCCAAATATGGCGGGGCCGTGATGATGCTGGATATTGACGACTTCAAAGCCTACAACGATGAGTTTGGTCATCAGGCCGGGGATGACTGCCTGGTGTGCGTGGCCAGGGAGATAAAGCGGGTGGCCAGGCGTGGTGAGGATATTGGCTGCCGTTATGGCGGTGAGGAGTTCTGCGTCATCTATGTGGAGGTGCAGCCTGACACCGTGGAAAAGCTGGCGGAAACCCTGAGAGAGCAGATTGAGCGGTTGCATAAGTCGACCGCCCTGCTCAAACGCCCTATCAGCGCCAGCATAGGTGTGGCGTTGATTGAACCCGGAGTGGATCTGGCCAAGCAGTTTCAGGACTTCGATCAGCTGGTTCGTATTGCCGATCAGCAGCTTTACCTGGCCAAACAGCATGGAAAAAATCAGGTGAAGATGTGGCGGCTGTCACCAGCCGCCACCGAAAAGCCCGGTTAGATGGTCAACAGGTCGGCACTGCGCTCGGCACAGGTGGGCCTGAGGAAGTGGGCGAAGCGCAGGGTGTAGCCGCAGCTCAGCGGCTGGATAGCCTGATCTACGCAGATAACCCCAGGCTGATGATTCAGATGCAACTGCTGACTGAAGCTGATCAGGTCATAGCTGTCCGGCTGCAGAATCTTGAGCAGGGCATCCAGTACCTGGGTGGCTTCCTCGCCTTTGAGATTGGTTTCGAAACTGACGTAGGAGCTGTTCTCCTGCGGGGTGATGTGCATGGTGGCGTAGCGATCACCACGGATGGCATTCATGGAGTAGCCAAAGGGCTCGAACAGGAAGTCATCCAGCTGGAAGCCGGGCAGCAGAGCCTCCCAGTTCAGCCGCTGACGAATCCCCTCCAGGGTTTGCTCTTCACTGCGCAGGTACTGGGCATTGGCACCGTTGATGTGGTACATCAGCAGCTCTACCGTGGCATCGTCCTCTTTCGGCTGATAGGGACGGTCCAGGTGGTAGATGTAGTTGTGATGCCCATCCAGGTAGCCCAGCTGGTAGCCCACCCCTTCGACCTGCTGCTGCAGCGCCTTCACATCCTCTTCGAAGGAGCTCTTTTGCAGGTGGGACTGGTACTCATTTTTGCGCTGATAGCTGAGCATGGCCAGATTGTCGGCACAGAAGCGCTCCAGGAAGCTGACTACGGCGTCCACCAAAGTGGTGGTGCCGCAGGTGAGCATCAGGAAGCGATCTTCCCAGACAAACAGGCTGGATTCGCTCAGCAGATAGGCGTCACACTCCTCATTGTGCACAGAGGAGAGGATGGTGGCATTGGCCTTGGCAACGATCTGCTGCCAGAATTCGCGTTCCAATTGTCTGAGTGAAGGCTGACCCGGCTGGAGAACCACCTCGATCTTCTTCTCAGACCCTTCGAAAAAAAGCATGATTGCTCTAACTCCTGTTGAAGGTCGGGCGGGTTACCTGAGTGTACGCCGCCCTGATTATCGGTTTAGCAGACGATGTTCTGCTTCCCCCCAACAAGTTTGGTGACTGTCCGGATTGGCCGGAGTCACCTCCCCATATTCGACTCGCATTGGCTGGACCCTAGGGTTGCCCATTTTTTACGCCGTTTTACAAGCCGGAGCTGGATTATACACAAATTCTCAACCAGGCCCAGAACCCTGTCCTAGACTTACAGCATAGAGGAGAAAAACGGCGGCCTAATGCCCTTGGCATATGCCGCCGCAGTTGTCTCTGAGGGATGCGTGCGTGGGATTTTTAGGGGAGGTTCCAATGACGAAATGGATCGCCTGGCTGGGGGCCGCAATGCTGGCTCCGGTCTCTGCTCAGGAGCCGCAGCACTCTTTTGAACTGGTCAGTAACTACTGCCAGGAGCAGGAGTGCCAGCTGCTGTGGAGCTATCAGGGCAGCTATGCGCCCACAGGCCAGCAGTTGCTGGACCTCTATCGACAGGGAGAGCGTTATGGCCGTGGCGCCATCACCCTGGAGGAGGACATTGTCAGCCGCACCCTGCTGATGAGAGTGGAGCGCGACCTGGCCCCTCAGCCTGTTGGGGAGGCCGGTGACCCCTGTGATCAGGGGCAGTGCGCGCCCTGACCTGGCTGGCACTGGGCGATAATGAACTCCCGCAACCAGCGGTGTGCCGGGTCCGCCGACAGGTGGGCCGGCCAGCCGAGCAGGTTGCTCAAAGGCTCCATCTTCAGCGGCAGTGGCAATTTCACCAGGTTATGGCTTTCGGACACCCGGTTGGCAAAGCTGCGGGTGCAGGTGAAGGCCAGGTCGCTGTGTTGACACAGCAGGGCGGCGGAGTAGAAGTCTGAGGTGCGCATCGAGGCGGTGATCTGATGGCCGGTTTCCGCCAGTACCTGGTCCAGCAGCCAGGCATCGGAGCCCTCACACTCAATCTTCAGGTGGGACAAGCCCACATACTGTTCCAGACTCCATTCCCTTTCCAGAACCGGGTGCTTGTCGTGCACCAGGCAGACATGGTCATCTCTGCTCAGTTCCACGTATTCCAGATTCTTGGGCAAACTGCTGATGTGAAAGGGGTGGGGGGCCCGGGTGTCGTTGTCCCTGGGGAAGATCGCCAGATCCACCTCGCCCTTATTCAGCAGCGGTAAGCCCACCGCTTCCCAGCTCTTGGTTTCCAGCATGATGCCGGGGGCGGCACTCATCATCGGCCCCAGGAAGCGGGTGAGCAGGGTGGCGAAACAGGTCTCGGTCAGGGCCAGGCGAAAACGCCTCTGGCTGCTGGCGGGATCAAACCCCTGGGGCTCGAGAATCTCATCGGCCATGGCCAGCCAGGCGCGGACCTGGGGCTCCAGGGAGCGGGCCCTTGGGGTGGGGGTGAGCCCTTTGGGGTGACGGATAAACAGCGGATCCCCCAACTGCTGCCGTAGTCTGGCCAGCTGCTTGCTGACCGCCGACTGAGTCAGACACAGCTTCTCAGCAGTGCGGGAGACACTGAGCTCCTCCAGCAGGGTCAACAGGATTCTGAGCAGATTCAGGTCGGTATGGCGGATCATGATATTCCTTCTTGGACTATCAGCTTAGGATTATAAGTCATTTTATTTCATATCTGGCGATCCCTACAATAGACGCATCGACGTTTAAGGAGTAGTCATGCGTTTAACCAACCCTCTGCCGCTGTTCATGATGATGGTGCTGTTTTCACCCCTGGCCATCGACATCTTCCTCCCCGCCATTCCCCAGATGGCCGAGGCGTTGTCGGTGCCTGTGTCCTGGGTGCAACAGAGCCTGCCCATGTTCATGCTCTCCTTCGGCATAGGGCAACTGCTGGCCGGTCCCCTGGCGGACCGTTACGGCCGCAGACCGGTGGCGCTGACCGGAACCCTGCTCTACATTCTGACCTCCTCCATGGCGGCTCTGGCCTCTGACTACGCCCTGCTGATGGCCGCCCGCCTGGGGCAGGGCTTCTCGGCCTGTGCCCTGTCTGTGGCGGCCTTCGCCGGAGTGCGCGACTTCTTCGGTGCCGAGCGCTCCAAGCCGATGTTCAGCTATCTGAACGGCGTCATCTGTATCGTCCCGGCGGCAGCCCCCCTGTTGGGTGGCCTCTTGACCCACTGGTGGGGCTGGACCGCCAACTTCTGGTTTATGGCTGGCTATGGTGTGCTGGTCAGTGCCGTACTCTGGCTGATGCTGCCTGAGACCCGCCCCGCGAACACCAGCAGCGAAGGTCGTCTGCTGTCCTGGAGTCGCTACGCCAGTGTGTTGCAAGTGGAGGCGTTTCGCTTCTACGCGGTGCTGGCGCTGCTGGGGATGGCGATGATCATCGGCTATGTGGCTCAGTCCCCCACCAGGCTGATGGTGGAGCTGGGGCTGGATGCCCGCAGTTACGCCATCTGGTTCGGCGTCAACGCGACCATTAACATCGTGGCGGCCTTTGCGGCGCCCAAGGCGGTGGCCTGGATGGGGCAGAAACGCGCCCTGTGGTTCGGCGTGGTGCTGATGGCCCTGGCGGGCATGGCCGAGTTTGCCTTGCGCGGTCTGATGACTCCCATCGCCTTTATGGGGCCGGTGTTCGTCGCTTCCGTGGCTTTCTCCTTCCTGATCGCCATCTGCGCCGGCAGTGCCCTGGCCCCCTTCGGTGACCGTGCCGGAACCGCCTCTGCTCTGCTGGGGCTGTTCCAAATGACCGGAGCGGCCATAGTGGTGGGCCTGTTTGGTGTCAGCGGCCTTGGCGCCGTGGAGCAGCTCTCCATGATGATGGCCCTGCCTCTGATCTGGGTGCTGCTGCGCGGTCGTCGCCAACAGCTGGAGCCTCAGGCGGAAGCGGCCTGATGAGTTTGCAGGTCTGAGAGAGACCATAAAAAAACGGCGCCCCAGGGCGCCGTTTTCTTTTTCTGTTCAGTCCTTAGCGGGACTTCACATAGGGCACACCCACAGACTTAGGTGCCACGGAGCGGCCGATGAAGCCCGCCAGCAGCAGTACAGTCAGGATGTAGGGCAGTACCTCGATGGCCTGAACCGGTACCTCGCCAACACCAGGCAGGGAAACACCCTGCAGGCGGATGGCTACGGCGTCCAGGAAGCCGAACAGCAGACAGCCCAGCATTACGGTCAGAGGGCGCCACTTACCGAAGATCAGTGCCGCCAGGGCGATAAAGCCCTTACCCGCGCTCATGTTGGGTACGAAGCCGGCGTTCTGGCCGGTGGACAGGTAAGCACCGGCGATACCACAGAGGATGCCGGCGATGATCAGGGCACGGTAGCGCAGCCAGGCCACGGAGATACCGGCGGTGTCCACCGCGTGGGGGTTTTCACCCACGGCGCGCAGGCGCAGGCCGAAGCGGGTGCGGTACAGAATCCACCAGCACACAGGCACCAGGGCGAAGGCGCCATACACCAGCAGGTTGTGTCCGGACAGCAGGGTCGAGTAGAGCCCGCCAATCAGGGGAACGTCTGCCAGGGCGTCCGCGAAGGGGAAGGTGATGGGGTTGAACCGCTGTTCATCGGTCAGGGTCGGAGTCTGGCCACCCAGGCCGAACCAGTAGCGGCCCAGGGTGATGGTCAGGCCCGCGGCCAGGATGTTGATGGCCACACCGGACACCACCTGGTCACCATTGTGGGTCACAGAGGCGAAGGCGTGGATCAGCGCCATGCAGATGCCCACCAGGATGGCGGCCAGCAGGCCCAGCCAGACGCTGCCGGTGGCCGTGGCGGTCGCTGCGGCGGCGAAGGCCGCGGACAGCATCTTACCCTCCAGGGCGATGTTCACCACGCCGGAGCGTTCGGAGAACATACCGGCCATGGCGGCCAGCAGCAGAGGGGTGGACACCCGCAGGGTGGCGTCGAGGATCAGGATAATATTCTCGTACATAGCTTAGGCCTCCGCAGTCTGCTGTTTGCTGGATGATACAGCGGCGAAGAACTTCTCCATGTAGGGCTTGAGCATGTACTCAAGGGCACCACAGAAGAGGATCACCAGGGCCTGAACCACCACCACGATGTTGCGGTCCAGTTCAGGGTATTCGAACGCCAGCTCGGCGCCCCCCTGGAACAGCAGGCCGAACAGGATGGATGCCAGGATGATGCCCACCGGGTGACCACGACCCATCAGCGCCACGGCGATACCGGTAAAGCCGTAGCCGGCGACGAAGTCCAGCTTGATCTGGCCGGAGTAACCCTGCACCTCGTTGATGCCCACCAGGCCAGCCATGGCACCGGAGATCAGCATGACGATAACGGTCAGCTTCTTGGGATCAATACCGCCGTAGCGGGCGGCGGTGGGGTTGCTGCCCATGGCGCGGATGGCAAAGCCCCAGCGGGTGTGCCACAGCAGAACCCACAGGAAGAAGCCGGTCAGCAGGGCGATGATGAACGCCAGGTTCAGCGGGGACTCTTCGATGGTGATGCCAAACCAGCCCATGATCTCATGCATGAAGGGCAGTTGGGCACTCTGTTCGAATACGCGGGAAACCGGCGCCATCTGGCCGTCCAGCTTCAGTACGTTCACCATCAGGTATACCATCAGCGACGAGGCGATGAAGTTGAACATGATGGTGGTGATCACGATGTGAGAACCACGGTAGGCCTGCAGGTAGCCGGGGATCAGTGCCCACAGGGCACCGAACACCATGCCGGAGAGCATGGTGATGGGCAGCAGGGCCCAGAAGGGCAGGGCGGAGTCCAGGGCCAGACAGGCCAGACCCACGCCCAGACCACCGATGTAGGCCTGACCCTCACCACCAATGTTGAACAGCCCGGCGGAGAACGCCAGGGCCACACACAGGCCGGTGAAGATAAAGTTGGTGGCGTAGAACAGGGTGTAACCAATACCCTCTTCGTAGCCCAGGGCGCCGTACAACATCACCTCGGCGGCTTCGACAGGATCGATGCCAATAAACATGAATACCAAGGCGGATACGGCGAACGCCAGGGTGACGTTCAACAACGGCAGCAGGCCTACATTGGCCCACGCCGGCATTTTGGAGTCGCTCACGCTGCATCTCCTTCGGCCGAATTGGCCTGTTTCAATTCATCTGGAATAACGTTGGCCATCATCATGCCCAGAATCCGCTCATTGGCCTTGTCAGCCTGGACTTCGCCCACCACCTGGCCGTCGAACATCACGATGATGCGGTCGGACAGGGAGAGGATCTCATCCAGCTCAACGGAGACAAGCAGCACGCCCTTGCCTTCGTCGCGCAGCTCGATAAGGCGCTTGTGAATGAATTCAATGGCACCGATGTCCACACCACGGGTAGGCTGGCCCACCAGCAGTACATCAGGGTTCTGGTCCACCTCACGGGCGATGATCAGCTTTTGCTGGTTACCACCGGAGAACAGCGAACTGCGCAGATTGGGGTTGCGCGGCCGCACATCCCACTCATCCATCAGGCGCTTACACTCAGACTCGATGACCCCTGTCTTGGTAAGAACCTTGCCGTTGTACTTCTCTTGCTCGTGGTAGCCCAGAAGGGCGGACTCTTTGGCGGTGAAGGGCTTGACCAGACCCATGGCCAAACGATCTTCAGGCACGTGTGCCACGCCCATCTCCCGCACTGCGGCAGGATCGCTGGGGACGTCTGCAGAGATAGTGGTGTCGCCGATAACCACCTTGCCGCTGGTGGGGGTGAGTAAGCCGCTTAACACCTCCATCAGTTCGGACTGGCCGTTGCCGGATACACCAGCGATACCCACGACCTCACCGGCCTTGAGTTCGATATTGACGCTCTTGAGCAGCTCTACGCCGCGGCTGTCCACCACACGCAGATCTTCGGTCTTGAGCAGGGTCTGCTTGGGCTTGGCGGCCTCTTTGTCCACCTTCAGGCGCACCTTGCGACCCACCATCAGTTCCGCCAGTTCCTCTTTGTTGGTCTCTTTGGTGACCACGTGAGAGACCATGGCGCCCTGACGCATTACCGATACATTGTCGGTGGCGGCGAGAATTTCCCGCAGCTTGTGGGTGATCAGCAGGATGGTTACCCCCTGATCGCGCAGGGCATCGAGGATGCGGAACAGGTGATCGGTTTCCTGAGGGGTGAGCACGCCGGTGGGCTCATCCAGAATCAGGATTCGGGCACCGCGGTAGAGCGCCTTGAGGATCTCAACTCGCTGCTGCAGACCAACAGGCAGCTCTTCGACCAGGGCGTCCAGAGGCACGTCCAGCTGGTACTCCTTGGCGAGACGAGTCAGCTCTTTACGGGCTTTGGTCAGGCTCCCTGCCAGCATTGCGCCTTCCTCAGCGCCCAGGACTACGTTCTCAAGTACGGTGAAATTGTCTACAAGCATGAAGTGCTGGTGCACCATGCCGATGCCGGCCTCGATGGCGGCCCGGGAGGTTTTAATGCTGCACTTCTTTCCGTCCACCAGGATTTCACCTTTGTCGGCCTCGTAGAAGCCGTAGATGATGTTCATCAGGGTGGACTTACCGGCGCCGTTCTCGCCGATGATGCCATGGATGGTCCCTGCGGGGACCTGAAGGTCGATATTGTTGTTGGCGTGTACTGCGCCGAAACGTTTGTCGATGCCTTTTAGTTCCAGGGCGAACGGTTTTTCAGTTCGATCTGACATAGCAGAGTTCTCTTTGCTATCTGGCATGAGATGCTGGGAGGGGAAAGCCCGGAGAGGCGGACCTCTCCGGGTTTGGAGCGGTAAGCTTAGTACTTACAGGTGTTGTCGCTCATGTAATCGTGAACCACGATGTCGCCAGACTTGATCTTGGCGGCGATGTCGTTCAGCTGCTTCTCCATCTCAGGAGAAACCAGGGAGCGGTTGTAGTCATCCAGAGCCCAGCCTACGCCGTTCTCTTTCAGACCCAGGGCGTTGATGCCAGCGTCCCACTTGCCGTTCTGAGCGTCGGCAAACATCTCGTAGGTCGCCAGACCAACACGCTTAACCATGGAGGTCAGCATCACACCTGGGTGCAGGTAGTTCTGGTTGGAGTCTACGCCGATGGCGAACTTGCCTTCGTCCTTAGCGGCCTGGTAAACACCAACACCGGTACCGCCGGCAGCGGCGAATACTACGTCAGCGCCTTTGGTGAACTGGGACTTGGCCAGCTCGGAACCACGGGCGGGATCGTTCCAGGCAGCAACGGTGGAACCGGTCATGTTCTGGAATACTTCGGCGTCTTTGTTTACGTACTTGGCACCCTGCTCGTAGCCACAAGCGAACTTACGGATCAGAGGGATGTCCATGCCGCCAACGAAGCCCAGCTTCTTGGACTCGGACTTCATGGCTGCCAGAGCACCTACCAGGAAGGAGCCTTCGTGCTCTTTGAACACGATGGACTTAACGTTTGGCAGATCTACAACGGAGTCGATGATGACGAATTGGCTGTCGGGGTACTTCTTGGCCACCTTTTCCAGGGCGGTGCCGTACATGAAGCCTACAACTACGATGGGGTTGAAGCCGCGCTTAGCCAGACGCTCCAGACCCTGCTCACGCTGAGCATCGTTGGCAGGTTCAAACTCACGGATCTTCATACCTTTGTCGTTGTTGAACTGGGTTACACCATTTTCAAAAACTGCCTGGTTGAAGGACTTGTCGTACTTACCGGTTACGTCATAGGCCACGGCAGGTTTGAAGTCTGCTGCGCCGGCGACGAAGGATGTCAGAGCCAGAGTCACTGCGGCCGCAGTAGAGGCGATTGCTTTCATCATCGTATCCTCGCGATTGTAGTAATTTTCTTTAAGCAACTTTTATCCAGAAAAGTTGATGTCACAGCCATATACCGACACTGCTCCTCCATCAAGCGGCGAATATGACTTCCCTTGGCTTGTGTGACATGAATCACGTTATTTTTGATTCCGGGTTAAATAATCGCCGATTTTCCGTTTATTTTGCTCTGAAAGTGACTGACGGAAAAAACATCGTTCGTGGTAATATTACGAAAAAAGCATAAGTTAGGGCGGAAAGATACGGGGTTTTGCCAGTTGTGTTAACGACAATTTTGGGTGTTTAAAACGAAGTTTTACTCCAAGGAGTCACCACCGAGTTAATGTGAATGGCTATTCAACCCGGTGGTCTGTCCATTGTTATTGAGAGGTTGCAGGGTGACTAAACAGCCGCCTGTGCCAGTCTCCGCCGACGCCGGTTTCAAGCCAGCGCTTCGCGTGATTTCTCCACACAGAGGTCAGCTTGGGGTGCTCAGCCAGTCGGGTGAGATCCTCCCGGTTGAAGGGTTGCCCATAGAGGATGGCGTTGCACTGCGCCAGGGTCAGCCCAAGGGGATCCTGTTCGACCCGCTCCAGGGTGTCTCCCGGGGCAATGTCGCCCTCTTCGATAACCCGGAAGAACCAGCCACAGCGATGGGTCAGCTGAACCTGCAGGGCCATGTGGCTGTAGTCAAAGCGGGTGTTGAGTTTGTGGCAGGGGCAGCGGGGCTCGCTCACCTCAAGCAGGGTGCCGCCGAGCCGGAAGCGGTCTCCGACGCAGACAGTGTGCTCGGTCCAGCCTTGGCCACAGAGGTTTTCACCAAAGGCGCCGGCTTCGAAGGGGGTCGGTGAGGCGGTCAGACCCAGGCTCTGCCAATAGTGAGCCCAGAATTGATAATGCTCCGCCGGGTAGTAATGCAGGGCACGGTCGGCGCCACCATGGAATCTTGGGTCAGCCACCTCGTCTCCGGGCAATCCCAGGGTAGAGCAGAACAGGGCTGCGTCGGCGGGTTCTTTATGGATGGCGCTGTGGCCATCACCGAAGGGGCGGCTGGTGCCGGTAAGCAGGATCATCTTCCCTCCTGAATATTAGTGATACAAAAAAGGCGCCAAAGGGCGCCTTTTCTTTTATGGGGAGAAGCTTACTGCTCCTCGATGCCCATGTCCCGCTTTTCCTGCGAGGGGATGCCCAGCAGTTCCACTTCGAACACCAGGGCTGCATTGCCAGGAATGGACTGGCCGGCGCCACGCTCACCATAGGCCAGCTCGGAGGGGATGTACAGTTCGTACTTGGAGCCCACGTTCATCAGCTGCAGACCTTCGGTCCAGCCTTTGATTACGCCATTCAGCGGGAAGCTGATGGACTCGCCGCGCTTGTAGGAGGAATCAAACTCGGTGCCGTCGATCAGGGTGCCGCGGTAGTGCACTTCCACGGTGTCGGTGGCAGCAGGCTTGGCGCCTTCACCTTCGGTGATCACCTTGTACTGCAGGCCGGACTCGGTCACCTTCACGCCCTCTTTCTTGGCGTTTTCGGCCAGGAAGGCTTCACCTTCAGCCTTTACGGCGGCGGTTTCTGCGGCTTCCTTCGCCTGGGCGGCTTCGGCGATCTTGGTGTCAAATGCCTGCAGCAGCTGACCCATCTCCTCTTCGGTCAACTGGTTGTTGCCAGCCAGACCTGCCTTGATACCCTGGAGAACCAGATCGCGGTCCACGGAAATCTCCAGCTCGTTCAGCTGGTCCAGGCTGCTGGCCAGGTTACCGGCAAAAGAGGCGCCGATGGCGTAGGCGATCTTCTGGTCTTCGGTGTTGAGCTTGACGTCTTCCGCCTTGGTATCGGCGGCTTTGTCCTGGCAGCCGGCCAGAGCTACGGCTGCGGCAACCAGGCCGATCTTAAATAGAGTGCGCATTGGATTCTCCCTAAAAACATCCCAACTACTATTAGGGCTAACCGCCCATTATGCAAGGGTTATTCGTATAAACAGGGGGTATGACCCGGGATTGGACCCAGGGTTCCCGAAATTTGTCTTCGGGCTCTCTGAAAATTGGCCAGAAGGTGACGGCCGGCAAGTAAATACTGGTACACTCCAGCGGTTACCCTTATTACTTCTGGAATTGAGAACTGATGGCCCTGAAAGCGACGGTGTTCCGTGCCCACGTCGAGTTGGCGGATATGGATCGCCACCAATATTTGAGCGAAAGTCTGACTCTGGCCCGCCACCCCTCGGAAACCGACGGTCGGCTGATGGTGCGGTTGCTGGCCTGGTGCATGTATGCCGAAGAGAAACTGGAGTTTACCAAGGGGCTGTGTGCCGATGACGAGCCTGAGCTGTGGCTGAAGAACGATGCCGGTGAGATTGAGCTGTGGATTGAGCTCGGCCAGCCCGATGAGAAGCGCCTGAAAAAGGCCTGCTCCCGTGCCAGGCAGGTGGTGCTGTTCAACTATGGTGAGCGTTCCGCCCAGGTGTGGTGGCAGCAGAACCAGGGCAACCTGGGCCGCCATGACAACCTGACCATCTGGAGCCTGTCCGATGAGGCCTTCAATGGCCTGGCTGATCTGGCGGACAGAAACATCCGCCTGCAGGCCAACATCATGGATGGTCAGTGCATGCTCTCGACCGAAACCGGCTCCATCTCAGTAGAGCCGGAGTGTCGTCAGAAGGCGGGATAACCCTAGGCCACCACAAAACCCTGGATTCGGGAGAGCCACTGCTGCCACTGGTGGCTCTTCTGCTCCAGCTCATGCTCCGACTCCAGCAGCGCCGGATGGGCGCCCCAGATGGGGCCCGGCCAGGCGTCATCGCTGGCAAATCTGGCCACATGGTGCAGATGCAGCTGAGGCACCATGTTCCCCAAAGACGCCACATTTACCTTATCCGGGCTCAGCACCTCCTCCATGATCTGCGCCACCTGGCAGGACTCCCGCATCATTTGCTGCTGATCGTCGTCACTCAGGTGGTGGATCTCCTTGATACCGCTGCGCTCGGGGATCAGGATAAGCCAGGGGTAGCGGCCATCCTTGGAGAGCCTTACCTGACACAGACTCAGGTGACCAATCAGCATGGAGTCCTGCTCCAGCCGCTCGTGTAGCTCAAACATAGCTTCTCCTAGAATTTGAATTGGCCGACCAGGCCAGCCGTCTCACCATCATAGTAGGGGGCGATGGCCAGATCCGGGTGCGGGGACACAATAAAGTGGTTGAACGCCAACCCGATGGCGGCACCGGCGAGCACATCCTCAACTTCATGGTTGTCGGTCTGGACCCGGGCATAGCCGGTGTAACCAGCGAGAAGGTAGGCGGGCAGGGCATATTGCCAGCCATAGCGACGATGCAGGAAGCCTGCGCTGGAGAAGGTGAGTGCGGCGTGACCGCTGGGGAAGGCATCGTCATCCTTGCCATTTGGGCGCTCTTTGTCGACCGCAGCCTTCAGGGCATAGGTGGTCAGGGCAGTGGCGCCCAGGCTGTAGCCAAACTGCCACAGCCCCTCTTCATCCTCTTCGACGAAGTAGGCGATGGATGCCGCAGCGGCAGGCAGGGCAAACTCCAGTACATCACTGCTGTTTTCCGTAAAGGAGGCATTGGCCCCAAAACTGGCGGTAACTGCCAGAGATATTAAGATTTTTCTCATAAAAAAAGCTGCCCTCCAAGAAGGAGGGCAGCTTATCAGACCTGAGGGTTGAGCGGAATGATCCGCTCAATGCCTGTTAGTCGTTGAATTCGCGACGCTGGCGCTTGCCCTGGTAACCGCCTTCGTTGCGGCGACCACGGAACTCACCGTCTTCGCGGCGGCCACGGAATTCGCCGTCGTTGCGACGAGGGCGGAATTCACCGTCGTTACGACGAGGGCGGAACTCACCATCTTCGCGACGACCACGGAACTCACCGTCGTTGCGGCGACCACGGGAGTCGCCGTCGTTGCGACGACCACGGAATTCACCGTCACGGCGACCGCGGAACTCACCATCGCGACGAGGACGACGGTTGTCATCACGATCCCGAGGCGGGATCTGCTCAGAGGTGATCTGACCGTCGATCTGGCGGTTGCGGATGCGGATCTTACGCATGTCGTTCTGAACGTAAGGAGGCATGTTCTGCGGCAGCTGCACCAGAGTGTGGGCATCGAACAGGCGGATCTGACCGATGAGACGGCTCTCCAGCTGCAGTTCGTTGGCCAGGGCGCCGACGATGTCCTTCACCTGGGCGCCATGCTCACGGCCAACGGCCAGACGGTAGGTGTCGAAGTTGATGTTCTCGCGACGTGGGCGACGATCATCACCATCGCGGTCACGACGTTCGGAACGCTCGCGGCGCTCGAAACGAGGCTCTGGATCTGGCTTAGGCTTCAGAGGCTTCTTACGCTGGCGTTCAAACAGCAGGGCGGCGGCCAGGCTGAGAATGTCCTTCTCGGTCTTCTCGGCCATTTCGGTCAGCATACCCTTCAGCTCTTCCAGGTCTCGCTCGTCGATGCAGGTGGTCAGTTCCTCCTGCAGGCGGCCAACCCGGTGACGGCCCAGCTCTTCAGCGGTCGGCAGATCCATGGGGATGATGGTGCCCTTGGTCTGGCGCTCATAGGTGCGGAGCAGACGCATTTCGCGAGGACGGGCGAACAGAATCGCTTCACCTTCACGACCGGCACGACCGGTACGGCCGATACGGTGTACGTAGGACTCGGAGTCCATGGGCAGGTCGTAGTTCACTACGTGGGTGATACGAGGCACATCCAGACCACGGGCGACTACGTCGGTGGCGATCAGGATGGAGATACGACCTTTGTGCAGCTGGGCAACGGTGTGCTCACGCTGCTGCTGGCTCATGTCACCGTTGAGGGCGGCGGCCTTGAAGCCCAGGCCGTTCAGGTGGGCGGCCAGGTCGACGGTGTCACCACGGGTACGGACAAACACGATCATGGCGTCGTAGGGCAGAGTCTCTGCCAGACGCTCCAGGGCAGTCTGCTTGGAAACGCCGGTAACTTTCCAGGCTTTCTGGGTAATGTTGGCCTTTGCGTTTACATCTGCAGCGATCTTGACGTGCTTGGGATCTTTCAGGAAGCGCTGGGCGATGCGACGGATCTGCTGAGGCATGGTGGCGGAGAACAGTGCCATCTGAGTCTCAGAGTCCAGGTGCTCCAGGATCCACTCGATATCTTCGAGGAAGCCCATGTTGAGCATCTCATCTGCTTCGTCCAGTACGCAGCAGCTAACCTTCTCCAGGTCGATGCTACCGCGACGAATGTGGTCCATCAGGCGGCCGGGAGTAGCCACGACTACCTGACAGCCGCGCTCCAGATCACGCAGCTGAGGGCCGTAGGGCTGGCCACCGTACAGGGTGGTGACGCGCAGGCCGCGCAGGTTTACAGCGAACTCTTCCAGGGATTTGGCAACCTGAATTGCCAGTTCACGGGTCGGGGCGAGCACCAGCATCTGAATGTGGCGCTGGCTGGGATCTATGCGGGCCAGCCCGGGCAGACCAAAGGCAGCGGTTTTACCGGTACCGGTCTGGGCTTCACCCAGGATGTCGTTGCCCTCAATCATGTAAGGGATGGCTTGGGCCTGAATCGGTGTGGGGGCGGTAAAGCCCAGGTCAGTAACGGCCGCAAGCAGAGGAGCCGGCAGATTTAAGCCAGCGAAATCAATAGTGGTATCAGACATGTATATCCAGTCAGGTTGTCGCAGCTTGGCTGCGAAGCGGAGCAACGAGGCATTAGCCCAAACAACAACCCATTTAGAGCCGCCCTGGCCGGCAGACGTTGTATGGCGCTAATAGCCTCCCAATAAGGGAGATAGATCCCGAGGGCGCGCATATTACTCTTTGTAGAGCTAAAAGCAAGTGTTTTGATGAAAAAAACGCCAAAGAAAATTGAACCTAGCCATAAATCTAGCCAAAGAGGCTGAAATCCCTTCGGAATTCAGCCTTTGTTACGGCGAACAGGTCACTGCTGGTCGGGAAGGGCCTCCAATTCACGCTGCAGTGCACGGCCCATGGCGGGTCTCTGAGACAGTCTTAAGCGGTAATTTTCGAGCTTATCCGGCAAGGGCACCTTAAAACCGTGAGCCCAGTTGAGGGTGTGGGCCAGCAGAATGTCGGCCACGGTGGGGTTTTTCCCCAACAGGTAGCCCTGCTCTGGTACCCAGGGCTCCATCAGCGAGACGGCACGGGCAAACTCCCAGACAGCGGTGTCGATTACCGCGGGGACCCGCCGCTCTTCGGGCAGGGCAAATTTGTGCTTACCTATGGTCCAAAGCGGTTGTTCCAGCTCACACAGGGTAAAGAGCAGCAATTGATGATGCCGGGCCGCGTCGTCTGTGCCAGGCTGAGGGAGCCAGTGGCTGCCATACTTCTCTGCCAGGTGCAGGCAGATGGCGCCGGACTCCAGCAGAGTCAGTTCGCCATCGGTAAGCGCGGGTACTTTGCCTGCGGGGTTTACTGCCAGATAGTCGGGACTGCGGTGTTCCCCTTTGTTGAAGTTCACCAGGGAGTAGTGCCACTCCAGCCCCAGCTCTTCCAGCAGCCAGGAGATTCTCAGTGAGCGGGTGCGGGGAAAACCATAGAGGGTGATCATAGATGCTCCATATCCTTGGGGTGACTGCCTTTTAAGCTAGTGGCTATGGGGCGGGTTGGCAATGAGTGCCATGACAGGAGGGGGGATTCAGGCCGCCAGAGGCGGCCTGACTGGCTTTAGAAGGTGATGGTGGCGCCTATGGTGTACATCCAGGTGCCATCGAGCACATCCAGATACTCCACTTCGCCACGAAGTGCGAAGCTGCCCAGTTCGAACTCCAGACCTACGCCGCCGGCGGCGTCAAAGCCGTCATCACTGCTACTGGTATCACCGATGTCGATGTCAGAGTCCCAGTAGATGCCACCTAGCTTGCCGAAGACCCTCACCGGGCCTAGGGGGATGCCGGCAACGGCGAAGAGATCCAGCCCATAGGGGTCGATCTTGGTGCCAGAGTCGGAAGGGGAACCCAGATCTACGTAGCCGCCTTCGATGGCCAGCAGACCACTGAACTGGTAGCCGCCGAAGATTTTCCAGGCAAAGTCGTTTTCATCGAAATCGAAGTCGCCCAGATCCGGATCGGCACCATCCTGTTCTATGGTGGCGGAGCCCAGGGATGCGCCCATATAGAAGCCTTCATCTTTAGCTTGGGCAGAGGTGGTAGCAAAGGCCAACAGCAGGCCCAGTGTCAATGCACTTAGTGATTTGTTCATCATCAATTCCTTTTGTTGCTCTATTTGAGTGCTCCCGTACTGTGCGGGTGCTGTTTGAGCCTAGTAAAGAAGCTGATAATTACAAGTTCGATGCAAAATGCGGGTTTTTTCCGACATTTGAGCCGAAAAAGGGGGAGGGTTTCTCAGCGGTGTTGGTCAGTTGAAGCCGTGCGCTCGGGAACTGGCACAACCGCTAAACGAAAAAAGCGCCAACCTTGCGGTTAGCGCTTTTCTCTAAGATGGTGCCTCGACCCGGAAACGAAAGGCAGGATGCCTGAAGTAACATCGCTTGCGATGGCCCGAAGGGCGAAGTCATCGAACCAAGCGAAGCGACGTTCGATTACCGGGTTAGGCACCTTGCTCGGGCTTCAACAGCCCCCAGAAACGAAAAAAGCGTCAGTCTTTCGACTAACGCTTTTCTCTAAAATGGTGCCTCGACCCGGAATCGTACGCGGCCGGCCAGGTCAGGGACACGCCGTTGGCACAACGGCTAATACGAAAAAGCCCCGAACTTGCGTTCAGGGCTCTTCAATATGGTGCCTCGACCCGGAATCGAACCAGGGACACGGGGATTTTCAATCCCCTGCTCTACCAACTGAGCTATCGAGGCGACGGGGCGTATTAAACGGATTTCGTGCTGGCAAGTCAACAGCAATTCCGCTCAAAAGTGCTGACTGGCGAATCTTTGTCTTTTGTGGCGGTGAATTGGGCTTGGATTGATGGATTTTGGTGCTTTGTTCAGTAAGCCACTGGACCCCGGCCTGCGCCGGGGAGACGATTGTGCGGGGATTGGGAAAGCACTTCGTTGCCTCGACCGCGGAAACGAAAGGCAGGATGCCTGAAGTAACATCGCTTGCGACGGTCATAGTACGCGGCTGGCTAGGTGGGGGCGCCTAGCCCAGGGACACGCGGCTGGTACAGCCGCTAAACGAAAAAAGCGCCTATGTTGCGGTGGGGACGCCCAGTCTAGCGCTATTCTCTAAGATGGTGCCTCGACCCGGCAACGGAGGGAGGAACGACCGGAGTAACATCGCTTGCGATGGCCCGAAGGGCGAAGTCATCGTACGGGGGCGCCTAGCCCAGGGACACGCGGCTGGTACAGCCGCTAAACGAAAAAAGCGCCTATGTTGCGGTGGGGACGCCCAGTCTAGCGCTTTTCTCTAAGATGGTGCCTCGACCCGGCAACGGAGGGAGGTACGACCGGAGTAACATCGCTTGCAATGGCCCGAAGGGCGAAGTCATCGAACCAAGCGAAGCGACGTTCGATTACCGGGCTAGGCACCCTGCTCGGGCTTCAACAGTTCCCAGAAACGAGAAAAGGCTCCGATGTTTCCATCAGAGCCTTCTCAAATATGGTGCCTCGACCCGGAATCGAACCAGGGACACGGGGATTTTCAATCCCCTGCTCTACCAACTGAGCTATCGAGGCAACGGGGGTGTATTAAACGGATTTAACGCAGGGGAGTCAACCGTTTTTTTCGCCCGCATGCCCGTCTGCTGCAAAATTGTGCACGGTGGAGGAGTCTGGACTCCCGTGCAGGACACCTTTATGGTTGAGGCCTGGATTCCTAATTGAATGATGCGATGAATATTGAGGTATTTCTGCAGCAACACCTCATCGAGTTTGAGCGCTTTGAGCATCCCCCACTTGAGAACTGCACCGAAGCAGACAGGCTGAAACTGCATCGGCCGGGTCAGCGCCTGAAGAATCTGTTTCTAAGAGATAACTATGGACGGCGCCACTTCCTTTTGATCACCCGGGCAGATAAGGCTGTGGATCTCAAACAACTCTCGAGGGACCTGAAGATCAGCCGCCTGGGTTTTGCCTCTGCAGAGCGTATGCAGAAGTTCTTGGGGGTATCGCCAGGGCATGTGTCTTTGCTGGCCCTGATTAATGACCCTGAACACCAGGTGGAACTGTGGTTTGATGCGGATATCTGCAACGGGCAGGCGTTTCAGTGCCACCCACTGGTGAATACGGTGACCCTGGTGTTGTCCGAAGCCAACGTAGAGCGCTTCCTGAACCTGGTAGGTCACAGGCCTAAAATCCTTGATATTCCGGAAGTTGGTGGTCAAAAGGTTTAATGTTTGGCTTAAATGTGCCGAAACTGATGAGGTCGCATGCCTGGTGAAGCACTTGGGCTGTGAAGAAGACCGTGGTGCCTCGACCCGGCAACGGAGGGAGGAACGACCGGAGTAACATCGCTTGCGATGGCCCGAAGGGCGAAGTCATCGGACTAAGCGAAGCGACGTGAGATTACCGGGTTAGGCACCCTGCGCGGGCTTCAACAGTCCGCAGAAATGAAAAAAGCGTCAGTCTTTCGACTAACGCTTTTCTCTAAGATGGTGCCTCGACCCGGAATCGTACGCGGCCGGCCAGGTCAGGGACACGCCGTTGGCACAACGGCTAATACGAAAAAGCCCCGAACTTGCGTTCAGGGCTCTTCAATATGGTGCCTCGACCCGGAATCGAACCAGGGACACGGGGATTTTCAATCCCCTGCTCTACCAACTGAGCTATCGAGGCGGTGGACGGCTATTAAACGGTGGTCGGGCAAAAAGGTCAAACGATTTTAGCTCAATGTGTACCGTTTGCCGAAAAAAGAGCCATCTGCCTGTGGTGGAGGGACATAAGTCAAACCCCTCAATCCAACCGGGTTCACACCCCGGTCAACTGCCCGAATAATGACTCGGTTTCTGCGAAAATCATCACAGGAACAGTAGGGGGCAAACGGCATAATAGTCCTTGATTGTAAAACCATTTTGGGGCGCCAATGGTGCCCGAGAGCGATTCTCAAACTCAACCCAGGCAAGCACAGTGAAAACAATACAGATAACCCCTTATCTTGTACTGGATAATCAGCATCTTTGCTTGATAGATACGAGATCCTCCGAAGAGATTAAGTTGTCCTTTGCCGAGGCCGCAGTACTCAGCTATCTGATGCAGCATCAGGATGAGATTTGCACCAAGGAGGTGCTGCTTCAGGAGGGGTGGCCCGATCGGGTGGTGGCTCCCTCGTCGCTGATCCAGTGTGTCAGCACCCTGCGAAAAAAGCTGGAACTCTTCCCCGAAGTAAACCTGAAGACGGTGGCTCGCCGCGGCTATCAGGTGGTGGTTGCCAGTGCCCGGCCGTTGGCGGAAGAGCCTTCTGCTGAATCCTTGAACGAGGTGGTCGAGCCTCAGGTTGTTTCTCACCGAACTAAGCCGTTGATTGCCGTTGGCGCCATCGCCGCCACCCTGGTGATGGCGGCTCTGGTTTACCTGCTGTTGCCAAGGTTCCACGCCAGCAACTCTGTCAGTGACTGGACCTGGATAGAGCAGGGGGAGCTTCGAATCGGCAGTGAAACCGGCCCCACAGAGCTGCTGGCCTCCAGTGATCAGGCCCGGCCTGAGCTGGCTCGCTGGCAACGGCATTTTGATACCAGCTCCACCAGGGCGATCATCAGGGACTACAAGGCGTTTGCCCTGACCGATGGCAAGACCGATTCCATCTCCATCTGCCCCGGTTTTGACGGCAACTGCCCAGGTAAGGACATCATCAATATCAACTTCCCCACCACCGAAAAGGTGAAGATGGACTTGCCGGTGTTCTTCGAGCTGGCGAAGATCATGGAGCAGCGCATCAGGTATAACCGTATTGAGCTGCCGACGGTTCCCTTCCACCAGGGGGAGCTGACCGAACACATGTACAGTGCGGATGTCTATTTCCCCAGAAACGATCAGCTGTTGGTGCGGGTCGATCACAACATCTCACTGGTCTACAAGGATGAGTCCAAGGGGCTGTTCTTCGCCTCTTTCTGCGTCACCGATCAGGACTGCCTGACTTCGCCTATCAAGTACAACTTCGAGGGTGAGTTCACTCGCTTTACCGCAGACATAGGCGGTCACAAGGTGGATGTGTTCAAGATTGAAACTCAGTCCCGTAACCTGCTGAAACCGGAGAAGGTGACTCAGGCTGCGCTGCCATTTTACCGGGAGCTGCGCCGCCAGAGCCTGTCCGAAGAGCCTCTCTATTTCTATCGCTTCTATCAGGATGAGCACTCCGCTGCCTGGGTGATCCCCTTTTATGGCTACTCCATGGCGTGGATGAAAAAATCCACCATGGCGATGTAAGCCGGAGCAGTGCTAACGAAAAAGGGCGGCCACTGGCCGCCCTTTTCGCTTTCTCAGTTGTTAACTTTGTGGCTTGGCCGCGCTGTACTTGGCAATCAGTTTATCCAGGTATGGGGCGACTTCCGGGTCCTCCCAGTCCAGGTAGCCGCGGACGAAACCGACGATGTTGCCATTGCCGTCGAGCACATAGGTGGCGGGCACCACGTTTACCGGCATCACGCCGTGCATGCTGTGGTCAGCATCGAACAGGGTCTCGATGCCTTGCAACTGGTAGTTGGCCAGGATCTTGTAGACCTCATCCGGGCTCTGTTCGTCAATGGAGACCGGCACCACGGCCAGGGGCTGTCCCTGGTACTCCTTTTCCATCTGATCCAGGGAGGGCAGCTCTTTCAGGCAGGGACCACACCAGCTGGCCCAGATGTTAATCAGGGTCAGGTTGCCCCTGTGCTGATTCATGGATACCGGGGCACCGTCACGGGCATGAAACACCAGCTCGGGAGGTTTGCGGGCGTTGGTGAACTCCACAAACTTATTCATGATCATCGGTTTGGGGATGGGGTCGCCGGTCCCGTATACCTTCTCCAGGTTTGAAGCGCTTGCTTGAGGCAGCAGCACCAGGGAGGTGAACAGGGTGGCGGTCAGGGTCAGGGCTTTCATCTTTACTCTCCTAGTCCTGGTGGGCGGCGCAGCATGCGGGGCCAGACCACTACCATCAGCAACAGACCGACCAGCAGCACTGGCATCAGCCACAGCGGGGCGGTAGCCCCGGCAAGTCCTGGCTGGTAGCGGATCTGTTCGCCATAGCGTTCCACCAGATATTGGACGACTTGCTCCTCCTGCCGACCCTCCTTGAGCTGCTGGGCAATGAGTCCCTTGAGTTCAAAGGCGATGGCCGCTTCTGAGTCAGCCAGGGTCTGGTTGACCGAAGCGGGACAGCGCAGGCTGGTGGCCAGGCGCTCCACTCGTTGGCTCAGGTCATTGCCGTCTGAGGCGGCTGCGTGAAGCGGCAGGCAAAGCAGTGACAGGCAGAACAGAACAACAACTCTCATCCGTTGTACTCCTGATAGTGGGTGGTGCGGCTGCGTCGCCAGGCCAGCAGACCGCCGAATGCGGTCAGTAAGCCGCCTATCCAAAGCAGCCGAACCCAGGGTTTGTGGCTGATTCGCACCAGAAACTGGTCGTCGTTGATGGCCGGACCCATGGAGATGTAGAGATCGGACAGAGGGGAGTGGTACACCCCGGCGATGGAAACCTCACTGCGATCGTCCAGATAGGTGCGTCTCTGCGGCCTGATGTATGTGAGTGCTTGCTTACCTTCGTCATCAAGCCGGATGACCGCCTCACTTGCCTGGTAGTTGCGTTGCTGTACGTTTAGGGTCTGCTCGTACACTGCGGTGTAGCCGGCCAGGGCCCGGCCGTTGCCCGGGCCCATGCGCACCATGACCGCCTCTTCGTAATGGGTGAGTACCGTTGCCCCCAACACAAAGACGGCCACCCCAAGGTGGGCGAGCCAGGGGGCCAGGAAGAGGTTGAATCTGGACTGTTGCCAATGGTGATAGCCGCAGAGGAGCAGGGAGAGGGCCAGCCAGGAGGCGGACATCAGTCCCATCCACATCCAGTCCGGGCGGTTGCTGCTGGCATACAGGGTCAGAGCCGTGGCGCCGCCGGTGCACAGCAGCAGCAGGACTACCCGCACACCCGTGGTGGTCGCGGGCGGCAGGAGCACCCAACCCAGCAGCAGGGCTGCCAGCAACACCATGGGGATAAATACCGTATTGAAGTAGGGGGCACCCACAGAGATGCTGCCCAGATCCAGGGCGGCATAGATAAAGGGGTAACAGGTGCCCAGCAGCACAGAGAGGGCAGCGACCACCAGCAGCAGGGAGCCGACCATCACCAGCCAGTGACGACTCTGGCCATTGAGGGCCTGGCCTCGAGCCATGACTGGGGCTTGCCAGGCCAGCAGGGCCAGGGCGGGCAGGGCGGTGGCCAGCAGCAGAATCAGTACCCCGCTTCCCCTTTGGGGGTCCGAGGCAAAGGCGTGTACTGATTGAATGATGCCGGAGCGAACCAGGAAGGTGCCTATCAGGCTGACAATAAAACCGCCCAGGCAGAGAACCAGTGAGGTCAGCACCATGGCCTTCTGGGTGCGGGTCAGATACAGGGTATGCAGCAGAGCGGTACTGAGCAGCCAGGGGATAAAAGAGGCATTCTCTACCGGGTCCCAGAACCACCAGCCTCCCCAGCCCAATTCGTTGTAGGCCCACCAGGAGCCAAACAGATTGCCCAGGGTGAGCATAAACCACGCCAGTAGATTCCAGCGCCGCAGCCATGCCAACTCGGCGCCTTTGATATGGCCTTGGCCCAAGGCGGTCACGGCTCCTGAGAAGAGCACAGCCAGCGCCACGTAGCCGCCAAACACCATGGGTGGATGCAGAATCAGGCCTATGTCCTGCAGCATGGGGTTGAGGTCCCTTCCTTCGATGGGCACTGCGGGCAGCAGCCGATCGAAGGGGTTGGAAGTGAGCAGGATAAACAGCAGGAAACCAAAGCTCAACAGCGCCAGCACCGACGCAGTGCGACTGGCGAAACGGTGCGGGTGATGGGGGCGCGCGGCCACCACCGAGGTGACCAGGGTCAGTCCCAGGGCCCAGAACAGCATGGAGCCCTCATGCCCGCCCCAGAGCGCGGCAACCTTGAAATACCAGGCCAGATGGCTGTTGGAGTGGTTGGCTACATAGGCAACGGAGAAGTCATCGGTCAGGAAGCTGTATACCAGAATGGCCGTCGCACCCAAAGCCAGCGAGGCGCTCAACTGAGCCAGGGGGCGGACAAAGTGATTGAGATAGAGCTCAGCGGATCGTCCCCAAAGCAGCAGGAACAGACCTGTCAGTAAAGAGGTCGCAGTTGCCAGTATCAGTAGAAAGTGGCCTATCTCGGGGATCACAGTCAGCCTCCGGTAAACCTAAGGGGGCTAGGTTTTTCTCATGGGTTTAAATATGACTCTATCACCTATAAATTGGCCTTTCTCTTGGCAAAAATTAATTTTGTGAGCCGGGAACATTTGTTATTGAAATGGTTTTTAATAGAGATTTAATCAAAGGGTGGCTGTCTGTGATCTCGGTGACAATTACCGTTTATTCCTGGGTAAAATATTCTATTTTTATCTTTTTTTATCTGTTTTATCTCCTGAAATTGGCTCGAAAACTCTAAATGGCACCTGCTTTGGTTTTGGTTAAGTGATTGCTAGTAAAGGTATTTGTTGGTAATTGACTGGGGCGTCCGCCTTGAGGCTATAAAGCGAACCCAATTTGTGCTTGAAATCCACTTTTTATGGCCATTCTTCTGTTGTTATCTATAGCGTTTCTTGCAATTACCAACCTAATTGGCTTCAGGCTTGGACACAAAAAGCAATGCCAGGCAAGAAATACAAAACCCTTTTGTAGGAGATAATGATGAAAGGCTGGAAAATAAAGGCGTCTTTGGCCGCCCTGGTCTGTGCATGGACTGGTTCAGCGGTAGCGGCAGATGCCGCCCAAAGTGACCAGGGCTATAAGCAGTCCCCCCAGGCCCAGATGATCTTCGCCAACCCTGACGGGACTGAAGAGGCGAAGGGGGTGAAGACCCTGCATGATTACATCATCCAGGAGAAGGAGCTGTGGGACTTCCTGTTTGAGAACCACCCAGTGTTTAAGACCTACGCCCCTGAGGGCCGGATGGTGGGTAAGCCCCACATCTCCGACCGTGGCGAGGAGTATCTGCACACGGGTAACTCAGAGGACTACAGTGACAAGATTGGTCGTCCCATGGCGGTTCAGTATCGCCTGGGTGCCAAGTCCATTCTGGATTACCCCAACAAGTTTATTGGCCCTGAGAAGTGCGGCGAATGCCACGGCGTTCAGTACGAGAAGTGGAAGCGCTCCCGTCACGCCAAGACCGTACGTTTCCCCGAGGAAGTCGTCGAAGCTGGCGGTGACCTGAAGAAGGGGATGTTCGGCACCGATGTGCCCATTTTGCCTCAAGGTATCACCGAAGACGCCATCTACGCGGTTATTGGTACTCCAAGAACCAAGTACGGCTTCATCGATGCCTGGCTGGTTCGTGGCTCCTACCACGTAAAAGATGGTCTGCTGCGCGATGGCACCGGGACTCTGCACGCCGGTGGCAACCAGTTCTCGGTGAACTGGCTGACCTTCCTGACCCCGGAGAAGGCCCGTGAAATCAAGGAGGTGATCCCTGAATTCCCGGCAGTGATGGAGGAGTTTGGTTACTCCGGATCTGACGTATGGGGTGTGAACTCCTACGGCGCCAAGAAGGACAAGATGTTCCTGTTCCAGCCTGCGTCCTCCTACTGCGAGGTGTGCCACACCTTCAAGTTCGACTTCCAGGACAAGCAGGAGTACTTCGACGCCCTGGGTGATCCTCAGAAACTGCGTGAGCACACCATCTCCAAGGGTATCGCCTGTGAAGAGTGTCACGGCGCCGGTGCCCACCTCGATGGTGGTGTCGGTGGCGGCATGCCTTCCAACTGTGAACGCTGTCACCAGCGCTTCAACTATGTGGCGGAAATGGCCGAAGGCCCCAATGCCAAGCCTGAAGATGCCTTCACCGTGAAGATGAAGGGGGCCTGCCCATCCTGCGGTACCGAAGGTGGCCAGATGTTCAACTCTGCCCACTATGACAAGGGCATGCGTTGTACCACCTGTCACGATCCACACGAGGTTACCGACGGCAGCTACCTGTCCCACGTGACCAAGACCAAGATCAAGAAGGTGTGTGCCGACTGTCACGAGACTCAGGCCGAGTTCCACGCCAGCTCCAAGCCACACGGCGAAGCCGAGTGCTCCTCCTGTCACATGCCCAACATGGGCAGCTGCGAGAAGTTCACCGCCATCCAGTTCCCCGATGAGGCCGGCTTCGACAACGTTCGTGCCTCCCACATCTGGAACATCAAGGTCTCTCCCACCAAGAAGACCCTGAACCCGCCGGAAGGCAAGCCTCGCACCTCCGCCACCAAGGGCTGGACCGTGGCTCAGGATGAAGACGGCTACTCCTACCTGGATCTGATGTGGACCTGTGCCCGCACCTCCGCCCTGGACCGTACTGTGGTCAGCGGCAAAGGCTGCCACAGCCAGTTCCAGTCTGAGCTCGACGAAGGCCTGCACTTCGAAGACCAGATGGAGATCTACGGCGAAGTAATGGAGTGGCAGGAGCCCGTTAAGGAGACCCACGCCAAGGTGGTTAAGCAGCTTCAGCGTATCGATGAGCTGATGAATGTGACCCGCCTGTCCGTTTCCGAGAAGGCCAAGGTACTGATGATGGTCGATAAGGCCCGTGAGTCCGCCGCCAAGATCGAGAAAGACGGCTCCTGGGGTGTCCACGGACCCTCCATGGCGCAGCGCATGATGAACGATGCCTGGATCTACGTTCAGGAAGCTCAGGCCATCATGGATGACGCCGGTTACGACAAAGAGTAACCAACCCTAAGCGCCCCCGGGCAACCGGGGGCCATTCAAATGAGAGAGGCACACACCATGCGTTACCCCATTGCAGCTGCCACGGCCCTGTCCCTGCTGATGGCTGCCCCGGTTTTGGCCGGCGGCGCCGACGAGATTCGGCCGGCAGATGAATATCGTATGGAACTGAATTACATCAGCATGCAGGAAGCAGAGCTGCTGGTAGGCAAAAAGGATGTCTACTTCTTCGATGTGAACACCCTGGAGCTCTGGGCTCAGGGGTTCATTCCCGGGGCGGTGCACTTCTTCACCGAGAACTGGAAGGAGCTGCTGCCCAAGGACAAGAACGCCCAGATGATTTTTTACTGCGCCAACCGCCTGTGCAACGCCAGCGAGATCGCGGCCTATTCGGTGATGCAGATGGGCTACACCAACGTCCGCCAGATGCCAGACGGCATCTTCGGATGGCGGATGTCAGGGCGCCCAACCGAGAAGCCCTGAGCCTTTAGGTACTAACTGGATTAGAAGAGAGACACTCATGAAAACCGCTATCAAACCCCTGATCATCGCCCTGGCTTTCGTTTCTGCTCCCTCACTGGCGGAGCAGGCGCAAACCGACACCGAGTCCTACGCCATCGGCGCCTCCCTGGGCAACTACCTCAATGGCCAGCTGGCCATGCAGGAGGAGTTTGGCCTCAGCGCCGACCTGGAGCAGGTACTCAAAGGGTTCGAGGATGCCGTCAAAGGCCGCTCCTCCCTGGACAAGGAGGCGCTGATCGATGCCCTCAATGCCAGGGCCCAGCTGCTCAATACCCGTAAGGATGAGCGCAAAGCCGCCCGACTGAAAGAGGTGGCCCAGGCCTCCCGCGATTATCTGTCCGATAACGCCGATAAGCCCGGGGTGACCGTGACCGAGTCCGGCCTTCAGTACGAAGTGCTGGTGAAGGGCGAGGGCCAGCTGCCCGCCCGTGAAGACGCGGTCACTGTGCACTACAAGGGCCAACTGGTGGACGGCACCGTGTTTCAGGATACCCGTGCCGACAGTGATGCCCAGCCCCGCCAGGTGGCTCTGATCAACTCCATCGCCGGTTGGGAGGAGGGGCTGCAACTGATGCCTGTGGGCTCCACCTACAAGTTCACCATTCCAGCGGAGCTGGGCTACGGCACCCAGGGGATGGGCGCCATCCCTCCGGGGTCTGCCCTGGTGTTTGAGATTGAGCTTATCGACACCAACAAACCCGGCGATGCCCACAAAGAGATGGGCATGGGCATGGGAATGGGCGCCATGGGCATGGGCTCCATGTCCCAGATGTTTGGCAACCAGTAACAGGCTCGACCCGGATTTCAGTTAGGAGCTGCATTCAGCATGAAAACCCTCTCCCTTAGCATCTTCCTGGCACTGCTGGCCGCGGCATTCACCCTGGCCTGCGGTCACAGAGGCTATCTCCGCGCCGCCGGGGAGGCTGCATTGGGAGAGGGCCCCTCTTTGCCCAGGGCGGGGTGGTGGGCTCCAGCGCTTATGCTGGTTTTCCTCATCCTCATTTCCCTGCTTACCTACTCCCGCCTGGGGCACTTTTCCGGCTGGCAGCAGCAACACACAGAAACCCGGGTCGATTACCTGCTTCAGAGCAGGATCAACCAAAGCATGTTCCAGGCCGAGCGCCGCCCCGAGGATGCCACCAGTTGGTTGGCCCTGGCAGAGAGCCAGGCCGCCGGTGGCCACTATGGTGAGGCGGTGGAGGCCCTGGATCAGGCCCTGGCTCTGCAGGGGGACACCGCTCCCCTGCTGGGCCTGAAGGCCAAATACCTTTACTACCAACAGGGCCGGGCCCTGGGAATCGACGCCGTGGCGGCGGTTTCCCGGGCTCTGAGCCTTGATGACACCGATTTCACCAGCCGTGAACTGCTGGCGTCCCATGCTTTTCGGCAGGGGCAATATCAGCAGGCGGTAGAACATTGGCAGGTGCTGCTGGACAGCGGCGCCGCCGGTACCCGGGAGGCAGCCATCCAACGGGCTGTGGAACGGGCTAAAGCAAGGATAAAAGCGGCAGCCACGCCGCAATAACACAGAGATAGTTGGAGGATGATGTGAACGAAGTGATGTTACCGCGCCGCAGCCTGTTAAAGGGCCTGGGCGTGGGGTCGGTAGCCATGCTGGCGGGAGGATGCGGTTCCACCGATCCTGCCGCCGAAGCTGGTGAAGGACCCAACTATGTGCTGCTGTTTGACCAGACCAAGTGTGTGGGCTGCGGCCGCTGTGAAGACGCCTGTAACCAGGCAAACAATCTGCCGGAGGGCGTTGCCCGCCTGACCCTGGAGCGCCAGAGCGACCGGGTGCCCGGTGCCGTGTGTCCCCGCTGTGGTAAGACAGAGTGTAACTGCGACCGCAAGTACGTGCGGGTCTCTTGCCAACAGTGCGACAACGCTCCCTGCGTCATGGTGTGCCCAACAGGGGCTGCGTACCGGGATGAGAAAACCGGCATCGTCACCATGGATGGCGACAAATGTGCCGGCTGTAAGTACTGCATCGCTGCCTGCCCCTACAAGGTGCGCTTTATCAACAGCGAAACCAAGGTGGCGGAGAACTGCGACTTCTGTCTGCAGAGTCGTCTGGCCAAGGGAGAGCTGCCCGCCTGCGTCAGTCAATGCAAGTTTGACGCCCTGGTGTTTGGTGATGCCAGTGATCCCAAGTCCTACGTCGCCCGCCTGTTGGCGGTGAAGAACACCGCCAGGGTGAAGCCGCACCTGGGTACCGAGCCCAGTGTTCACTACATCCCTATTGCCAAGCCTGAGGTGTAACAAGATGAACGGAATCGATTTTTCCACCGGTCTTGGCGACGCCATCGCCTGGCCCTGGCCCATTGCGGTCTACCTGTTCTTTGCGGGGATCTCCGGTGGCGCCCTGGCCATCGCCCTGCTGATGCGCATCTACAAGAAGCAGACTCAGGACACTCCCCTGCTGAAGGCGGCCGGTGTGGTCTCCTTTGTCACTATTTGCCTGGGGATGCTGTGCCTGGTGCTGGACCTTTCCAACCCGCTGTTTTTCTGGAAGATCCTGCTCTACTACAACCTGAACTCGGTGATGTCCCTGGGCGTTATCGTCTTGCTGTTTTACATTCCGCTGACCGCGGTGATTGCCGCCATCGCCCTGCGGGGTGAACTGGCCCGCTTCCCCCAGCTCAAGCCGCTGATGCCCTGGCTGGAGAGACTGGCGGCGATGCGCAGCCCTCTGGAGTGGCTGACCCTGGTGCTGGCGGTGTCTGTCTGTGCCTACACCGGCTTTTTGATTTCGGCGCTGATCCGCTTCCCCATCATCAACACCTCGCTGCTGCCGGCGCTGTTTATCGTTTCCGGCCTCTCTGCCGGGGCGGCCATGGCCAAAATGGTGGCGGTGAAGTGGTTTGGTGAGTCGCTGCACTCCGAAGAGATGACTCTGCTCCATGGCGCCGAGTGGCCGATCATGGCGGTGGAGGCGATGTTCCTGTTCATGCTGTTCAGTGGACTTATCTTCGGCACAGGTCCCAGCCAGGCGGCCACCCAGGCGTTTTCCCAGGGAGGCTGGTCCAGCCTATTCTGGGGCGGGGTCATCGGCCTCGGCTTTGTTCTTCCCCTGATGCTCAATTTTGCATTGGGTCAAAAGTTTGCCCATTCGGGCAGAGCCTTCTACCTCACGGGCGGCAGCGTGATTTGCGGCATGATGTGCCTGCGACTCTTCCTGCTGTACGCGGGGCAGATCTACACCATCTGATATGAGTACCGGGGAGGCTGGTCCTCCCCACAACCAAGAGAAAGACTATGCGTAACCTCCTGTTGCTCCTTCTGCCCCTGGTTCTGAGCGGCTGCGGCCAATCTGTTGCGGATACCACCCCGGTTGCCGGCCCCAAGGCCCACAGCATTCAGATCACCGACGAGCGACGCTGCCATCAATGCGGCATGTTCATCACCCGCTATCCGGGGCCCAAAGGTGTTGCCAGGGTAAAGGGACAGCCTGGAGATACCGCGTTCTGCTCTACCGGTGATCTGTTCCAGTTTATCCTGCAGCCGCAGAATCGGCGCCAGGTGGAGCAGGCCTGGGTCCACGACCTGGCCCAGACCGACTGGGACCAGCCTTCCGACAGCGCCTTTATCCCGGCAGACAAAGCCTGGTATGTGGTTGGCTCCTCCCGGCACGGGGCCATGGGGCCCACCCTGGCCAGCTTCAGTTCCCGCAACATGGCGGAGGCCTTTGCCAACTCCTACGGCGGCAAGGTGTTTGCCTATGACCAACTGACCCTGGAGATGCTGGGTAAGGGTGGTCATCACAAGCACAAGCATCACTGACGGAGTCCAGATGATGAGAGGGCTGCTGCTTCTGCTGATCTGTTTGCCCCTGCTGTGTCAGGGGGCGAGCATCAGTGTGCGGGGGCCGGAGCAGCTTGCCCACTGGCTGGAGGCGGCCAGGCCTGGTGATGAGCTGAAACTTGAGCCCGGGCGCTACCCGGGCAACTGGCGCATCGGTCAGCCCCTAATCCTGCGGGGGCAGTCCGGAGTGATCTTCGATGGGGGCGGGCAGGGCACCGCCATCTTGCTGGCGGCCAACGGCATAGAGCTGCATGGTTTGACGGTGGAGAATTGGGGCGCTGACCTGCCTGAGATGGATTCCGCCATCCGCGGCGTTAAGGGGGTCTCCGGGATCCTGATTGCCAACAACACCCTGCGTGGTGACGGCTTCGGTATTCGCTTCGATGAGGGGGAGGGGTTTCAGATCCTCGGCAACCTCATTGAGGGAGACACCAGTCGTCCTGTGGTTGCCCGAGGAGACAACATCTACTTCAAGGGCAGCCACCAGGCCGTCATCAGTGGCAATCGCCTAAGCGGTGGCCGTGACGGCGTCTATGTGGAGAGTGTGTCGGAGATGGTGATCGACGCCAACACCATGAGCAATCAGCAGTATCCGGTGCACTACATGTATGCCAGGGAGACGGTCACCAGCAACAACACCAGTCACAATGTCGTGGGCGGCTACGCAATTATGGGCTCCGAAGGGGGGGCAGTACTGGGCAACAGCGTGGAGGATGCGGTAGAGTTCGGCATCCTGCTCAATATCAGCAGTGGAGTGCGGGTTCAGGACAATCTGATACGCCGCATCCATAACCCCGATGCCGCCATCGTCTTCGATGGCGAAGGCAAGGGGATCTACGTCTACGGCGCCCAGGACAACATCATCTCAGGCAATCGCTTTGCCCAGTGCCAGATTGGCATCGCCATGGCTCTGGGTGGGGAGGGCAACCGGGTCTTCGGTAACGACTTTGTCGCCAATCAGGTGCAGGTGCGTTACGTGGGGGATGTGGTGCTGGAGTGGAGTCATAAGGGCCGGGGCAACTTCTGGAGCAGCTACGGCGGCTGGGATGCCAATAAAGATGGCATCGGCGACCTTCCCTATCGGCCAAACGATGCCCTGGATCGGCTGTTCTGGGTCTACCCGGAAGCAAAATTTTTGATGGACTCCCCTGTGGTGGGGGTTCTGCGTTGGCTGGAGCGGCAGATGCTGCCGCCCCAGGCGGAAGGCATTACCGACAGCCGGCCGCTAATCTCTCCCGTCATTGAAAGAAGTAACCTATGACACAAACGGCAGTCTCAGTGGTACAGGTGAGCAAGAGCTTTGGCGAGGTCCAGGCTCTGGATGAGGTCAGCCTGTCTCTGCGTCCCGGCGAACTGCTGGGGTTGCTGGGCCATAACGGCGCCGGCAAGACCACACTGATTAAGTTGATCCTGGGCCTGAGTACCCCGGATCGTGGCCAGATCCGGGTCAATGGCAAGGATCCGGGACGGACCGAACACAGGGCGTCTCTGTCCATCGGTTACCTGCCCGAGCACGTCAGCCTGTATGACAACCTCAGTGGTGGAGAGCTGCTGGGCTATTTCGCCGGCCTGCGCCGGGTAGGCAAGGAGCGGGTCGAAGAGGTGCTGGCCAGGCTGCAGTTGGACTACGCCCGGGATCGCAAGGTGCGCACCTACTCCAAGGGGATGCGCCAGCGCCTGGGGCTGGCCCAGGCGATCCTGGCCGAGCCCAGGGTACTTATTCTGGATGAGCCTACCGTCGGCCTGGATCCCCAGGCCAGCGCCCTGTTCTACGAGCTGGTGGCCGCCCTGAGAAACAATGGCACTGCGGTGATCATCTGTACCCATGAGCTGACTCTCATCGACCGACATCTGGATTCGGCCCTGATCCTGGCCAAGGGGCGTCAGCTGGCCCGGGGCAGCATCGAGGACCTGCGTCAGGAGCACAAGCTGCCCACCAAGGTGGAGGTGGCCGGAGCAGAGCTGCTGGCCAGCCGTGATATGTTGCTGGCGGCAATGTATGACCCTAATAGCAAAGCCTTTATGGTCGGTCAGGAGCAGAAGCAGCAGCTGCTGGAGCACCTGACTGGCCACCACAAGATTTTCGACTTCAATGTCCTGCCCCCGTCGCTGCCTGAGGTGTATCAGAGCTGTCAGCTGCGGGCGCAACTGGAGGAGTTCCCATGCTGAATCCAGTGGCCCTGGTGGCCCACAAAGAGTTTATCGACGGTTTTCGCCACCGCTGGGTAGTCTTTGCCTCTCTCAGCTTTGCACTGCTATCTCTGGCGGTGGCTTTTCTTGGCTCGGCGGTCAGTGGCCAGCTGAGTACTCCGGAGCTGGCGCCAACCATCTCCGCCTTGGCGACTTTGGCGGCCCTGGTGATTCCCCTGCTGGCGGTACTCCTGGGTCACGACAGTTTCGTCGGTGAGCTGGAGGGGGGCACCCTGCTGCTGCTGCTCTCCTACCCCATCAGCCGCTGGCAGCTGTTGCTGGGCAAGTTCCTGGGGCAGGGGGCGGTGCTGGCCACCACCTGCTTCATCGGCTTCGGCGTCACCGCCGTGGCCCTGGGCTTTGTGGTGGGCACCGACCAGTTGCTGGAGCTGACCGCCGCCTTTGCCCTGTTTATCTTCAGCTCGGCGCTGCTGGCCTGCACCTTCCTGCTGGTGAGCTACCTGGTGAGCCTGGCGGTGAGCACCAAGGGCAGGGCGATGGCCATCTGCCTGCTGCTGTGGTTTGTACTGGTGCTGCTCTATGACCTGGTACTGCTGGGGCTGATTGTGGCCGAAGGCAGTGAGTCCTGGGTCAGGGCGCTGATGATGGCCAACCCGGTAGACCTGTTCCGCCTCTCCAACCTGGTGTACGTGGAGCATCAGTCGGTCAGCGGCGTACTCTCCCTGGTTACCTCGCAGAACTCCAACCTGTGGCTGATGCTGCTGCTGATGTTTGCCTGGAGCGCCGCTGGCCTGTTTGCCGGCTGGCAGATCTTCAAGCGTAAAAGAGTCTGACAACTACAAAAAAGCCCGCCAATTGGCGGGCTTTTTCGTGGAACAGGCTTACTTCTCCTCGGGGGGACGGTAGCCTTCAATCTCCACGTCCTGGCCTTCAAACAGGAAGCCGGTCATCTTCTCCTCGAGCATCTGGCGGTGCTCGGGGTTCATCATGTTGAGCTTGTGCTCATTGATCAGCATGGTCTGCTTCTTCTGCCACAGGCCGAAGGCTTCCTTGGAGATGTTGTCGAAGATCTTCTTCCCCAGCTCGCCGGGGTACAGCTGAAAGTCCAGGCCTTCAGCCTCTTTGTTCAGGTATTGGCAAAATACGGTGCGTGCCATGATCGGGTCCTTACCAGATTGGATTGCTCAGTTATACCAAATGCGGCCCTAGAACTCTAATCCCCGCGGCCGGTTACCAGGCTTCTGAGCAGCCCCTCCGTGGGGGCGGCCAGGCCCACCTGAATGTGGCTCCCAAGGGCAAACCAGTTGTGCTCCAGTTCGCCTACCTGACTCGGTTGGCGGCCCAGTTCCAGCTTTACCGGCTGGATGTCCAGATGATAATGGCTGAAGGTGTGGCGAAAAGGTTCGAAGTGGTGCCAGTTGGTGTCGATTCCCTGATTTTCCAGCCACTGTCTGGCCTGCTGCTCGGTGTCGAACTGGGGAAAGCACCACAGGCCGCCCCAGATGCCGCTGGGGGGACGTTTGTGCAGCAGGACTTGGCAGTCGTGCACCAGCATCAGCTGGACACAGGCCCGTACCGGCTTCTCCTTCTTGGGCTTCTTGCCTGGGTAGTCAGTCTGGTTGCCCTGGGCGTGGGCCTGACAATCCTCTCCGACAGGGCATTCGCTGCACTTGGGTTTTGTACGGGTGCAGATCATCGCACCTATGTCCATCATCGCCTGGTTGTAGGCCTGGATCTCATTTGCTGGTGTCACCGCCTCGGTGACCTGCCACAGCCGGTTCTCCACCGCCTTTTGTCCAGGCCAGCCGTCGATGGCCTGGTGACGTGCCAGTACCCGTTTGACGTTGCCATCGAGGATTGGGTGATGCTGGCCGAGAGAGAGGGAGAGCACGGCGCCGGCGGTGGAGCGGCCGATGCCGGGCAGGGCCATGACCTGCTCCAGAGTTTGGGGGAACTCGCCGTTGTGCTCGTTCACGATCGCCTTGGCGGCTTTGTGCAGGTTGCGGGCTCGGGCGTAGTAGCCCAGACCGGTCCAATGGTGGAGCACGTCATCCGTGGGGGCCTCGGCCAGATCTTTGACCGTAGGGAAGCGCTCCATGAATTTCAGGTAGTAGGGAATCACAGTTGCGACCTGAGTTTGTTGCAACATGATCTCTGAGATCCATACTCTGTAGGGACTTTTATCCTGTTGCCACGGCAGGGTTTTTCGTCCCGCGAGCCGGTACCAATGAATCACCCTGTCAGAAAATGGCTTCCTGCTCGCTTCCATCAACTATTCACCTAAATTACAATTGCCGCTTTTTGGCGTCACAGTGTAACGCCTTAGGGCTAAAAGCGAGAAGGTTGAGATGACTGAAGAGCAAAAGCCGGATCTGCCTGAGGGCAAGCGAATCCGCAAGATCCGCTCCTATGTAAAGCGTGAAGGACGCATGACCAAGGGCCAGGCCCGGGCCATGGAGGTCTACTGGCCCACCATGGGCCTGGAGCACGACATGGGCAGAATCGACCTGGCCCAGGTGTTCGGCCGTGAGGCGCCAGTGGTGCTGGAGATCGGTTTTGGCATGGGCAAGTCCCTGGTCGAGATGGCCGCCGCCGAGCCTGAGAAGAACTTCATCGGTATCGAGGTGCACGGCCCTGGTGTGGGCGCTTGCCTGATGTACGCCGAAGAGCTGGGTGTAACCAACCTGCGCGTGTTTGAACACGACGCGGTGGAGATCCTGGCCGATTGCATCCCTGATGCCAGCCTGGACCGGGTACAGCTGTACTTCCCTGATCCCTGGCACAAGAAGCGTCACCATAAGCGCCGCATTGTTCAGCCGGAATTCATTGAATCGGTGCGCAATAAGCTTAAGATGGGCGGCGTATTCCATATGGCGACCGACTGGGAGCACTATGCCGAGCATATGCTGGAGGAGATGAGTGAAGCCCCGGGCTTTACCAACACCGCCGAGAAGGACTTTGTGCCCCGTCCCGATTTTCGTCCCCTGACCAAGTTTGAAGCCCGTGGCCAACGCCTGGGTCACGGTGTCTGGGACCTTATCTTTGCTCGAAACAAATAGGAGAGCATTATGACCACCATTCCAACCGCCAAGAACCGTAGCCGCCGCCTGCGCAAGAAGCTGCGTGTAGACGAGTTCCAGGAGCTGGGTTTCGACCTGAGCTGGCGCTTCAACGACGATGTGACCGAAGAGCAGATCGACGCCCTGGTGGATCAGCTGATTGAGGAGGTGATCGAGCCTCTGAAGCTGGGTTACAGCGGTGGCGGCCACAAAGCCTGGGACGGCATCGTCTGCACCCAGAAGCTGGGCAAGTGCACCGACGAGCACCGTCAGGCGGTAGAGAAGTTCTTCGCCGACAAGCCGGTGACCGAGGTTAAGGCTTCCGAGCTGTACGACATCTGGTGGGGCTGATGCCCGACCTGGCTCTGCTGCAAAGCATCCACGAAGAAGCCCTGCCCCTTATCGGGCGGGGTCAGGTGGCGGACTACATCCCGGCTCTGGCCGGGGTGCCCGCCAACCGCCTCGGCATCGCCATCTGCACCGCAGATGGAGAGATGCTGGGGACCGGTGACTATCTTGAGCCCTTCTCCATTCAGAGTATCTCCAAGGTGTTTTCCCTGATTCAGGCCATGAGTCTGTATGAGGAGGAGGAGCTGTGGAAACGAGTGGGCAAGGAGCCCTCGGGTAACCCGTTCAACTCCCTGGTTCAGCTGGAGTTTGAGCACGGTATTCCCAGAAATCCCTTCATCAACGCGGGCGCCCTGGTGGTGAGCGACATGCTCCAGGGACGGCTGAGTGCGCCCAAGCACCGGATGCTGGAGCTGGTTCGCGAGCTCTCCGGCAATGAGCACATCGTCTGCGACAAGGCAGTGGCCCGCTCCGAGTATGAACACTCGGCCCGTAATGCGGCGATCTGCTATCTGATGAAATCCTTCGGCAACTTCCACAACGAAGTGGATGTGGTGATGAAGAGCTACTTCAACCACTGCGCCATCCGCATGAGCTGCGCCGATCTGGCTCGGGCGTTTTTCTTCCTGGCCAACAAGGGGGTCTGCCTGGGTGGCAGACGGATGATCAGCGAGCGTCAGAGCCGTCAGGTGAATGCCCTGCTGGCAACCTGCGGTCTCTATGACGGGGCCGGGGAGTTTGCCTATCGTGTTGGCATGCCTGGCAAGAGTGGCGTCGGCGGTGGCATTGTGGCTGTAGTGCCTGGCGAACTCAGTGTTTGCGTATGGTCTCCGGAGCTTGACCCTTCGGGTAACTCTCTGGCGGGAACCCGGATGCTGGAGTTGCTGGCCAAACGCCTTGGCCGCTCCATCTTCTGATGGCGATTCTCACCACATTCTGGTGAGCATTCCTACCAAGCCCTCTCCCATTTCAAGTCAACTATATAAATATCAGTGACTTATACTATTGGCCCAATATTGGCATTACCCAGGCATATCCAATTCAAAGGAGCTGAGTAATGTCATTGTCCAAAGTTGCCGCCGCCGTGATGCTGTCCTCCACCCTGGCCTCCGGTGCCGCCCTGGCCCAAAACCAGCAGTGTGATTTCTCCTTCAACCATGATCTGGTGATCAGCGACACCAAGCTGGAGGTGATGGAGAAGGGGCGCACCCTGTATCTGTTTGAAGATGGCCGACTGTGGGTTGAAGGAGACAGTGTTTCCTTAGATGGCAGTCAGCAGGACGCCATGAATGATTTCCAGCTGGCGGTCTACAACCAGATGCCCGCCACCATGGAGGTGATTGAGAAGGCGCTGGAGATGGCCAGTATCGCCCTGGATGCGGTGGCCACCGAGTTTGCCGAACTGGGCGTGGACATGAACAACCTGCGTGATGTCGCCGATACCCTGGCTCAGTCGGTGCGGGAGAAGATCGCCCTGGATGACGGCTCCTACCGTCTGGTGAGCGGTGACTTCGATCAGTTTGGTGACCAGTTCGACCAGGAGTTCGAACGTCAGCTGGAGACTGCCATCACCCAATCCATGGGAGCGATCATGATGCAGATGGGCTCCGCCATGGTTAACGGAGAAGGTGAGGGCTTCGAAGCCAAGATGGAAGCCTTCGGCGAGCGTATGGAGCGTATGGGAGAAGAGTTGGAGCAGCGCTTCGCCGGCCAGGAACAGGTCCTGGAAGCTCAGGCCGAAGAGCTGTGCCGCAGCTGGCAGCAGCTGGATGAGATGGAAAATCAGTTGCTGCAGCAGATCCCCGAACTCGAGCCTTTTGACCAGCTGGATGTAAAAGCGGACAAACTGGCCTACCGCTGGTACTAAGTTCACTCCACGGGGGCAGGCAGGCTGTCCCCTCTAAATTCAGTTCGCTACAGCGGACAATCTACTCCCCAAAAAGTTGATCCAATCTCCACTCTTTGCGGCATACCTGCATTTGCCGCTTTTTTTTTGTTTTCTAAAAGGGTTCAATGTATGGGTTAACCGGAGAGTGATATGCGTGAGCTGTTAGAACCCATAGTTATCTATACCCATGTAGTGCGTGCCCAGGGCTTTTCTGCCGCCGCCCGCCGCCTGGGCATTTCAAAATCCAAGGTAAGTAGCCAGGTAAGTCAGCTGGAACAACAGCTTGGCGTCCAACTGGTGCAGCGCACCACGCGCTCTCTGAGCCTGACTGAGGCGGGGGAGACCCTCTACCGTCATGGTGAGTCCATTATTCGTGAGGTGGACTCTGCCGTTGCCAACGTCCAGAGTCTGCACGATGAGATTCGCGGCGTGCTTCGGGTGGGCATTACCCAGGCCTTTGGCTCCATGCACCTGATGCCTCTGATCCCCGACTTTATGGCCCGCTACCCCAACCTGGAGCTGGAGATAAGCTTCCTGGATCACAAGGTAGATGTGGTCAACGAAGGGCTGGACCTGTTGCTTACCATGTCTGAACAGCTGCCCCTGGGGATGGTGGCCAGGCCCTTGATGGACTGTCGCTTCGTTCTGGTGGCTTCTCCCGACTATCTGGCCAAGCACGGCGTTCCCTCCACCCCTGATGATCTGGTTCAGCACAACTGCCTGGTCTATAAGAGCGAGTGGTATGAGCATGCGGTGTGGGAGTTTAAGCGGGGGGCCGACGAGAAGAAGATTCCGGTCAAGGGGAACTACCGGGTGGATGATGCGCCGGCACTGAAAGAGGTGGCCAAGAAGGGGCTGGGCATTGTCTATCTCTCCACCTACCTGCTGGACAATGAACTGCAGGAGGGGGAACTTATTCCTATCCTGACCGAGTGGAGCCTGACTCACCCCCTTGCCCTGCAGGCGGTCTACCCCAGACGCCAGAACCTGGCCCCCAAGGTGCGTGCCTTCACCGACTTTGTGAAGGAGAGCCTGGGCGAAGTGCCACGCTGGGATCGCAAATTGGCCCTGTTATTGTAGCCCCTGGCGAAAACATTGTTCTCAATACGGAACATAGCCGTGGTTCGCAGGGGGTTCGGCACTTAAGCTGTTGATTTTTAAAGTGTGCCCTGCTCAATCCTGAACCTGATTTTGCAAAAATGTTGCGTTTTGGTGGAATTGTTAACTGCCGACCCCTTGTCAATTGTTCTTATATGAATACAATGGCCACATCAGTTGAGGTTAAAGCTTTATGGAATTGACCCCTCCATTAAGCCAGCCGTTTGACCTCACTGAGTGGTGGCGAGTCACCTCGCGGTTCTCCATCACAGGATTATTGAAATCCATCATCTGGAATTTTGGCCCCGGCAATATCCGGGGCATTTTTCAGACGAAAGATTACCTCCTCCGTACCCTACAAATAAAGGCCAAAGAGCCTTGGAGAGCGGTAGACGGGCGATGGGCAGCGTCAAAAACAAAATAATTGAGCCCAGCATAATAACAAGAGATGGGAGAGCCGAAAGGCTCTCCCTTTTTCTTTGGCTGAACACCAACATCCGCTTCTTTGGCTGAACGCCAACATCTGTTGAGATCGACGAACTATTGTTTGCTGAGATGAACAAGTGTCGAAGGGTTTTGGCGTTCTGTCAGGGAGGTCGGCTGCAGAGTCAGTCTGGCAGGAACATGGCAAGCAGCTCATTCAGGTAGCGATGCCCCTGTTCGGTCAGCCCCATGGTTTCATCATCCAGGTGGATAAGCCCCCGCTCTCTGGCCTGCTCCAGCAGTGGCCGAACCTGTGCCAGGGTCAGCGGAGTACGCTGCGTGAGCTCTGCCACCGGCATACTCTCCATCAGTCTCAGCCGGTTCATGTAGTACTCCAGGGCGAAGTCCTCCTCCTCGACTCTGGAGCAGACATCCATAAACTCTCTGTTCCGGTCGAGGAAACCGGCAGGGTGTTTCACCTTCACCGTTCTCAGAACCTGGCCAGTGAGGGGCTGGGTGATCTTGCCGTGGGCGCCGCAGCCGATCCCCAGGTAATCGCCGAAGCGCCAGTAGTTGAGGTTATGCTCACAGCGGAAGCCGGGCTTGGCCCAGGCGGAGATCTCATACTGCTCATAGCCTGCCGCCAGCAGCATTTCCCGTCCCTGCTCGAAGATCTGCCACTGTACCTCCTCCTCAGGCAGCTGAGGGGGGCGGGAGGCGAACTGGGTGTTGGGCTCTATGGTGAGCTGATACCAGGAGAGGTGAACCGTATCCTGAGCGATCGCCTGGCGCAGATCATACAGGGCGTCTTCCACACTCTGATCCGGAAGTCCATGCATCAGGTCCAGATTGATGCGCTCGAAGCCCGCTTCTTTGGCGCTGGCCACCGCCTTCAATGCCTGGGTGTCGTCATGAATGCGTCCCAGTACTTCGAGCTTTGACCGCTGGAAGCTTTGTACCCCTATGGAGAGCCGATTGACGCCGGCACGGCGGTATCCCTGGTAGCGACCCGCCTCCAGAGTGCCCGGGTTGGCTTCCATGGTGATCTCTATGCCAGGAACAAAGGGGATTCGCTGCTCTACACCCTGCAGCAAACGCTCTATCCCCCCTGCAGAGATGAGAGATGGGGTGCCGCCGCCAATAAAGATGCTGTGTAAGGCGCGCCCCTGGGCCAGGTGTTTGTCCCGGTCCAGATCGGCCAGCAGGGCATCGATGTAGTCATCCTCGGGGATGGCGCCCTTGCGTCCATGGGAGTTGAAGTCGCAATAGGGGCACTTCTGTTCACACCAGGGGATGTGAACATAGAGGGAGAGTGGCGGCAGCTGCATCATCAGATGATGCCTTTGTCTTTCAACTGGGCCAGCAGCAGATCCATGGCTTTGCCACGGTGGCTCAGCGCATTCTTTTCGCCAGCGTCCAGTTCGGCGGCAGTGCGGGTGTCTCCTTTCACCAGGAACACCGGGTCATAGCCGTGGCCCTTCTCGCCTCGGGCTTGGGTGAGGATCTCTCCCTCCCAGCTGGCCTGACAGATGATGGGCGTCGGGTCTTCGGCATGGCGCATAAACACCAGCACACACTGGAAGCGGGCATTGCGGTTCTCTTTGCCATCCATCTCTGCCAGCAGCTTGCGCCAGTTGTTCTCGGCGTTGGAGGGCAGGCCGGCGAAGCGAGCGGAGTAGATACCTGGCTTGCCGTTGAGGGCATCCACCTCGATGCCCGAATCGTCGGCAATGGCGGGCAGGCCGGTGGCCTTGGCGGCGTTGCGTGCCTTAATCAGCGCGTTTTCGACGAAGGTGAGGCCATCTTCGATGGCTTCGGGAACCTCAAATTCACTTTGGGGGGAAACGCTAATGGGGAAGTCGGCCAGCAGGGTGGCGAACTCTTTGACCTTGCCGGCGTTGCCGGTGGCCAGGACAATCTGTTTCATGGCATCTACTCAAACCAGGGCTAGGGGCTGGAATTCTACCCGAGCCCCGGCCTGAGTGCGATATCAGTCTACGTAGAACTTCTGCTTGAACTGCAGATTGGTGTCCAGATCCGTGCCGTTGGAGATGTCCAGGGTGAAGGTAAAGGTCTCCTCATTCCGGTGATCCACCTCGGCGATGTAATAGATGGCGGTGCCTTCGCGAATCTCTTTAAACTTGAGGGATTTCTGGCTTCCCAGCAGGTTCTGGGCGTTGCCGCGGATGCTGGCGGCGACCGCTTCTCCCTCACCACCTTTGGAGGTGTCCAGAACCACCACGTTCACCAGGCCCACATAGCGGCTGCGGTTGATGCCATAGGTCTTGGCGATGGAGGGTGGGATAAAGGTGCTGCCGAAGGAGACGTAGTGGATGGCGTAGTCCCCTACCTGAACCTTCTGCTCTGCCTTCACGGGAAGAACGAGGAACAGGCTGAGCGCCAGCAGGGCGCATAGACGTTTGAACATAAACGAACTCCTTCTCTGTGTTGCGCGTGGGTATGGCCCCGCATCACAGGGCCATTCTCACTATTATAATAGTTGCTCAATGAGTTCGGGGATCTGCACCGGGTCGTCAATGCGTACCTGCTTATGTCGACCCAGCTCCCCTTTGAGGATGGAGACCTGTCCCTTGGCCACACGGAACTGCTTGGCCAGGTACTTGGTCAGGTGAGCATTGGCCTTGCCGTCCACCGGTGGGGCGGTGATGGCAATTTTCAACTCTTCGCCGTGTGGACCCACTATCTGGTCACGGCTGGCCTTGGGCTGAATGTAGAGATTCAGCAGCAGGGATTTCCCCTGCTGCTCTACCGGCCTCAAATGGCGCCCCAGAGTGGGATCAGGTCATAGAGGAACAGGTTGATGAAGTTCAGGCCAATCAGCACCACCATCAGGGAGAAGTCCAGGCCACCCATGGCAGGGATCACCCGGCGGATGGGAGCCAGCATCGGCTCGGTGAGCTGCATGAACACGTACTCGATGGGGTTCTGGCCCTGGCTTATCCAGCTCATGATGGCGCGGATGATCAGGATCCAGAACAGCAGCATACCCGCTTCCTTCACCAGGGTGATGCCACCCAGATAGAAGGCGATGGGGTCGAAGGTGCCGCTTTGCACCATCATCAGTAGCGCCCACTTGGCCAGGGCGACCAGGTAAGCCAATACCACACCGGCCAGATCCAGGCTGCCGATGGCGGGAATGAATCGACGCAGGGGGGCCAGCAGCGGGTGGGTGGCTTTCACGATAAACTGGCTGAAAGGGTTGTAGAAGTCGGCGCGGGCCCATTGCAGCCAGACACGCAGGATGACCACCATCAGATAGAGGTTGAATACTGTGCTGATCAGATAGAGAAAGGCAGATGACATAGTTAATCGTTACCCTAATAGAAAAATTAAAACTGTTCGGCCATCTCTTCGGCCCTTTTTACTGCGGCCTTCATGGCCCCGTCTACTGTGTCTCGCAATCCCTGCTGTTCGAAATGTTCTATCGCCTTGGCGGTGGTGCCTCCCTTTGAGGTGACCCGGTTACGCAGCTCCGCCAGGGAAAGATCGGGATTCTGTTTTACCATGGCCGCAGCGCCGATGGCGGTCTGCTGAATCATCTCCCGGGCCTGTTCCCGGCTGACCCCCAGGCTGTTGACTGCGCTCTCCTCCATCGCCTCCATCATCAGGAAGAAATAGGCCGGAGCACTGCCGGCGCAGGCGATCACCTGATCGATGCCGGACTCCTGCTCTACCCAGGTGATTTCGCCCACTGCCTGCATCAGATGACCGGCCAGCTGCCGATCCGTGTCGCTGCAGCCCTTGGCCGCGTAGAGGCCGGTCATACCCAGCCCAAGCAGGGATGGGGTGTTGGGCATGGCACGTACCACCCGCACATCCTGGCCCAGGTACTGGGCAATTCTGTCGCAGGTGACCCCGGCAGCGATGGAGACCACCAGCTTATTGCTGAAATCGATGTGACTCAGAGTTTCGCAGACCTGTTTCAGGATCTGGGGTTTCACCGCCAGGATTACAACCTCACTGGCCGCCGCTTCCAGGTTGTCGTTGCTGGTGCGGATGGAGAACTTGCTTTTCAGTTCATCCAGCTTCGGGTTACTTGGATTGCTGGCGATGATGGCGCTGGCGGGATAGCCGCCCTTGACCAGGCCACTGATGATACTGTGGCTCATGTTGCCGGCCCCGATAAAGCCCAGGGTTGGCTGTTGCATCTCTGTCACTGTTACTTCCTTGCCCCAAAAATGGCCGTTCCCAGCCTGACCATGGTGCTCTGTTCGGCGATGGCGGCATCCAGGTCGCCGCTCATCCCCATGGATAGGGTATCTATATCGCTAAATTCAGATTTTAGCTCATTAAACAGCTTTTTAACTTTGGCAAACTGCGCCCTCTGCTGCTCGGGATCCTGAGTGGCCATGGGAATGGCCATCAGTCCGCGCAGGCGGATGTTCTCCAGCTGGCTCACCTCTCTGGCCAGGGCGGTCACCTCGTCGGCACTGGCACCGGATTTGGATTCTTCGTCGCTGATGTTCACCTGCAGGCAGATGTTCAGCGGCGGCAGCTCGTGTGGTCGCTGCTCCGCCAATCGTCGGGCGACCTTGATGCGGTCCACACTGTGGACCCAATGGAACTGCTCGGCGATGGGGCGTGTCTTGTTGGACTGGATGGGGCCGATAAAGTGCCAGATGATCTCCAGATCGGTCAGCTGCTGCTGTTTCTCCAGGGATTCCTGAAGGTAGTTCTCCCCGAAATGACGCTGGCCTGCCTCATAGGCCTCTCTGAGCATGGAGGCGGGCTTGGTTTTGCTTACGGCAAGCAGGGTGATCTCGTCTGAATTTCGTCCTACGACGGCCGCAGACTGTGCAATCTGCTCTTGGGCCAGACTCAGCTGGTCTGCTATGGTTGTCATAATTTTTGGGTTATGTGATGTCAGATAAATGGATATTACTGAGCTTCTTGCTTTTAGTGTAAAACACAACGCCTCCGATCTGCACCTATCTTCCGGTGTGGCCCCTCTTATTCGAGTCGATGGTGAGGTTCGCCGCCTGAGTGTTCCTGAACTGGATCACGCCACCATACAGGCGCTTGTCTACGACATCATGAATGACAAGCAGCGTAAGGAGTATGAGGAGAAGCTGGAGATCGATTTCTCTTTCGAGGTGCCGGATCTGGCCCGCTTCAGGGTCAACGCCTTCCACCAGTCAAGGGGAGCTGCGGCGGTATTTCGTACCATTCCCAGCGAAGTGCTGACCCTGGAGCAGCTGGAAGCTCCAGACATCTTCCGCCAGATCGCCTCCTTTCCTAGGGGACTGGTGCTGGTGACCGGCCCTACCGGATCGGGCAAGAGCACCACCCTGGCTGCCATGGTGGATTACATCAATGCAGAGCGCCGGGACCATATCCTGACCATCGAGGATCCCATAGAGTTTGTTCACAAGCCGAAGAACTGCCTGATTAACCAGAGGGAAGTGCACCGGGATACCCACAGCTTCAACAATGCCCTGCGCAGTGCCCTGCGTGAGGACCCCGACGTGATCCTTGTGGGGGAACTCAGGGACCTGGAAACCATCCGTCTGGCCCTGACGGCGGCGGAAACCGGTCACCTGGTGTTCGGCACCCTGCACACTACCTCGGCGGCCAAGACCATCGATCGGGTTGTGGATGTGTTCCCGGCGGCGGAGAAGGATATGGTGCGCACCATGTTGTCTGAATCCCTGCAGGCGGTGATCTCCCAGACCCTGGTGAAAAAGGTGGGCGGAGGCCGGGTGGCGGCCCATGAGATCATGATGGGGACACCGGCCATCCGTAATCTGATCCGTGAGGACAAGGTGGCGCAGATGTACTCCGCCATACAGACCGGCATGAGCCATGGCATGCAGACACTGGAGCAGAGCCTGACCAAGCTGGCGAGTCAGGGGCTGATCAGCCGTCAGGATATGCTGTCCAAGCTGAATAAGCCTTCTCTCTAGGAGCCCCCATGGAGATCAATCAGCTATTGGCTCAGATGGTCAGCCGTCAGGCCAGTGACCTGTTTATCACCGCCGATTTTCCTCCCAGCGCCAAGATTGACGGGGTGATGACTCCCCTTGGTGAGGCGCCTTTGACCCCTGAGCAGTCGCTGGCCCTGGTGGAGTCGGTGATGACCCCGGACACCAGGGAGCAGTTTCACCTGCACCGGGAGGCCAATTTCGCTTACAGCTTCGATGAGTCATTGGGGCGTTTCCGGGTCTCTGCATTCTGGCAGCGGGAGCAGGCGGGTATGGTGCTTCGTCGCATCCAGACCGAGATCCCCACCCCGGAACAGCTGCATCTGCCCCAGGTGATGACGGACGTGGCCATGGCCAAGCGCGGCCTGGTGATCATGGTGGGGGCGACGGGAACGGGTAAGTCCACCTCTCTGGCGGCCATGGTGGGACACCGCAATGCCCATCAGGCCGGGCATATCCTTACCATCGAAGATCCGGTGGAGTTTGTCCATAAGCACCGCAAGAGCATAGTGACCCAGAGGGAGGTGGGGCTGGACACCGAGTCTTTCGAAGCGGCCCTGAAGAGCTCCCTGCGCCAGGCGCCGGACGTGATCCTCATAGGTGAGATCCGCAGTCAGGAGACCATGGAGTTTGCCCTGGCGTTTGCCGAAACCGGCCACCTGTGTATGGCGACCCTGCACGCCAACAACGCCAACCAGGCTTTGGACCGCATCATGCATCTGGTGCCCAAGGAGAGGCATCGGCAGCTGCTGTTTGACCTGTCATTGAATCTCAAGGCGGTGATGGCCCAACAGCTGGTGCCCTGCAAGCAGGGCAATGGTCGGCGGGTGGCCATCGAGGTGCTGCTGAACACCCCCAGGGTGGCGGATCTCATCGCCAAAGGCGAACTGCATGAGCTGAAGGGAACCATGGCGGCCAGTCGGGAACAGGGGATGCAGACCTTCGATCAGGCGCTGTTTGACCTCTACATGGCTGAGCAGATCAGCTATGAGGATGCCCTTCACTACGCGGATTCCCCCAATGACCTGAGGCTGATGATTAAACTCAAGGCCAATGAGGGAAGCTCGGCGGGAAGCCTGGAAGGGGTCACCATTGAACTGGACTAGAACACACAGGGGTTACTGAAAGCATGGCCAATAAACTGGGGCGGCCGGTCGGAGAGTCCAATGCCAGAGAGCTGTTGGTAGAAGCAGCCAGGGATCTGTTTTCCGAGCTTCCCTATGAAAAGGTGTCCACCCGCAAGGTGGCTGAGCGGGCCGGGGTAAACGCTTCGCTGATTCGTTACTACTTCTCCAACAAGTGGGGGCTGTTTGAGGCGATGATGCAGGAGACGGTTCAGCCTGTGTTTGAAAAGGCGATCAAGGCCAGACAGGGTGAGGACTTCTCATCCCTGTCCGAGATGTTTCGTACCTATTACCGGGTGATGTCCAAAAGCCCCTCTTTTCCCAAGCTGCTCTATCGTCTGCTCTCAATGGATGGCAGAGATGGTCAGATCGGTCACGCCTATGCCATGATCGAGAAGGGACTGGGGTTGGGGGAGAAGCCGTTGATGCAGTCCATGGCGGACAATGGTGATCTCAAGCCTGGCATTGACCCAACCATGGCCCGACTGAGCCTGATGAGTTTGATGGTATTTCCCTTTGTTGCGCCGCCGAAAATGCTCGAGCTTCATGGCATTACCCTGAATGAGGAGTTTATAGAGCGACTGGCTGAGCACAATCTGGCCCTGCTGGAAGCGGGACTGCTGCGAGAGAGTGACCCATCCTCCTGTAAGTGATCCGCCCGAATCGCCCTGAAGTTCTAACGGTGATTTTGGGGCAAGCCATTGACTAACTAAGTTTTTACTTCTGTGGCGCATTAATCCGTCTCCTTGGTTCTGCACCTGAACCTAGCGGGAACTCCTTATTCTGACTAAGTTTTAAGTTGGAGTCGGGAGGACTCCCTGGGTTTAGAGGTGCAAGGATGCGCAGTTTCTCCGCATGGTCTATCAGAGCGCAGTTGGTGGTGCTCTTTCTTATCATTCTCTCTCTTGGTGGGCTGGGTGCCTGGCGCATCCATCTTCATGGTGCCGATCTGGATGGCGCCAGCCATCACCTGGCCAATGAACAGTTGCCCGGCCTGACCCAGGTACACCGACTTCAGCTCGAGATCGTCACCATAGAGAAGCTCCTCATTGAGCTCAGGCATCAGGAGGTGAGCCCCTCTCTGGTACTGTCGCTGATCCAGGCCCGACAGCGGGTGCTCGACCTTGTCTCCTCAGGCGCACTGGAGGGCCACTCCCCTGCCTTGGTACAGCTGTTGATGCAGGGGGCCGATCAGTTGGATGAGCTGCTGGCTCTCTCCGGTGAAGGTGTGAGCCAGGGGCAGCGTCTGGACTCGGCTTTCGAGGCCACCCTGGTGAGTGCTTCAAAGGTTCAGAGCGAACTCTCCTCTTTGTCCGGTCAACTGATGCTCAGTGCCCAGCGCTACCCAAATTTGGTGCACTCCCTGAACGAGCAGGCGATGGAGATGGCCCTGTGGGCAAACCTGGTATTGTGGTTTCTGGTTGGCGCCATCATCTATCTGCTGCGTCTCTATGTGACCGAACACCGCCACAGCCTCAGGCTGACCAGCTTTGCCAAGCGAAATCCGGATCCAGTTATGGCCAGTGATTTAAACCTGGCAGTTGAGTACGCCAATCCGGCGGCATTGAGCCTGTGCCGTCTTCTGGGGCTGTCCGGCCCCGCCTCGCTGATTGAGCAGCTCAAGCCCTATGCGGAATCGTTGATAGAGCAGGGTGACGAACTGCTGGAGAGGGAGTTGGAGATAGGCAATTGCATTCTGTTGGTTCGTTTGGTGCTGCTGAAATCCCTCTCTCAGGTGCAGTTCCACCTTAAGGACATCTCCAAGGCTCGCCGGGTAGAGAAAAACATGGAGCATCAGGTTAATCATGATTTTCTGACCGGCCTGCCGAACCGCCGCCAGTTCGAGCGGGACCTGCGGTTCTGGCTCAAAGAGTCTCAGCATGATGTGGTCGTTGGCATGTTGCATCTGGATCGTTTTCAAAGGATCACCGCCGCCATCGGTTTCGAAGGGGGGGATTCTGTGCTCAAGGGGGTCACTGAGCTGCTCAGGAACCAGCTGAGTAAAGAGGCGGATCCGGATGCCCAACTCTCCCTCTACCGGTTTGAGTCCACCCGCTTTGCCATGCTCTGGGTGACACCTTTTGAGCGCACCAGGGTAGAGACGCTGGCCGAGAGGATTCGACAGGGGTTTGCGCCGCCAGTGGCGTGCATCAGAACCAAGCGGCGATTTCACTTCACCCTGAGCCAGGGATTCGCGGCAACGGGGTTGTCAGAGCGGGATGTAGACAGCCTGGTGCGCGATGCAGACTGTGCCGCAGGGCGGGCTGCGGCCCTGGGAGGGGATCGCCTCTGCATCCATACCCCGGAGCAGGGCGATATGGAGCGTCGCAGGGTGCAACTGGAGCAGGACTTGCGCTACGCGCTGGAGCGAAATCAACTGCAGGTTTACTATCAGAAACAGTGTAATCAGCAGGGGCAGGTTGTCGGGGCTGAGGCGTTGCTGCGCTGGCAGCATCCGGAATTGGGTGTGGTGCCACCTGATGAGTTTATCGGCCTGGCTGAGCAAAGTGGCCTGATACTGGAGATTGGAGAGTGGGTTCTTGAACAGGCCTGTCTTCAGGTGTGCAGCTGGAACTGTCAGGGGGGAGAGATGGGGGTGGCGGTGAACATCTCTGCCCGCCAGTTGATGGACAGCAAGTTCGTCGAACGGGTGGAGTCGGTGATTAAGCGTACCGGGGTGGATCCCAGGATGGTTGAGTTTGAGCTGACTGAGTCGATGATGATGGAGAACCTGGCTCGGGGCAAAGAGGTGATGCTCAGGCTGAAGGATCTGGGGATCTGCTTTGCCATTGATGACTTTGGTACCGGTTACTCCTCGCTGGCCTACCTGTCCCAACTCCCCTTCGACGTGCTGAAGATAGACCACAGCTTTGTGCGTCAGCTTCCCAGGGATCCCTATTACTGCAAGATAACCAAGGCGGTGTTGTCATTGGCCAAGACCCTGGATCTCACTGTGGTTGCCGAGGGGGTGGAGTATTCAGAGCAGCAACGCTGGCTGGCCCGTCACGGCTGCGATCTGATGCAGGGGTATCTCCACGGCAGGCCCATGCCCATAGTGGAGTTTGGCAAGCTCCTGAAGGTGGAAGCCCTGGCTCACTGATTTGGTCTTACCCCTGAACCGGTGGTGAGGCCTCCTGTAGTTTTCTGAGCAGTGCAGGAGATTAAATTTCGTTCTGACGCACCATTTCCCTTCCCTGCACAGTCTTGGTGCATAAAATCGTAACTTTTCAAGATTAGCGAAAGTCTAATTGGTCAATTGGTTATTTTTCCAAGAAAACTTTCAATATATTGGCCTGTCCTTGTGCTCCCTGTCTTCTTTTATGGTTTATTTAGTTACTGATCATAAAAGCTTTTTCACTATCCTTTTGGCTAATTGCTGACTATGTGGGCCATTGTTAGACTCGGCCCGATCTTCATTGGATCAAGTTTTGCTTAAGCCGTTGTTGGCCCGGCATTTTACCGGGAGGCGGGAGCGACCCGCATGGAGTTTTCCTAAGAAGCCCAATTTGGAGTGGAGCAATGACCAAGATAGTGATCGTCGGCGGCGGAGCCGGCGGTATGGAGATAGTGACTAAGCTGGGCAGAAAATTAGGAAAAAAGGGAAAAGCGGAGATTACCTTGGTGGATCGCTGTGACCACCATATCTGGAAACCTCTGCTTCATGAGCTGGCTACGGGCAGCCTGGATGAGGGGCTCAATGCCCTGGACTACCGGGTGCATGCTGCCCGAAACGGTTATCGGTTTGAGCAGGGGATGCTGCATGGCATCGACCGGGGAGCCAAGCAGCTGATCCTGTCACCCATGATGGATGATCAGGGCGGGGAGATCCTGCCTGAGCGGCGCATAGACTACGATTTTCTGGTGCTGGGTGTCGGTGCGGTGACCAATGATTTTGGCATTGCCGGAGTACAGCAGCACTGTGACTTCCTGGATCTGACCGAGGAGGCGATGCTGCTTCGGCGCAAGATCCGTAATCGGTTCCTGCAGTACGCCAAAGAACACAATGTGGAGACGGAGCATTTCCAGATCTCCATTGTCGGTGCCGGAGCAACAGGTGTGGAGATGGCGGCGGAGATGCACCATGCGGCCAATACCCTGCGGGGTTATGGTTATGACATCAATGAGGATCTGCTGCAGGTTAACCTGATTGAAGCCTCCAATCGGGTATTGCCGAGGATCGATAAGCTACACATCTGCGACGCGGTTGGCCGGGAACTGGGCAAGCTGGGGGTCAATGTGATGACCAATACCCGCATCAGTGAAGTTCAGGCGGATGGCATGCTGACCAGCGAAGGCCAGTTTATCCCATCCGATATGGTGATCTGGTCAGCCGGGGTGAAAGGACACCCCATGCTCTCCACTCTGGGGCTGGAAACCAGCGAGACGGATCAGATCCTGGTCCACCCCAGCTGTCAGAGCGTCACCGATCCGGCCATCTTCGCCTTCGGAGACTGCGCCGCCTGTCCTCAGGAGGACGGTTCCTGGGTGCCGCCAAGGGGGCAGACCGCCCGGCAGATGGCTCTGCTGGTGGGGGAGAACATCCAGAAGCTGATGGAGGACTCGAGCGCCACACTGGGAGAGTATGTGTACCGGGATCTTGGTGCCTTCATCAACATGTCCAGATTTCATACCGTGGGTAACCTGCTCTCCTGCGTCGGCGGTGGCATGACGGTGAAGGGTAAGCTGGCACGTTGGGTGTATACCACCCTCTACCGTCGTCACCTGATCGCCCTGCATGGGGTGTGGCGGGGTCTGCTGCTGATGACTCTCAATGGGTTGCAGCGATTGATGCGGCCTGAGTTAAAGCTGCATTGATGTCTGTGGTCACTTGATCCATGAGGGACATTAAAAAGGGGAGCCATTGGCTCCCCTTTTTCCGTTATGGCTGCTGATGTCAGCGCTGCGCCGGTACCGGCCTTGGCTTACCGGAATCGGTGATCGCCACATAGGTGAAGGTGCCCTCGGTTACGCAATGACGGCCATCTTCCCCCTTGAGCACCGGCTTGGCCCACACTTCCAGGGTGATGGTCATGGAGCTGGTGCCGACTCGGGTACATTGGCCATAAACGCACACGGCGTCTCCCACAGATACCGGCGTGTGGAAGCTCATGCCATCTACCGAGACCGTGCAGATGCGTCCGCGGGCGATCTCCTTGGCCAGCAGGCCGCCGGCCATGTCCATCTGGGACATGATCCAACCGCCGAAGATGTCGCCGTTGGGGTTGGTGTCGGCGGGCATGGCCAGGGTACGCAGCAGCAGTTGGCCCTGGGGAGTGCGTGTGTTGCTCATTATCTGTTACTCGCAAAGAAAGCTTTGGTTTCGGTGACCAGCTTATCCATGTCGGCTCGATCCACATCCAGGTGGGTCACCAGTCTCAGGGTGTTGGCCGCAGAGATGATGATACCCCTCTGAGCCAGGTGATGCTGCAGAGCCCTAGGGTCCTGGCCCTTGAGGCGGGCAAACACCATATTGGTCTGAACCTGGGCCATATCCACTTCAAGCTCCTCCAACTGGCTCAGTTCACTGGCCAGGTGCAGGGCATTGGCGTGATCCTCGGCCAGGCGTTCCACATTGTGCTCCAGGGCGTAGTGTCCGGCGGCTGCCAGGATACCCGCCTGGCGCATGCCCCCTCCCAGCATCTTGCGCCAGCGGCGAGCCTTGTTGATCAGAGCCTCATCACCGACCAGCAGCGATCCTACTGGCGCCCCCAGCCCCTTGGAGAGACAGATGGTCAGCGAATCGAAATGCTGGGCGATGGCGGACAGGGGCAGCTGCTGCTTTACCGCTGCATTGAACACCCGGGCGCCATCCAGATGAATCTTCAGGCCGTGATCGAAGGCAAAGCGCTGGGCCTGAGCCAGGTACTCCTGGGGAAGTACCTTACCGCCAATGGTGTTCTCCAGGCTGAGCAGCCGGGTCTGAGCGAAGTGGATGTCGTCAGGCTTTATCTGGGCCGCCAGCTTATCCAGGGGCAGGGTGCCATCCGGGTTGTTCTCCACCGGTTGAGGCTGAATGGAGCCCAGGACCGCAGCACCACCGCCTTCGAATCGGTAGTTGTGTGCCTGCTGACCACAGAGGTATTCGTCTCCCCGCTGGCAATGACTCATCAGCGCCAGCAGGTTGGCCTGGGTGCCTGAACTGGTGAACAGGGCTGCTTCGAAACCGGCCAGATCGGCGGCGTACTCCTCCAGTCGGTTGACGCTGGGATCATCACCATAGACGTCGTCCCCAACCTGGGCGTCGGCCATAAGGCGGCGCATCTCTTCACTGGGGCGGGTTACCGTATCGGAGCGGAAATCGATCATCGCAGTTCCTGACTTGCTGTGGAGAGTGGAGGCCACACTCTATCAGCTTGGCTTATTAATGACACTTATTTGCATTGATACCCACCTCTGTGCTGTGGCATGGGTCACAGCAATGGTCCAGCTGCATGAAGTTAATGATTTGTAGAGATCGGTTAATGGGAGCGGTGTCGCCATTTCACATGAGCGAAATTAATTCGAGGAGTATTTTTCGTCGTTTGTACGGGGCCGGGGTTGGGGGTAAATTGAACACCTCGTTGATTCAGGAGTCAGAGTCCAGGTCAATGATCGCCGCAGGGTATAGGCACAAGGTTTGTGCCATCTCAGTGTGTGAGTGTTTTTCGTTTCATCCAGTTATTTTGCCAAATGGGGCCGAGAAGTTTTTTTGTGTCGGAGCTTCTCACTACATCAGTCCCTTTTGCTATTTTACTGTCGGCAGGCCTTGATGGCCTGCCTTTTTTTTGCCTGTTTTCCGGGTTTACCCTCTCTCCAGGCTGTACAGCCAGCGGATCTCTTCGGCCCAAAGATCTTCATCTATGGTCTCCAGGACCATGGGGATCTCCTGCGTCGAGGGGTGATTCATAAGAAACTCAAACACTTCGGTTCCCATCTCTCCCTGTTGCAGGCTATGGTGCCGGTCCACCCGGCTGCCAAGGGTGGATTTGGAGCCATTGAGGTGCATCGCCTTGAGGTATTCAAGCCCAACGACAGAGTCGAATTCGGCGAAGGTGGCCTCGGCAGCGGCGTAGCTGGAGAGGTCATAGCCAGCGGCAAAAGTGTGGCAGGTATCGAGACAGACTCCCACCCGGCTTTTGTCCTCAACCAGTTCGATGATGCGGGCCAGTTGTTCGAAGCGGTGACCCATGTTGGAGCCTTGCCCTGCGGTATTTTCTATTACGGCGGTCACCCCCTGGGTCTTTTCCAGGGCCAGGTTGATGGAGTCCGCAATCAGTTTCAGGCAGTGCTCTTCGTCGATCTGCTTCAGGTGGCTGCCTGGGTGGAAGTTAAGCAGAGGCAGACCCAGTTGCTCGCAGCGTTGCATCTCATCGATAAAGGCATCCCGGGAGCGTGCCAGGGCGTCGGGGTCCGGGTGGCCCAGGTTTATCAGATAGCTGTCATGGGGCAGGATATGCTGCGGGGCGATGCCCACCTCGGTGCAGTTCTCCTTGAAGGCCTTGATGCTCTTCTCCGTAAGGGGCTTGGCCTGCCAGCGGCGCTGGTTCTTGGTGAACAGGGCAAAGGACTTTGCACCAATCTTCCGGGCGTTCAGGGGGGCATTCTCTACGCCCCCCGAGGCGCTGACATGGGCTCCGATTCGTCTCATCTGTGCATTTCCTGATTTTTGCAATCTGCAGGATAGTAGGGAGTTGTCAGCCAGGGATCAATTGCTCTGAATCATTGGGTTGTTTATGCTGTGCCTTTTTTCGAGCAGAGCCGGGAGAAACCGTGGATATTAGCTGGCAGGGCATTGTGGATAGGCAGCGAGAGCAGCCCTATTTTCAGGAGATGGCCCGCCGCATTGCCGATATCAGGCAAAGTGGTGTCGAGGTCTACCCCCCCAGTGGAGAGGTGTTCAACGCGCTTTTCCAGACCCCTTTCGAACAGGTCAAGGTGGTGATCCTCGGTCAGGACCCCTATCACGGCCCGGGCCAGGCCCATGGTTTGAGCTTCTCAGTGCCTCAGGGGGTAGCAACCCCACCCTCACTGAAGAACATCTACAAGGAGCTGGCTCAGGATATCCCCGGATTTGACGTTCCGGATCACGGATACCTCCAGGGGTGGGCTGAGCAGGGCGTCTTGCTGCTTAATACGGTGCTCACCGTTGAGCGGGGGAAGGCCCACTCCCACGCCCGTTTTGGGTGGGAGCAGTTTACCGATGTGCTCATGGAGGAGCTGAATCAGCGTCACCCAGGTGCGGTGTTCATGCTGTGGGGCGCTCATGCACAGAAGAAGGGAGCCAGACTGGATGAGAGTCGCCATCTGGTGCTGACCGCCCCCCACCCATCTCCTCTGTCGGCCCATCGAGGCTTCTTCGGCTGTCGCCATTTCTCCATGGCCAATCAGTGGCTGGAGCAGCGGGGATTGTCCCCGATTGACTGGTGCCCTTGATCTCTGTCAAAGCTTAGAGGCTTGAACAGAAAATGTTTTTTGGCGGCAACTTAAATTTAACTATGATTAAACGACGTACGTTTTTGAGGGGAATGCCATGCTGGCCAGGATTCATACCGACCACAAACACATTCTGACTCTGCTCCGGGTTCTCTCCGGTAAGGCGAAGAGTCTGCGAGAGGGGCAGGAGGTCAACCTGACCCTGATCCGGGATGTGGTGCACTACCTGATGCAGTACGCCGACCACAGCCATCATCCCATGGAAGATATTCTCTATCGCCACTATCTGGACAAGACAGGGCGAGAGGGGGAGGTCAGTCAGCTGGAGAAGGAGCACCAGTCTCTGCGCGTCTCCACCGAGGAGCTGCTGGATACCCTGGGGATGATCCTCAATGATGCGGTGGTGCCCAGGGAGAAGTTGATCCACGATGTGGAAGCCTTCGTTGAGATGCAGACTCGTCACCTCAAATACGAGGAAACCAAGGTGTTGCCCGAGTTGGCCAAGGCCTTCGATGACGATGACTGGAAGCAGGTGGACCGCCTGGTGGCCAGTAAACTGGTCGAGGACCCCCTGTTTGGCAGTGCCTCGGAGCAGGAGTTTGAGGACCTGCGCAACTACCTGGCGGACGTTGAGGATTGAGCATCGGATGGTGTGAAACAAAAAGCCCCGCGAGTGCGGGGCTTTGTTAATTCTGTCAGGCTTCGATGAGGTCCCAGTCGGGCTCGTAGTTGAAATCGATATCTTGCAGCTCTTTCTCTAAGCGATGACGCTCTTTCAGTGCTTCAATTTCCCGCCACTTGCGCTTCTTGCTGCTGCTCCGTGAACGGGTCGGCTTTTCGACCACGCTTCCTAATGGTGAGCCGTAATCCAACCTTTCCATAGGTCCCCTCCTCAGCTTTGCCTCAGTAATATCGGTATATCACAGCCGGATTTCAGTATGCAACTCAAATGTTGCATAAAGGTTACTGAGACAGAAGGGGATTACTCGACTACAACTCTCCTTTACGGAAGATAGTAATCAGCCTGGCTGTGGAGGCATCCTGATCCAGCTTTGGAGTATCGCTTTCCAGGTCATCTAATATGGAATTGCCTAACACCTTGCCGAGCTCAACCCCCCACTGGTCGAAGGAGTTGATCTGCCAGATCGCGCCCTGGACGAAGGTGCGGTGCTCATACAGAGCCACCAGTGCACCCAGGGTGGCCGGAGTCAGCTTGTTCATCAACAGGGTGTTGCTGGGTTTGTTACCCGGCATCACCTTGTGGGGAGCCAGGGCTTCGATGGCGTCGTTGTCCATCCCCTTCTGCTCCAGCTCTCGACGGGCCTCCTCCAGGGTCTTTCCGGCCATCAGCGCCTGGGTCTGGCCAAAGCAGTTGGCGGCCAGCATGGCGTGATGACGGCCCAGCGGGTTGTGGCTGTTCAGTGGCAGGATGAAGTCTGCGGGGATTACGCCGCTGCCCTGATGCAGCAACTGGTGATAGGCGTGCTGACCATTGGTGCCTTCGCCGCCCCAGATCACCGGTCCGGTGTGGTAGTCCACTTCGCTGCTGTCGCCGTTGACCCCTTTGCCGTTGCTTTCCATATCCAGCTGCTGGACATAGGCGGGCAAACCGCGCAGGTAGTGGTCGTAGGTCAGAATCACATGGCTGGCGGAGTCAAAGAAGTTGGTGTACCACACGGCCAGCAGACCCATCAGCATGGGCAGGTTCTTCTCCAGAGGCGCGCTGTGGAAGTGCTGATCCATCTGGGCGGCACCATCGAGCAGCTGACGGAACTGGTCGAAGCCAATTTGCAGGGCGATGGGCAGACCGATGGCGGACCACATGGAGTAGCGGCCGCCCACCCAGTCCCACATGGGGAAGATGTTCTCTTCGTCGATGCCAAACTGCACCGCGGCAGGCACATTGGAAGTCACGGCAACGAAGTGCTGACCAATGGCTTTATCCGGGGCACCCTTGGCCAGGAACCAGTCCCGGGCGGTCAGGGTATTGGTCAGTGTTTCCTGAGTGGTGAAGGACTTGGAGGACATCACAAACAGGGTAGTCTCCGGATCCACCCTCTTCAGCTTCTCACTGATGGCGGTGCCGTCGACATTGGCCACATAGTGGCAGTTGAGATCCTTGTGCCAGTAAGGCTTGAGTGCCTCGGCCATGATCTTGGGCCCCAGGAAGGAGCCACCGATGCCAATGCTGACGATGTCGGTAAACTTCTTGCCGGTGTAGCCCAGCCATTCTCCCTGGTGAACCGCTTTAACGAAGGCTTCCATCTTGCTCAGGGTGCTGGCGATCTCCTCACGAATATCCTCACCGTCCACCAGCAGAGGGGTGTCACTGCCGCTGCGCAGGGCGGTGTGCAGCACGGCGCGATTTTCGGTGTGGTTGATCGCATCGCCACCAAACATGGCGTCTATCTTGGCACTCAGGCCGGACTCGTCGGCCAGCTGTGCCAGCAGCTTGAGAGTCAGGTCATTGATGCGGTTCTTGGAGAAATCCAGTTGCAGGCCAGCGGCCCCCGCCAGATACCGCTGTGAGCGGGCAGGGTCGTCGGCAAACAGGGTTCTGAGGTGGGTGGCCTTAATCTCTTCGGCGTGCTCCGCCAGGGCTTTCCAGGCGGGCAGGGAGGTCAGGGTGCTCATGACAGATCCTTATAAAACAGTCAGGCTCCCCAGATGGGGAGCCCGGAAAATCGCGTTAACCGGTCAGCTTTTCGCTGAGCATCGTTTCCAGCTTGTCCTGGTCGATGGCGAAGTTTCGGATACCTTCGGACAGCTTGTCTGTGGCCATGGCATCCTGGTTCATCTCCCAGCGGAACTGGGCTTCGGTGATGGGGGCTGGGCGGGATTCCACTTCGCCGCTGAAGCTCAGCTTTCTCTCCACCTGGACATCACTCTGTTCCAGTTGCTCCAGCAGGCCTGGGCCGATGGTCAGGCGGTCGCAGCCTGCCAGTTCCAGGATCTCGCCGGTGTTGCGGAAGCTGGCGCCCATCACTACGGTCTGGTAGCCGTGGCGCTTGTAGTAGTCGTAGATGTTGCTGACGGAGAGTACACCTGGATCTTCGGCCGCGCTGTACTCCTTGCCGGTGCTGGCCTTGTACCAGTCGAGAATCCGGCCCACGAAGGGGGAGATCAGGTAGGCGCCGGCTTCGGCACAGGCGCGGGCCTGGGCAAAGCTGAACAGCAGGGTCAGGTTGCAGTTGATCCCCTCCTGCTCCAGGTGACGTGCGGCCTGAATGCCCTCCCAGGTGGAGGCCAGCTTGATCAGGATACGCTCGTTGCTGATTCCCGCTTCATTATAAAGACGCATCAGCTTGTGGGCTTTATCGATGGAGCCTTTGGTGTCGAAAGAGAGACGGGCATCCACCTCGGTGGAGATGCGTCCGGGAACGATCTTGAGGATCTCCAGGCCGATGTTGACCGCCAGCTTGTCGGCGGCATCTTCCAGTTGTTGTGCAGGATCGCTGCTCTGCGCCTTGGCCCAGGCGACCGCTTCCTCGATCAGCGGGGCATACTCAGGGATCTGGGCAGCCTTCAGGATCAGAGAGGGGTTGGTGGTGGCGTCTTCCGGGTGATAGCGCTTGATCGCTTCGATATCACCGGTATCGGCTACTATGGTCGTCAGTGCTTTCAGTTGGTTTAGAGCATTAGACATAGATGTTCTTCCGTTACAACTTTCTGGGCAATTAGCCCACCATTAAATGCGATTTTGTATTATTTGCCAACAATAAAGTAATAAAATTACAGTAAATCGCCAGCTCCAGGGACCCAATCGCGCATTTTGGGAGTGAATTCCCTTTAGCCTCTTGCCTCTTCTCCAGCCGTGAGCTGAGGCAAGAGTTAGGTTCTGTGTAGATAAAAGGTGCTTGTTTCTCAGTAGTTTCAAGCCACTTTTTCGGACAGAATCAGAGAGTCTAGATCAAAGGGACACCGGGGTTCACCCATATAAGTCAATTTTCACCGGGTTTTTCATGGAACAGGGCTTTTTTCCATCCACGGGTGAGTGAAAAGTGTCCAGAATGAGTGTTGGCGAAGATCGTTACCCTCTGCCTATAGAAAAAGGTAGTCGTCAGGCAGGCGTTTGCCACGACGATCATGGGTAAAATATTGGCTTCAGGTTAAAAAAATGCTGCCGCAGGTGGGTTTTTCGGTAATGCCTTCGTTGCGTCCAGGATAGCGGGGTGTTGTGTTGTGAGCGGCCTCACGCGCTGTTCTGAAAAACCTATGCTAACGTGCCCCCCCATCGCCCGAAAGAGGTGCCTAAAAGTTGCCCTCTTTTGTTCAATTACAACCCTAAATAGGGGCGAAAGGCCAGGCACGGCCGCACTTTGTGGTTAGGGACAGTCCCATTAATAGTGAACCGGTAAGAATGACGCCGGGCTTTTTCACTCAGCAAAGAAGAATTCCAATATGAATATGACAGCAGTCACCGGGGCCACTGCCCTGGAAGCCGTGAACGACGTTCTGGCTTCGGCAACCGGCGCCGTAAACGGTCTACTGTGGAATCACATCCTGATCTACCTGCTGGTATTTGCAGGCTTCCTGTTTACCGTACGTCTGGGCTTCATCCAGTTCCGCCGTTTGGGTCATGGCTTCCGCTCTGTGATGCATGGTCGTGAGACCGAACACGGCATCTCCTCCTTCCAGGTGTTCTGTACCTCCATGGCTGCCCGTGTGGGTACCGGTAACATGGCGGGTATCGCCGTGGCCATCGTCGGTGGTGGTCCTGGTGCCATCTTCTGGATGTGGGTCATTGCCCTGCTTGGCATGTCCACCGCATTCGTCGAGGCCACCCTGGCTCAGCTGTTCAAGGTTGAAGATGATGAAGGCTTCTACCGTGGCGGTCCTGCCTACTACATGGAGAAGGGGCTGGGTCAGCGCTGGATGGGGATCCTGTTCTCCATCTTCCTGATCATCTCCTTCGGATTCGTGTTCAACGCCGTTCAGGCCAACACCATTGCCGGTGCCATCGGTGATGCCTTCGGCATCGACAAACTGATGCTGGGTCTGGTGATGGTCGCCGCAACCGCCTTCATTATTGTCGGTGGTATGAAGAAGGTGGCCCACGCCTCCGAGGTAATTGTGCCCATTATGGCCGTGGTCTACCTGGCGGTTGCCCTGGTGGTGGTGTTCCTGAACCTGGGCAAGGTGCCTGCGGCTCTGGCGCTGATCATCGAGAGTGCCTTTGGCCTGGAGCAGTTTGCCGGCGGCGCATTGGGTGCCCTGATCATCGGTGCCAAGCGTGGCCTGTTCTCTAACGAAGCGGGTATGGGTTCTGCGGCCAGTGTGGCGGCCAGTGCCAACCCCAACCCCAAGCACCCGGCTTCCCAGGGCTTTATCCAGATGACCGGCGTATTCGTGGATACCCTGGTGATCTGTACCGCCTCCGCGGCCATCATCCTGCTCTCCGGTGTTCTGGACAACCCGGGTGATGCCCAGGGTATTGGCCTGCTGCAGCTGGCTCTGACCAATGAACTGGGTGGCTGGGCAAGCTACTTCGTGGCCTTTGCCATCATCCTGTTCAGCTTCAGCTCCATCATCGCCAACTACAGCTACGCCGAGAACAACATCATGTTCCTGAACGGCAACACCCACAAAGGCCTGATGCTGTTCCGCATCGCCGTGCTGGGTATGGTGCTGTTTGGCTCTCTGGCCAAGGTGGCCGTGGTCTGGGATCTGGCCGATGCCTCCATGGGTATGATGGCGCTGGTGAACATTGTGGCGATCCTGGGCCTCTCCGGTCTGGCGGTGAAGTTGGCCAAGGATTATGTGCAGCAGCTGGATGCGGGTAAGACCCCGAGCTTTGATCCTGCACGCTTCCCTGAGCTCAAGGGCAAACTGGCCCCGGGCGTCTGGGAGAAGTAAGCCGATTACCCCTATCGAAAACCACGCCAGCCGGCGTGGTTTTTTTGTTGGGCGCCGGTGCTATCATGGCTCCATCACTTTTGAATAAGGATGGAGCCTGCCATGCTGGCCGTTATTTCCCCCGCCAAGAATCTGGATTACGACAACCCCGCCCCCACTGCCGTCAGCACTCAGCCCCAGTTGCTGGATGAGGCCGCCGAGCTGATTGAGGTGTGCCGTAAGCTGACTCCGGCGGATCTGGCCTCCCTGATGAAGCTCAGTGACAAGCTGGCGGGACTGAATGTGGCCAGGTTCCAGGAGTGGAGTGCCCCCTTTACCCCGGAGAATGCCAAGCAGGCACTGTTTGCCTTCAATGGTGATGTCTACACCGGCCTGGAGGCGACCAGCCTGAGTGAGCCGGAGCTGGAGTACACCCAGAAGCACCTGAGGATTCTCTCCGGTCTCTACGGTCTGTTGCGTCCTCTGGACCTGATGCAGGCCTATCGTCTGGAGATGGGCACCAAGCTGGCCAACCCCAGGGGCAAGGACCTGTATGCGTTCTGGGGTAAGTTGATCACCGACCGGCTTAACCAGGCTCTGGCGGAGCAGCAGACCCAGGTTCTGGTGAACCTGGCCTCAAACGAGTATTTCAAGTCGGTCAAGGTCCGTGAGCTGAACGCCAAGGTGGTGACCCCGGTCTTCAAGGATCTGAAGAATGGCCAGTACAAGATCATCAGTTTCTACGCCAAGAAGGCGAGAGGGATGATGGCCCGCTTCATGGCCAAGGAGCAGGTGACTGAGCTGGCCCAGTTGGAGCAGTTTAACTACGGCGGCTACTACTACAGCGCCGAGCACTCTGACGATAAGACCCTGGTGTTCCTGCGGGACGAGCCAGCTTAACTGACCGGCTGCCCATTAAAAAAGGAGGACTCAGGGTCCTCCTTTTTTGTGTTCGTTTCCCCGCTCACTCCTTTGGAAGGGGGATGGGGCGCAGAGGCTGTTCGGCGTTGGCCATCAGCCAGGTGTAGAGGGTGTAGACGGTGCTGCTCTGGCGCAGGGCATCCGGATCCACCTTATCCAGGGTGTCGTCCATGGTGTGGTGGAAGTCGAAATAGTCGGTACCGTCCATGGACAGGCCCGCTACCGGAACCCCTTCGTCCGGCAGGATGGAGACATCCGGGCCACCCCAGGTGCGGTTATGACCCCTCTCAACCCCCAGGGAGGCCAGTTGTCGGGCGACCTCATCCATCATCGGCAAGGCGGCCTCATTGACCCTGGAGTCCAGGCGATAGATGGGACCGGCGCCGAAGTCCGCTTCGGCGGCGATATAGATGCGGTCCAGCGTATCCAGGTGAGCCTTCTTATAGGCCTTGGCGCCGACAAGGCCAATCTCCTCGGCGGCGAACAGTACCACCCGGATGGTGCGCCTAGGCTTGAGGCCGCGCTCGATGATGTGCCTGGCGGCGGCGGTGACAATGGCGACGCCGGCGCCGTCATCCAGGGCGCCGGTGCCCTCGTCCCAGGAGTCCAGGTGAGCTCCGATAAGGACCACTTCATTTGGCAGGGTGCTGCCGGTGATCTCGGCCACCACATTGTAGCTGGTCTGCTCGGTTCGGGTTTCGCTGCCCAGGGTCAGGTTGAGGCGAACCGGCTGCTCCCGTTTGAGCAGGCGCGCCAGTTGGTCTGCGTCCGGGTTTGACAGGGCGGCGGCGGGGATCTGGGCGATGCCGTCCTGATATCGCATCATACCTGTGTGGGCGAAGCGGTGGCTGTCTGTGCCGACGGAGCGCAGCAGCATGGCCACGGCGCCCTTCTTGGCGGCTTCCACGGCGCCTTTACCCCGGGCCTTGACCACAGGGCCATAGCCGCGGCCATTTTTGTGTCGCTCCATCTTATGGTTGATGAAGACAATCTTTCCCTTCACCGAGCTCGCATCGGCTTGTTTCAGGTCTTCAAGGGTGTCAAAGGCCACCACCTGGGCCTCCACACCTTCGGCGGGCGTGCCTATGGTGTTACCCAGAGCGCTGACCACCAGGGGCTGAGGGAAGGGAGCGGTAATACTGGCCTTGGCCTCTCCCCTGTGCCAATGGGGGACTGTGACGGGTTCGGCGTAGACCTTGTCGAACCCCATGGTCTCCAGCTTGGCTTGGGCCCAGGCGACGGCGCGGCGGTCCGCTTCGGTCCCCGGAAGGCGTGGGCCGACCTCTGTGGTGAGAGATTCCAGCAGATTCCAGGCCTGATTGCTGACCGTGGCGTGTTGGCGCAGCTGTTGGCCCTGGCTCAGGACCTCCTGAGTAAAGGGGGCGGCCAGTGTGGTGTGGGCGGCCAGCAGGCCGGCGAGCAGTGTCAGGGGCAGACGCATGGGGGTCCTTCTGGTTGTGATTTTTCCTTGGCCGGGCAATGTAGCAGATTCGGATGGGGCCAGGCAAAGAACCAAAAGGGCGGGGTGCTGAATTTCAGGCATAAAAAAAACCGGCCTAGGCCGGTTTTTTATCGTCACGAAATCAGAAGCTTACAGAGCTTTGATCTGAGCGTTCAGACGGCTCTTGTGACGGGCAGCCTTATTCTTGTGAATCAGGCCTTTGGTCGCCATGCGATCCAGGATCGGCGCGGCGGCGTTGAAAGCTTCGGTAGCAGCAGCTTTGTCGCCAGAGGCGATAGCAGCTACGGTTTTCTTCAGATAGGTGCGCAACATGGAGCGGCGGCTAGCATTGTGCTGGCGACGCTTCTCAGACTGAATTGCACGCTTCTTAGCAGACTTGATGTTAGCCAAGGTCAAACTCCTAAAAGACGGTGCTGTCGTATTCTCAAAGGCCGTGGAAAATACCGCTTTTATGGGGCAATGTCAATCACGCCGCGCAAATTAGCGACACCAAGTTCGGAGAAACTCCTAACTTTGGCATTCTTCGGGCCAACTAGTTTAAGATGGGGCGCAATTCTAGCAGCATTTTTTGCCGGGCGACAGGGGCAGTGAGGGATATTTCTCACCCTGGCCTCTTTGTGGCGCTCCGGCAGTGAAAAGTAGAGCAATTTCCTTTGAGTAAACAGTTGATGCGCTCCGGGGCCGTGGTGAGTGCCATGACCCTGATCTCCCGTGTTCTGGGATTGGTTAGGGATGTGGTGGTGGCCAACCTGATGGGGGCGGGCGCCGCGGCGGATGTATTTTTCCTGGCCAACAAGATTCCCAACTTCCTTCGGCGGTTATTTGCCGAGGGCGCCTTTGCCCAGGCCTTTGTGCCGGTATTGACCGAATATAAGCAGAAGGGCAGTGACGAGGAGGTTCGTCACCTGATTGCCAAGGTGAGCGGCACCCTGGGCACCCTGGTGACCATTGTCACCCTGGTGGGGGTAGTGGCTTCGCCGGTATTGGCGGCGCTGTTTGGCACCGGCTGGTTTGTGGCCTGGCTCAACGACGAGCCGGCGGGGGCCAAGTTTGAGCTGGCCAGCCTGATGCTGAAGATCACCTTCCCTTACCTGTGGTTCATCACCTTTACTGCGTTGTCCGGGGCGATCCTCAATACCCTGGGGCGTTTTGCCGTCGCCGCCTTTACCCCGGTGTTTTTGAATGTTGCCATCATCGGCTGTGCGCTGTGGCTGGCCCCTCAACTGGCCCGACCCGAGCTGGCCCTGGCCTGGGGGGTATTCCTGGGAGGCCTGATTCAGTTCCTGTTCCAGATCCCCTTCCTTATCAAGGCCAAGGTACTGGTAAAACCAAGCTGGGGCTGGAATGACGATGGGGTTAAGCGGATTCGCACCCTGATGCTGCCGGCGATGTTCGGGGTGTCGGTCAGTCAGATAAACCTGCTGTTTGACACCTTTATTGCCAGCTTCCTGATGACCGGCTCCATCAGTTGGCTCTACTACTCGGACCGTTTGCTGGAGTTTCCCCTTGGGTTGTTTGGCATCGCCATCGCCACGGTGATTTTGCCGGCACTCTCCCGTAAGCATGTGGATGACAATGGGGGGGAGTTTGCCTCCACCATGGACTGGGGAGTGCGCTCAGTGGTGGTGCTGGGGGTGCCCGCCGCGGCAGGGTTGATCGCCCTGGCCCAGCCGATGCTGATGGTGCTCTTTATGCGAGGCCAGTTCTCCGTGGCAGACAGCCAGATGGCCTCCTACAGCCTGATGGCCTATGGCAGCGGCCTGCTCAGCTTCATGCTGGTGAAGGTGCTGGCGCCGGGCTACTACTCGCGACAGGATACCAAGACGCCGGTGCGCTATGGCATCATCGCCATGGTCAGCAACATGGTATTCAACGTGATGCTGGCGATCCCCTTCGGTTACGTGGGACTGGCCATGGCCACTGCCGCGTCCGCCACCCTCAATGCAGGGCTGCTCTATCTTGGTCTGCGCCGTCAGGGAGTCTACCGCCTGAGCGGCGAAACCCTGGGTTTTGTGGCCAAGGTGCTCCTTGCTGCCCTGGTGATGGCGGTGACTCTGCTGCAGTTTTCCCCCGGGGAGAGTGAGTGGGTCGCCATGACCTTTATGGCGCGTTGCCTGACTCTGGCGGCGCTGATTGGCGCAGGTGGGGCACTCTATTTGGTGATCCTGATGGTGACCGGGATCCGGCCTCGTCATCTGCGTGCAGCCTGAGTGCTGATTCCGGCGCCACTCTGAGGTATAATCCGGCGATTTTCGACAGTAAAAAGCCCTGGCAATACGATGGAGCTGATCCGAGGTATACATAATCTGCGTCCCCGCCACCGGGGGTGCGTTCTGACCATAGGTAACTTCGACGGGGTCCATCGTGGCCACGCCGAGGTGATTAACTCCTTGGTCGAAAAGGGCAAAGAGCTGAACTTGCCCACCACGGTGATGCTGTTTGAGCCCCAGCCTCAGGAGCATTTTGCCGGGGATCGCGCGCCGGCACGCCTGAACCTGCTGCGGGATAAACTGCGGCGGTTGACGGAGCTTGGGGTGGACCGGGTGCTGTGCATCAGCTTCAACCACAGGTTTGCCGAGCTGACCAGTGAACAGTTTATTGAGCAACTGTTGGTGGATAAGCTGGACGTTCGCTACCTGGTGGTGGGGGACGATTTCTGTTTCGGAAAGGGGCGCAAGGGGAATTTCCAGGCCCTTGAGCAGGCTGGCGCGCAACATGGCTTCCAGGTGGTGCCGACCGACAGCTTTATGGTGGCTCAGCAGCGGGTGAGCTCGACCCTGATACGCCTGGCCCTGGCGCACGGAGATCTGGACCGGGCCCATGGCATGCTGGGTTATCACTATCAGATAACCGGCCGGGTGGCTCATGGCCGCAAGCTGGGTAGGACCCTGGGCTTTCCCACCGCCAACATCCTGATGAAGCGTCGGGTGGTGCCCGTAAACGGGGTGTTTGCGGTGCGGGTCTATGATGAGCGTGACCGTTGCTATGAGGGGGTGGCCAATGTGGGCCACAGACCGACGGTGTCGGGAACACGTTGTCAGCTGGAGGTGCACCTGTTCGAGTTCGACGGTGACCTCTATGGAGAACATTTGCGGGTGGCTCTGGTGAGCCACCTGAGAAAGGAGCAGGCCTTCGATTCTCTCGAGGCTCTGCAATCACAGATTATCAAGGATGCTCAGCAGGCCAAGACCCTGCTTGCTGCGTCTTAAACTGCTTTATAACAGGGGCATTAAATACTTGGTGTTACCTGAACTATGGTGAAAGGATCGATGAGCGACTACAAATCAACGCTAAACCTGCCGGAAACTGAGTTCCCCATGCGTGGCAACCTGGCCAAGCGGGAACCTGAGATGCTGAAACGCTGGGACGAGAAAGAGCTGTACAAAGCGATTCGTGCCAGCCGTCAGGGTGCGAAGCCATTCATTCTACATGATGGCCCTCCATATGCGAATGGCGACATTCATATCGGTCACTCTGTTAACAAGATCCTGAAAGACATCATTATTAAGTCCAAGACCCTGGCCGGCTTCGATGCCCCCTATGTGCCGGGTTGGGACTGTCACGGTCTGCCTATCGAACTGAAGGTCGAGGGCAAGGTGGGTAAGCCTGGCCAGAAGATCTCTGCCGCTGAGTTCCGTCAGAAGTGCCGCGAGTACGCCCACAAGCAGGTGGAGGGTCAGAAAGCTGACTTCATCCGTCTGGGTGTGCTGGGAGAGTGGGACAAGCCCTACCTAACCATGGATTACGGCACCGAGGCGGAGATCATTCGCTCCCTGGCCAAGATCATCGACAATGGTCACCTGCACAAGGGCGCCAAGCCGGTTCACTGGTGCACCGACTGTGGCTCTGCCCTGGCCGAGGCCGAGGTGGAGTATGAGGATAAGACCTCGCCCTCCATCGATGTGCGTTTCAGCGCCGTGGACGCCAAGCTGGTGGAAGACAAGTTTGACTGTGCCGAAGGCCACACCGGCCAAGGCCCTGTCTCCGTGGTGATCTGGACCACCACCCCCTGGACCCTGCCTGCCAACCGCGCCGTGTGTCTGCACGCCGATCTGCAGTACGCCCTGGTTCAGGTTGAGGGTGACAACCCCGAGCGCCTGATCCTGGCTGCGGATCTGGTTAAGGATGTGATGGACCGTGCCGGCATCGAACACTTCCACAACCTGGGCTACTGTAAGGGCCAGGATCTGGAGATGCAGCAGTTCAACCACCCCTTCTACGAGATGACCGTACCGGCCATCCTGGGCGATCACGTGACCACAGAGTCCGGTACCGGCGTGGTGCACACCGCCCCCGGCCATGGTCAGGAGGATTTCGCGGTGGGTCTGAAGTACAACCTGGAGGTGGCCAACCCTGTGGGCAACAACGGTGTCTACCTGCCTGACACCCCCCTGTTTGCCGGTCAGCACGTCTTCAAGGCCAATAATGCCGTGGTGGACGTGCTGAAGGAGAAGGGTGCCCTGCTGCATCACGAGTCCTTCCGTCACTCCTACCCGCACTGCTGGCGTCACAAGACCCCCATCATCTTCCGTGCCACTCCCCAGTGGTTCATCTCCATGGATCAGGCCAAGCTGCGTGAGCGCTCCCTGGAGGAGATCAAGGGCGTGCAGTGGATCCCCGACTGGGGCCAGAGCCGCATCGAGGGCATGGTTGCCGGTCGTCCCGACTGGTGTATCTCCCGTCAGCGCACCTGGGGTGTGCCTATCGCCCTGTTCGTCCACAAAGAGACTCAGGCGCTGCATCCCAACTCTGTTGCCCTGATGAACATGGTGGCGGACCGGGTTGCCGATGCCGGCATCCAGGCCTGGTGGGATCTGGACGTTGCCGAGCTGCTGGGTGAGGAAGCGGATCAGTACGACAAGGTGATGGACACCCTGGACGTATGGTTTGATTCCGGCTCCACCCACGCCTCCGTGGTGGATGCCCGTGACGAGTTTGGTGGTGCCGAGGTAGACCTCTACCTGGAAGGTTCCGACCAACACCGCGGCTGGTTCATGTCCTCCCTGATGACCGGTGTGGCCATCAAGGACAAGGCCCCCTACAAACAGGTGCTGACCCACGGCTTCACCGTGGATGGCAAGGGCCGCAAGATGTCCAAGTCCATCGGTAACGTCATCAGCCCTCAGCAGGTGGTAAACAAGCTGGGTGCCGACATTCTGCGCCTGTGGGTGGCTTCCACCGACTACACCGGTGAGATGACTGTCTCCGATGAGATTCTCAAGCGCAGCGCCGACGCTTACCGCCGTATCCGTAACACCGCCCGCTTCCTGCTGGCCAACATCAATGGCTTCGAGCCGAGCCAGCACATGGTGGCCCCGGCCGAGATGGTGGAGCTGGACCGCTGGATGGTGGCCCGTGCCTACGATCTGCAAAAAGAGCTGGTTGAGGCCTACGACAGCTACAACCTTCTGCAGGTAACCCAGAAGCTGATGCACTTCTGCTCCATCGAGCTGGGCAGCTTCTACCTGGATATCATCAAGGACCGCCAGTACACCGCCAAGGCGGACAGCCATGCACGCCGCTCCTGCCAGAGCGCCATGTACCTGATTCTGGAAGCCATGGTTCGCTGGATGGCGCCGGTAATGAGCTTTACCGCCGACGAGATCTGGCAGCTCCTGCCTGGTGAGCGCGATCAGTTTGTCTTTACCCAGACCTGGTACGACGGTTTGAGCCGCGAAGAGGGCTCCCTGAGCGATGACCAGTGGCAGCAGCTGCTGGAGGTGCGCAGTGTGGTTCGCAAGGCGCTGGAAGAGGCCAAGTCCGACGGCATCAACAACCCGCTGGACGCCAGTGTGACCCTGTATGCCGACGACAGCCTGACTCCGTTGCTGGCCAGCCTGGGTGATGAGCTGCGTTTCGTGCTGATCACCAGTGATGTTAAGCTGGCGCCACTGGCTGACGCCGGTGAGCTGGCTGAGACCGCCCTGGCCGGCATCAAGGTAGGCGTGACCCTGTCTGAGGCCGCCAAGTGTGAGCGCTGTTGGCACCACCGCGAAGACGTGGGCAGCCACGGTGAGCACCCAAGCCTGTGCGGCCGCTGTGTCACCAACGTTGACGGTGACGGAGAGCAGCGTCAGTTTGCCTAACGGAGTGACAATGGCACTACAGTGGAACAACAGCGGCCTGCGATGGATCTGGGTCGCTCTGGTGGCCCTGGTCCTGGATCAGGCGACCAAGCTGGCGGTGATGGACAGCTTTCAGCTCTATGAAAGCGTGGCCCTGATCCCCAGCCTGAATCTGACCTATGTGCACAACACAGGTGCCGCCTTCAGCTTCCTGGCCGATGCCGGGGGCTGGCAGCGCTGGGCCTTTGCCGGCTTTGCCCTGGTGGTGACCACGGTGTTGCTGGTGCTGATGCGCCGCCAGGAGAGCAGCCAGTGGCGGCTGAATCTCTCCTATGCGCTGATCATCGGCGGTGCCATAGGCAATGTTATCGACCGGGTTGCCTATGGCTACGTGGTGGATTTTATCGATTTCTACGTGGGGAGCTGGCACTGGCCAGCCTTCAATATCGCCGACAGCGCCATCTGCGTTGGGGCGGTACTGATGATCCTCGACAGCTTTATGGACGGCCGTAAGGTCAAGGAGGCGTCATGACAGAGCCAGTGATTGGCAACAACAGTCAGGTATTCGTTCACTTCAATGTGGAGTTGCCCGACGGCACTGTCGCCGACAGCACCCGTGCCCATGGAAAGCCCGCCCGGCTGACCCTGGGGGACGGCAGCCTCAGCGGTGCGTTCGAAGCGGCCATTCGCGGCATGAGTAAGGGAGAGACCCGCCGTTTCTCCCTGGATCCTCAGCACGCCTTCGGTGAGCGTAACCCGGACAACATCCACCATATGGATCGCACCCAGTTTGCCGCCGACGCGGATCTGACTGAGGGGACCATCATGGCGTTTTCCACTCCAGACGGAAACCAGGTGCCGGGCATCATCCGTGAGGTGGCCGGGGACTCTGTCACCGTGGATTTCAACCATCCCCTGGCCGGGCAGATGGTGATCTTCGACCTGGAAGTGCTGGACATCATCGTTAAGGACTGAGCATGCAGATTCAACTGGCAAACCCCCGGGGCTTCTGCGCCGGCGTCGACCGGGCCATCAGCATCGTAGAGCGGGCCCTGGAACTGTTTGAGCCGCCCATCTATGTGCGTCATGAAGTGGTGCACAACCGCTACGTGGTGGACAGCCTGCGTCAGCGGGGCGCAGTGTTTGTGGATGAGTTGCACGAGGTGCCGGACAACAGCATCGTCATCTTCAGTGCCCACGGGGTGTCTCAGGCGGTGCGTCAGGAAGCGGACAACCGCGGCCTCAAGGTGTTCGATGCCACCTGCCCTCTGGTGACCAAGGTGCATATGCAGGTGACCCGGGCCAGCCGAAAGGGGCTGGAGTGTGTGCTCATTGGCCATGCGGGACACCCAGAGGTGGAAGGCACCATGGGCCAGTACGATAACGCCGACGGTGGCATCTACCTGGTGGAGTCTCCGGAGGATGTGCTCAAGATGGAGGTCCGGGATCCGGACAACCTGCAGTTTGTTACCCAGACTACCCTGTCTGTGGATGATACTGCAGAGATCATCGAGACCCTTAGGAGCCGCTTCCCCTCCATTGCCGGGCCCCGAAAGGATGACATCTGTTACGCCACCCAGAATCGTCAGGATGCGGTGCGTGAGCTTGCCTCCCGCTGTGATCTGGTGTTGGTGGTCGGCTCCAAGAACTCCTCCAACTCCAACCGCCTGCGTGAGCTGGCGGAGAAGTCCGGTGCCCGAGCCCATCTGGTGGATGGCGCGGAAGACATCGACGCCGCCTGGCTGGAAGGGGCCGCCACCATTGGCGTGACCGCCGGTGCCTCGGCGCCGGAAGTGCTGGTGAAAGGGGTGGTTGCCGAGCTTCAGAATCTTGGCGCCGACTCGGTCGAAGAGGCCCAGGGCAGAGAAGAAAACGTGGTTTTCCAAGTGCCTATAGAGCTGAGATAAGCATCTTCTGTTTCGATATAACAGGCGCCACCCTCTCGGGTGGCGCTTTTTTTGTGCTGGCATAAGCTTAGATCTATAGGGAACTCCACCGAGCCAACAAGGATGTTATGGCGATTTCTACCCAATCAGGGGTCACCCTGATCGAGGTGCTGGTGGCGGTGGTGGTGCTGGCAGTGGGACTGCTGGGCACCCTGCAACTGCACCTCGTTGCTCAGCGAAGCAGCTTTGAGTCCTTCGAGCATGCCAGGGCCCTGATCCTGGCGGAAGCCATGCTGGAACGGATACGACTCAACCCCTCTCAGTTGGCAGCCTATCAGGGCAGCTACGGCACTTCCGTGCCCTCTCCCCCTACCCCTGCCTGTGTGTCTGTCAGCAGTGCCATCACCCCCTGTACTCCGGCTCAAATGCTCAATTGGGACAGTTATCAGTGGGCCCTGTCCCTGCGTGGAGGTGGGGAACTCAAAGGCTCCCAGGCAACTGGGCTGGCGGCGGCACAGGGCTGTGTTCGCGTCCAGGGGAGCAGGGTGGAGGTGGTGGTCAGCTGGCAGAGCCGCCACAGCACCCGGGATGGTGCTGCCTCGGGAGACAGCTGGCGTAACGAGTGTGGCAGCGGCGGCCCCAGGCGGCGACAGGCCTACCTGGACAGCAGCAAGGTGACTCTATGAGGCGAAACCTGGGACTGACTCTGGTGGAGATGATGATCGCCATGGCACTGGGGCTGTTTGTGCTGGGCTCTGTGCTGGGCGTCTTCGTCGCCTCCTCCTCCTCGGTGAGCCATACCGGCCAGTACAACCAGCTGCAGGAGTCGGCACGGCTGGCCCTGAGACTGATGAAGGAAGAGATCGCCCAAGCAGGGTTTTGGGGAGAGCTCACCGGAGATTCATTGAATCTGGGCAGTGTCCAGGTGCTGGCTGCGGTGGGCAATGACTGCATCGGCGACGGTGACAACAACGGGTCACTGCCTGGGCAGCGCGGGCACTTTCGTTTCCTGTGGGCCTACCGGCAAACCGCTTCTCCCAAGATGACCTGCGCGCAGGAAGCCCTGGAGGGCAGCCATGTAGTGCAGATTAAGCGTGCCATGGGGCCGGCGCAGGACATCGCTGGCCTGGACAGCAACCGTTACTACCTGCTCGCCAATGCCAGTCGCGGAGTCCTGTTCGCCGGCGACACCCTGCCGGTGCCAACCCTGACCCAGGGGCGTTACTGGGAGTTTCAGCATCGGGTGTTCTACGTGGAGCGCCGAGATGACGGGGTGCCGGTGCTCAAGTGGCGCCAGCTCTATGTCAACGGTGGCATGGTCGAGGAGGAGCTGGTGGAGGGGGTGGAGACCCTGCAATTGAGGCTGGGGGTGGACTCAACCGGAGACGGGGCGGTAGACAGCTATATCCTGCCTGACCTCCTGAGCCATGAGCAGTGGGAGGGGGCCCTGACCCTGGTGTCGGTCTCCCTGTTTCTGGTGGTTCGCGGCGTGGAGGCGGATCCTCTGGCACAACAGACTCTGGCGCTGACCCTGCCAGACGGCACCCTGAGCTTCGATGACGGCATTCCCAGGCGGCTGTTCAGCGCCACAGTGATGTTGCGCAATCCGGTCCTCTCTCTGAGGGGGCAGTTATGAGACGACAATGCGGTGCCGTATTGGTGGTCAGCACCTTCCTGTTGGTGCTGCTGATGGTGCTCGGGCTGTCATTGGCGGGGGGAAGCCGGGTGACCCTGATGGGGTCGGCGGCGTCGGCGGCTCGTCAGTTGGCGTTGCAGCAGGCCAGGGGAGCCCAGGAGGGGTTTGTGGAGCGCCAGCGCCTGGCCAGGGAAGACAGCTTGCTGCTCACCAACAGCGGCACTCGGACTCAGGCCGACACCCTGTTTTCCGCCGAGCACAGTATAGGTTTCATCTCAGAGGCCCCCTGTAAGCGGACGGCGTTGGCGGATGCGGGCAGCAACTTTGTCTGTCGAACCAATCAGGTCAGCTCTCAAGTGAGGTATGGAAAGGGGGAGATGGGCCGCCTGAGTGTGACCACAGGGATAGAGCAGCAGGTGCTGCTGGTGGGGAACTGACGATGCGAACTTTGTTGGTAGCAATGGCGATCTGGGGGGTAGGCATCGGCTGGGCCGATGACACCGAGCTCTATGTATATGGCGGCACCCTGACGTCGGACAGCCGCCCCCAGGTGCTGATCATCTTCGATAATTCAGGTTCGATGAAAACTGAGGAGGAGGAAGCGCCGCCCCCCTTTGACCCTGGCCATGACTACACCGCAGGCAATGACCGTGGCCGCTTCTACTATGTGCGTGGTCAGGTGAATGACAACCTGCCGGACCCCAGAAGCGGCAGTGAATACCGCTACTTTGACCGCAGCCTCAATGGCTGCGCCGCGGCAGAGGCGCCTATGGTCCCAGAAGATCCTGGCGCCGGGACCCTCATCGATCACAACGGCTTCTTTACCGACTCCATGCTCAACTTCCGCAAGGGGGGATGGTGGGATCCCGAGTGGCGCTGGCGCCGGTTTCCCTCCAGCCTGAGATGGGCTCATGACCGGGGCAGCATCGACGGATACGGTTTTGACTGCCTGCAGGACATCCATGACCTTCGCCTGAACAATGCGGCGGGGCACACCAGTACCAGCCTGCAGATGAGCGGTTTCCCCCAGGACCTGCAGCAGAGTGCGCCCTATGATGGCAGTCATGCGGGTCTCGGCGCTGCCGAGCTGGAAGCGGCTGCCCAGGCATCGCTGACACAAACCGGATTTGCCAATGCCGAGAGTGTCACCCTCTATACGGAGAACTACCTCTACTACCTGCATACCGCAGAGACAGTGCGTCGCAGCCGCCTGGCCATTGCCAAGGAGGTGGTGACCTCCATGGTGGAGAGTACCCCTGGTGTGGATTTCGGGCTGGCGGTGTTCAACGTCAACAGTGGCGACGACCGCTATCAGAGTGGCAGCCATGGGGGGCGCTTGCTCAGCGGCATTCAGGAGATGTCCACCATCAACAAGGCCAACCTGATCAGCACAGTAGAGGGGCTGACCGCCAGTACCTGGACCCCTCTGTGTGAGACCCTGTTTGAGGCGTATCGCTATTTCAGCGGCGGGTCATTGGCCTTTGGCAGCGGTACGGCGGTGTATGGTCAGCCTTTCGCCTCTGGAGGAAGTTACCTCAGCCCCTTTGCCAGCTGCCAGCCTCAAGCCTATGTGGTGCTGATCACCGATGGCTCGCCGACAAAGGATGAAGCCCTCAACAGTCGTATTCGCAGTGAGCTGGGAGTGGCTTCCTCCCAGGCCTATTCGGTGTATGACCCCTATCGGACCCTGGGCAGTGGCGACTGGGCAGACAGCTACCTGCCGGCACTGGCCGAGCACCTGCATACCCAGGACCTGAATGGCTCGGTCAGTGGCCGACAGAGTGTGATCACCTACACCATAGGCTTTTCCCAGGATGCCATCGACAATGCCGGCGCCCTGTTGGCGGAAACCGCCCGGCGTGGCGGTGGCCAATATTTCCCAGCCGCCAGTGCCCAGGCTTTACAGAATGCCCTGCAGAGGGTGTTTTCCGAAATTCTGGCGGTGGACGCCAGTTTTACCTCTCCCTCCATTGCGGCCAACAGTTTTGACCGGACCCAGACCCTGGACTCGGTGTACTACTCCATGTTCCTGCCCTCGGACCGTCCAAGGTGGTCCGGAAACCTGAAGAAACTGAAGATCCTGGCTTCCGGACAGGTAGTCGATGCCAGGGGGGCTCCGGGCATCGACAGCTCGGGCAACATCGCGGAGACCGCGTGCAGTTTCTGGACCCAGGCAACCACCTGCACCCTGGCGTCCAGTGGTGGGGACGGCAACTCGGTGGAGGAGGGGGGGGCCGCGGAAAGCCTGGTGGCTCAGACTCTGCGAAGAGTTCTGGTGGAGCCCGCTTCGGGGATCGGTGCCCTGGTGCCCCTCAGTCAGTCTGCTCTGGAGGCCAGGGCTGGGGGGAGCACTGCCCTGCTGGCGGAGCTGGGGGTTGGTGTCGATGAGCTGGCGGACACCCTGGCCTGGATAGGTGGCCAGGATGTGGACGATGACAATGACAACGAAGTGACCGCAGAAACCCGGACCGATCTGATGGGGGATCCCCTGCACTCCAAACCGCTGGCCATTCATTATGGCCAGGGCAAGGGGGTGCGAATTCTGATGGGGACCAACGCCGGTGTACTGCACATGTTCCAGGATGCGGGAGACACCATCTCCGAGAGCTGGAGCTTCCGTCCCCACAGATTTCTTGGTGATCAACCTACCCTGAGAAGCAACCCCAGGACCGGCGGCCACAGCGTCTATGGTGTGGATGGGTCGCCTGTGGCCTATGTGGAGGACAGCAATGGTGACGGAGAGATAGATGCCGGCAGTGGTGAGCGGGTCTGGGTGTTCTTCGGATTGCGCCGGGGAGGGCGAGCCTATTATGCCCTGGACCTGAGTAACCCGGATCAGCCCTCACTGATGTGGACGCGGACGGCTGCGGACACCGGGATGTCTCTGCTGGGACAGAGCTGGTCCGAGCCTGTGATAACGCGTATACCGGATCATCCAAGCGGCAATCTGTCGGCGGCGTCCGCCAGACCGGTGCTGGTCGTCGGTGGAGGATACGACACCAATAAGGATCTGGAGACTGTTGGCTCCCCCGACAATCTGGGAAGAGCGGTGTTTGTGCTGGATGCCCAGAGCGGAGAGCTGGTGCACAGGTTTTCCGCCGAGGGCGGAGAAGCGGGGCACACCCAGGTGGGATTTTCAGACAGCATCCCCGGCCGGGTGGCCACACTGGACGGGAATGGCGACGGATTGACGGATCGCCTGTATGCGGCGGACACCGGCGGCAATGTCTGGCGGATGGATCTGCCTGGCTTGCGCAGCAGTCACCCCTGGACCGGGTTTAAGTTTGCCGAGCTTGGCGGGGCAACCCAGGCCGATGATCGCCGCTTCCATCACGAGGTGGCGGTCGCCCAGACCAAGATCCTTCTGAAGGAGTCGCTGACTGAGACTATAGAGGGCGAGAGTGTCACCCGGGTGGTGAACACGGAGCGCCCCTATGATGCGGTGGTGATTGGCAGCGGTAATCGCTCCCACCCCAATGCAACAGGCACTCAGGATGGGCTCTTTGTCTTGAGGGATCTGAACCTCTACCCCCAGAGTTTCGATGGTGGCTCTGAGCCGGGACACAGTGAGGTGCCTGCGGCCATTACCTGGAGCCAGCTGTTTGATGTGACCGCAGATCCCATAGGCCAGGCCGATGACGCCGAACAGCGCCTGGTTCAGGAGTTGCTGGCGGGCAGTAAACAGGGGTGGCGAGTGAGCCTGAGCCAGAACGAAAAGGCGCTGTCGGCGGCCACCATTCTTAACGGCAACGCCTATTTCACCACCTTCGTCCCCGGCAACCAGAATCAGGCCGACAGCTGTCTCTCTGCAGGGCAGGGGCGGCTCTATGTGCTGGATCTGCATCTGGGACTGAATCGTTACCGCCACAGATACCTGAACCTGGGGGCGCGCCTGCCGGATACGCCCCAGGTGGTGGTACCGCCCCCGGCAGACGGAACGGATCCGGAGTGGAATCCCAAGGTATTCCTGGTGGGGGTAGGCCAGGGGTTTAGCCTGGATGAGGAGGGGATCAACCTCAGTGACAGTGGCAGCGGCGATCCGGATAAGGTGCTGGCGCCAAGGTATCTCTATTACTACCAGGGAGGAGAGTGATGAAGACCCAGCGGGGCATCAGTTTGATAGAGCTGATGTTGGTGGTAGCCATTCTGGGGTTGCTGATGACACTGGCTCTGCCCTCTTACCGGGGGCAACTGGCAACCGGGTATCGCAGTGAGGCGGTGGCGGCGCTGATGAAGCTGGCGAATCTGCAGGAACGTTACTATCTCCATCATCAAAGCTACACCGATGATATGACCAACTTGGGGATGAGCGCCGATCCCTGGCTGGTGGACAGTGGTCGTTACTCCCTGGATGCTCAGTCGGCGGGAAACGACGGTTTTGTGCTTAAGGCGACGGCCTTGGGGGCACAAGCCTCAGTGGACCCAGGCTGTGCGGCCATCACGCTGAACGAAATCGGAGCGCGAACTCCTCTGGAGTGCTGGCAATGAAACTGTTGTGGATGATTCTGCCTCTGATGCTGAGCCAGCCAATGAGGGTGGAGTACAAATGCTGGCTGGAGGACAGCCTGGGTCGGGAGCGGGTGCTGTTTTTCCTCTGGTACCCCAGCCGTGCCCGTCAGGAACAGCTGCAATTGCCCGGGCGGGGGCTGGTCGAGGAGACGGCACAGATACTGAGGGTGATGGAGTGTCAGCCGGGCCGCGAGCGGTTTCGTTCTCCCAAAGCCCGGGCCCTGGAGCAACTGACGCCCAGATGATCACTGGCAGCTGGTGCTGCCGTCATGTTCTTCCAGCTTGACCCGTCCGGTGCGGCTGATCACCACCTTCACCGGGTGGCTGACCAGTGGCTGATCGCTGCAGTAGTAGAAGCTGCCATTTTGGCCGGTGAACCCCTCGGGGTCGAATCGGATCGCATTGACCGTGGCACTGTATTTCAGGTGGTCTTGAGAGTCGATGCCCGTGCGGCTGAACATGACAAGATCGTCACTGTCCAGGGTTTGCAGGGGGAGGGCGTCGATAAACACCTGGTAGCCTTCTCCCCAGTTGCCATCACACTGGTTGCTTGTGGAGACAGGGCATAGGGTGACCATGGCCTGGTAGCTCAGAGCCAGGTGACGGGCCTGGGTCAGGTCGTGGTAGAGGGCATGGATTTTCGCCTTGGCTCGGGCATCTGCAAACAGGCTGCGCATGGAGGGAGCGCCCCAGAGTAACAGGATGGCGGCAACCGCCAATGCGATCATAAGTTCGATCAGGGTTAACCCCTGCTCGTAGCGTCCAGGCAACATTTCAGGCTTCCCTATCCCGATTTGAATCGCTTACACTCTTTATCAGTTTAGCTGGCAACAGGCTGGCATGGTTGTGTAATGGCGCGGACTGCGCCGAAGGGTGAGGGCAGATGAAAAAGATTGAAGCGATCATCAAGCCGTTTAAGCTGGATGATGTTCGGGAGGCACTGGGCGAGATCGGTGTGAATGGGATGACGGTTCAGGAAGTCAAAGGCTTCGGTCGTCAGAAAGGACACACTGAGCTGTATCGTGGTGCCGAGTATATGGTGGATTTTCTGCCCAAGGTGAAGATTGATCTGGTGATTGCCGATGAGCTGGTTGACCAGGCCATTGAAGCGATCGTTGATATTGCCCGTACCGGTAAGATTGGTGATGGCAAAATTTTCGTCACCGACGTTGAGCGGGTGATTCGCATCCGTACCGGTGAAGAGAACGAAGACGCCATCTAAGAAAGCGGTTTATTAAAAAAAGGCGCCGGTTGGCGCCTTTTTTGATTCTGCACAGACTCAGTCTGCCAAACTGTTTTCCGGGTAGGTTGCCTTGAGAACGGTCAATACGTTCTGCTTCAATTTTTCCTGACCCAGTTCTTCGTAGCTCTTAACCATCACCTCCAGCGCACCCTCTACTGCAGGGGTGCCGGCGTAGGTTTCCAGAATCTGCTGGGCACGGTTGGCGGCGGCCACCCAGGCTTCAATCTTGACGTAGTACTCCGCCACTCGAAGGGAGTACTCTGCCAGACGGTTCTTGATGGCGATCATCCGCTGGCGGCCGTCGGCGGCGTAGCGGCTGTCCGGGAAGGTCTTTACCAGCTTCTCAAAATCTTTGAACGCTTCCTTGGCGTTCTCAGGATCACGGTCGGTGCGATCCATATCCAGCAGTTCGTGGAACAGGTAGCTGTCCGCCTGCATGTTCACCAGACCACGCATGTAGTAGACGTAGTCGATATCCTTGTGGGTAGGATTGAGTCGGATAAAGCGGTCGATGTTCGCCAGGGCGCTGGCGGTGTCGGCCATCTTGTAATAGGCGTAGATCAGGTCCAGCTGCACCTGAGTTTTGTAGGTGCCGAAGGGGTATCTGGAATCCAGGGCTTCAAGAACCTTGGAGGCCTTGGTAAAGTTGCCGGCTTCCATGGCCTGGCGGGCATCGCCATACAGAGCTTCCGGGGAGCGGTCTTCGACGACGTAGGCATCAGGGCCCTCTTTGGTTGAGGAGCAACCGGCCATCATCAGGGTGCCGGCCAAGGCGAGAAGCAAAGGGCCTGCTAGTTTACGCATTGTTTGAACCAATTCCTTATCATTATCGTGAAGTTCTGCTGCAAAAAGAGATAAAATTGCGGCTGGAGCGATTCTATCAGAACTGCGAGTGATTTCGAGCTTTTACAGCCGCATCGAGAGTATATGACCCAACACGTTGAATTAAATGGCGTAATTGATAATACGCACCTAGGTATGCGGTTAGACCAGGCTCTGGCCGATCTGTTCCCCGACTATTCGCGCAGCCGAATCAAGGAGTGGATCCTGGCCGGTCAGGTGACTCTGGACGGAGAAACCGTCACCAAACCCAGGGAGAAGGTGTTGGTGGATCAGCAGGTGGCGATTCAAGCCACCCTTGAGGAGGAGGTGAGCTCCAAACCTCAGGATATTGAGCTGGATATCGTTTATGAGGACGACCATATCCTGGTGATCAACAAGCCAGCGGATCTGGTGGTGCACCCTGGAGCGGGCAACGCCGACGGCACCATTTTGAATGCGCTTTTGTATCACTGCCCCGAGATCGCCAATGTGCCTCGGGCCGGCATTGTTCACCGTCTGGATAAGGACACCACTGGATTGATGGTGGTGGCCAAGACGGTTCCGGCGCAAACCCATCTGGTGGCTCAATTGCAGGCCAGGGAGATTACCCGGGAGTATGAAGCCATTGCCCACGGCACCCTGACCGCTGGCGGCAGTGTGGATGCCAACATTGGCCGTCATCCTCAAAAGCGTACCCACATGGCGGTGACCGAGATTGGCAAACCTGCGGTGACCCACTACCGCATTGCTGAGAAGTTCCGTGCTCACACCAGACTGCGCCTGCGACTGGAGACCGGGCGTACTCACCAGATCCGGGTACATATGGCGCACATCAAGCATCCTCTGGTGGGCGATCCCCTCTACCAGGGACGCCCTCGTCCTACCAAGGGCGCCAGTGAGGAGTTGCAGACCGTGCTCAGAGGCTTCCGTCGTCAGGCCCTGCACGCCGTTAAGCTGGAGCTGGCCCACCCAGTGACCAGTGAGTGGATGCAGTGGCATGCGCCTGTGCCCGAGGATATGGTCAAACTGACCGAGGCGCTGCGTCAGGATACCGCCGAACGAGGCATGGATTACTGATGTGGTTTACCCCGGACTGGACTCTGCCTGAGGGTGTCGCTGCAGCCAGCACCGACAGGTTGGGTGGCCAATCCCAACCGCCTTTTGACGGTTTTAATCTGGGGGCCCATGTCGGGGATGAAGCCGAGGCGGTTCGCCTCAACAGGGAGGCGCTGCGCCTTGGGCTGCAGTTGCCCAAGGATCCTGCGTGGCTGGAGCAGGTGCATGGCACCCGGGTGGTGACCCTGCCCTGCGATGAATCGCTTCCCCGGGCCGATGCTTCCTATGCCAACACACCAAATCAGGTGTGTACCATCATGACCGCGGATTGTTTGCCTGTGCTGCTGTGCCATCGGGATGGCAGCCAGGTGGCGGCGGCCCATGCCGGTTGGCGGGGGTTGTGTGATGGAGTATTGGAGCAGACGGTGGCCCGCTTTTCCGGAGAGGCGTCGGATCTTCTGGCCTGGATAGGGCCGGCGATCTCAGCCGAGGCATTCGAAGTGGGGCCAGAGGTCAGGGAGCAGTTTGTTAGCCAGGATGCGCAAGCGGTTTCTGCCTTTGTCGCCCGTGGAGACAAATACCTGGCCAACTTGCCGCAACTGGCTTTTCAGCGCTTGTCTGCCCTGGGGCTCACCCAGATTACCCTGAGTCACCTCTGCACCTATTCAGACTCCGACAAGTTCTTCTCCTACCGTCGTGATGGCCGCTGTGGCCGCATGGCCTCTCTTATCTGGATCCGTTAAGCGGACTTGAAATCCCTGTTAAGCATACCCATCTATTCTCTGTGTTAGATGATTTGTGGGAGTTTAGGGTATGCGACTCGACCGACTGACCAACAAGTTCCAAATGGCGATCTCCGATGCCCAGTCCCTGGCATTGGGACGGGACCACCAGTACATAGAGCCTGAGCACCTCATGCTGGCCCTTCTTAATCAGGACGGCGGCACGGTTCGCCCTGTGCTGGCCGGATCGGGGATCGACGTCAATGCCCTGAGATCCAAACTGACCGAAGCGCTGGACCGGCTGCCCAAGGTGACCGGCACCGGCGGCGAAGTGCAGCTCTCCAGGCACATGGTGGCGGTGTTCAACTTGTGCGACAAGCTGGCGCAGAAGCGCAAGGATCAGTACATCTCCAGCGAGCTGTTCCTGCTGGCGGTGATTGAGCGCGGGGACGCCCTGGGTGAGACCCTGAAACAGATGGGGGCGGACAAATCCCGCCTGGAGGCCAGCATCGACAAGCTGCGGGCCGGCCAGACCGTGGAGGATCAGAACGCCGAAGATCAGCGTCAGGCCCTGTCCAAATACACCATAGATCTCACCGAGCGCGCCGAGGCGGGCAAGCTGGACCCGGTCATCGGCCGGGACGATGAGATTCGTCGCACCATCCAGGTGCTGCAGCGTCGCACCAAGAACAACCCTGTACTGATTGGTGAACCCGGTGTGGGTAAGACCGCCATCGTCGAGGGGCTGGCCCAGCGGATCATCAATGGAGAGGTACCGGAAGGCCTCAAGGGGAAAAAGGTGCTGTCTCTGGACATGGGGTCCCTGCTGGCGGGGGCCAAATACCGGGGTGAATTCGAGGAGCGTCTCAAGGCGGTGCTCAATGAGCTGTCTCAGCTTGAGGGGCAGATCATCCTGTTTATCGACGAACTGCACACCATGGTCGGTGCCGGTAAGGCGGAAGGGGCCATGGATGCCGGTAACATGCTCAAACCCGCCCTGGCCAGGGGTGAGCTGCACTGTGTCGGCGCCACCACCCTGGATGAATACCGTCAGTACATAGAGAAGGATGCGGCCCTCGAGCGCCGCTTCCAGAAGGTGCTGATCGAAGAGCCCAGCGTCGAGGACACCATCGCCATCTTGCGGGGACTCAAGGAACGCTATGAGCTGCACCACAGTGTGGAGATCACCGACCCGGCCATCGTGGCTGCGGCCACCCTGTCTCACCGTTATGTGTCTGACCGTCAGCTTCCGGATAAGGCCATCGACCTTATCGACGAGGCGGCATCCTCCATCCGCTTGCAAATTGATTCCAAGCCTGAGCCCCTGGACAGGCTGGAGCGCAAGATCATCCAGCTGAAGCTGGAGGAGGAGGCGCTCAACAAGGAGGAGGATGAGGCCAGTCGCAAGAGGCTGCAGATTCTCACCGACCAGCTTCACGGGCTGGAGCGGGAGTATACCGAGCTTGAGGAGGTCTGGAAGACCGAAAAGGCTGCCCTGGCCGGCACTCAGCACATCAAATCTGCCCTGGAGCGCGCCCGTCAGGATCTGGAGGTGGCCAAGCGGGCCAGTGATCTCAGCCGCATGTCCGAGTTGCAGTATGGCCGTATCCCTGAGCTGGAGAAGCAGCTGGATCTCGCCGCCCAGGCTGAGATGCAGGACATGAATCTGCTGCGAAACAAGGTGACGGACAACGAGATTGCCGATGTTCTCTCCAAGGCGACCGGGATCCCCGTGGCCAAGATGCTGGAGGGGGAGCGTGAGAAGTTGCTGCGTATGGAGTCGATGCTGCATAAGCGTGTCATCGGTCAGGAGGAAGCGGTATTGGCGGTATCCAATGCGATTCGCCGCAGCCGGGCAGGGCTGGGAGATCCCAAGCGACCGATTGGTTCTTTCCTGTTCCTGGGACCCACAGGTGTGGGTAAGACCGAGCTGTGCAAATCCCTGGCTCAGTTCCTGTTCGACACCGATGAGGCGATGGTTCGCATCGATATGTCGGAGTTTATGGAGAAGCATTCGGTGGCACGGCTGGTGGGCGCACCTCCCGGTTACGTGGGCTACGAAGAGGGGGGCTACCTGACCGAGGCGGTCCGCCGCAAGCCCTATTCGGTTATCTTGCTGGATGAGGTGGAGAAGGCCCACCCGGATGTTTTCAACATTCTTTTGCAGGTGCTGGATGATGGCCGCCTGACCGACGGTCAAGGCAGAACCGTGGATTTCCGCAACACTGTGGTGATCATGACCTCTAACCTGGGCTCGGATCTGATTCAGCAACAGGCTGGTGAAGACTATGAGCAGATGAAGTCCGCGGTGATGGGGGTGCTGAGTCAGGCATTCAGACCTGAGTTCCTCAACCGCATCGATGAAACCGTGGTGTTCCACCCTCTGGCCAAGCAGCACATCAAGGCCATTGCCCGTATTCAGTTGGAACTGCTTCAGAAGCGGCTGACTGAGAGAGACTATCAGCTGGAGGTAAGCGAAGAGGCGCTGTCACTGATCGCTGAGGCTGGATTTGACCCGGTATTTGGTGCCAGGCCTCTGAAGCGAGCCATTCAGAATCGACTGGAAAATCCCCTGGCTCAGGAGATCCTCAGTGGCCGGTTATTGCCGGGTAAGAGGATCACCATAGAGAGAGGTGAGCAGGGCTTCAGTTTCATACAGTGAGCTTCAGCCGAAGAAAGAGGGGCCCTTAAGTGGGCCTCTCTCTTTTTTTAAGCGATTTAGAACCAAGAGTTATAGAGCTTTCAGCTTCCAGTCAGGATCTATGGTCTACACTTGAATGTCTGCAGCAACACCTCACAGGCCTCGCCGTTTTAAGGACCCTCCTTGGCGACGAAGATGGCGCGAGGCACCGCTCTGACCAAGCCTTGTTATGCCGATCCTTAGGATCTTGGCATCAAATGCTTGACTGTTCAGCGGTTTGCAGTATGATGATCGTCCGCTTTCGACAAGTGGCCTGGGAAAACTCCACGGAGTGAGCTCGGGACTAACTTTTTTATCTCCAGAGAGAAAAAAGTACTTGACGAAAGCAGGGAGTCGCGTAGAATGCGCCTCCTGCCTCGATGAGAGGCACGCTCTTTAACAATTAGTCAGACAATCTGTGTGGGCACTCGCGCAGGATTGATATCTCATATATCAATGTTGCACTGAGTGACTATAACAAGTTAATTCAGTAATTCATTGAGTCGGAATTTTCGGATTCCAAAAACTTTTTAATTGAAGAGTTTGATCATGGCTCAGATTGAACGCTGGCGGCAGGCCTAACACATGCAAGTCGAGCGGAAACGACAACAAAGATTCTTCGGATGATTTGTTGGGCGTCGAGCGGCGGACGGGTGAGTAATGCTTAGGAATTTGCCCAGTCGAGGGGGACAACAGTTGGAAACGACTGCTAATACCGCATACGCCCTACGGGGGAAAGAGGGGGATGCTTCGGCACCTTTCGCGATTGGATAAGCCTAAGTGAGATTAGCTAGATGGTGAGGTAATGGCTCACCATGGCGACGATCTCTAGCTGGTTTGAGAGGATGATCAGCCACACTGGAACTGAGACACGGTCCAGACTCCTACGGGAGGCAGCAGTGGGGAATATTGCACAATGGGCGCAAGCCTGATGCAGCCATGCCGCGTGTATGAAGAAGGCCTTCGGGTTGTAAAGTACTTTCAGCGAGGAGGAAAGGTTAGCGGTTAATACCCGTTAGCTGTGACGTTACTCGCAGAAGAAGCACCGGCTAACTCCGTGCCAGCAGCCGCGGTAATACGGAGGGTGCGAGCGTTAATCGGAATTACTGGGCGTAAAGCGCATGCAGGCGGTCTGTTAAGCGAGATGTGAAAGCCCCGGGCTTAACCTGGGAACTGCATTTCGAACTGGCAGACTAGAGTCTTGTAGAGGGAGGTAGAATTTCAGGTGTAGCGGTGAAATGCGTAGAGATCTGAAGGAATACCAGTGGCGAAGGCGGCCTCCTGGACAAAGACTGACGCTCAGATGCGAAAGCGTGGGGAGCAAACAGGATTAGATACCCTGGTAGTCCACGCTGTAAACGATGTCTATTAGGAGTCTGTGCCCTTGAGGCGTGGGTTCCAAAGCTAACGCATTAAATAGACCGCCTGGGGAGTACGGCCGCAAGGTTAAAACTCAAATGAATTGACGGGGGCCCGCACAAGCGGTGGAGCATGTGGTTTAATTCGATGCAACGCGAAGAACCTTACCATCCCTTGACATCCACGGAAGCTTTGAGAGATCGAAGTGTGCCTTCGGGAACCGTGAGACAGGTGCTGCATGGCTGTCGTCAGCTCGTGTTGTGAAATGTTGGGTTAAGTCCCGCAACGAGCGCAACCCTTGTCCTTAGTTGCCAGCGCGTAATGGCGGGAACTCTAGGGAGACTGCCGGTGATAAACCGGAGGAAGGTGGGGACGACGTCAAGTCATCATGGCCCTTACGGGATGGGCTACACACGTGCTACAATGGTCGGTACAAAGGGTTGCGAGCTCGCGAGAGTCAGCCAATCCCATAAAGCCGGTCGTAGTCCGGATTGGAGTCTGCAACTCGACTCCATGAAGTCGGAATCGCTAGTAATCGTGAATCAGAATGTCACGGTGAATACGTTCCCGGGCCTTGTACACACCGCCCGTCACACCATGGGAGTGGGCTGCACCAGAAGTCATTAGCTTAACCTTCGGGAGGGCGATGACCACGGTGTGGTTCATGACTGGGGTGAAGTCGTAACAAGGTAGCCCTAGGGGAACCTGGGGCTGGATCACCTCCTTACGAAATAGATACGGTTTTGCGTTGAGTGTTCACACAGATTGTCTGAAATCATCCTTAGGGGTGATTTTGGCGTTTTTGCTAAGGCAAAAACTTGCTCTTTAACAATTTGGACAAGCTGATAATTTCTCGAGATATTTGCAATTTTTGCAAGTGCCTTGAATATCTGGCGATAGATTAACGTATTGGTTGTTTAAACAATTAATGCAATCTCAAAACTCGGTATTGCGCTGGGATTTGATTTCCAATTGAGGAAGCGCTTGAGCGAGCGAGGGAGTTAACTTCTGTTAATGACCGACGCGAGTGAAAGGGCTGACGACAAGTGGGAAGCAAAGAACAAGCAAGACCCATTGGGGTTGTATGGTTAAGCGACTAAGCGTACACGGTGGATGCCTAGGCAGTCAGAGGCGATGAAGGACGTACTAACTTGCGATAAGCGGTGATGAGGCAGTAAGAGCCATTTGAGTCACCGATTTCCGAATGGGGAAACCCGGCCGCATAAGCGGTCACTGTGCACTGAATACATAGGTGTACAGAGCGAACCAGGGGAACTGAAACATCTAAGTACCCTGAGGAAAAGAAATCAATTGAGATTCCCTAAGTAGCGGCGAGCGAACGGGGATTAGCCCTTAAGCACAGAGGGTGTTAGTGGAAGCTTCTGGAAAGTAGCGCGATACAGGGTGATAGCCCCGTACACGAAAACTAACTTTGTGTGAAATCGAGTAGGACGGGACACGTGATATCTTGTCTGAACATGGGGGGACCATCCTCCAAGGCTAAATACTCCTGACTGACCGATAGTGAACCAGTACCGTGAGGGAAAGGCGAAAAGAACCCCTGTGAGGGGAGTGAAATAGAACCTGAAACCGTGTACGTACAAGCAGTGGGAGCCCTTCGGGGTGACTGCGTACCTTTTGTATAATGGGTCAGCGACTTACATTTTGTAGCGAGGTTAACCGAATAGGGGAGCCGTAGGGAAACCGAGTCTTAACTGGGCGAATGAGTTGCAAGGTGTAGACCCGAAACCCGGTGATCTACCCATGGGCAGGTTGAAGGTTGGGTAACACCAACTGGAGGACCGAACCGACTAATGTTGCAAAATTAGCGGATGACTTGTGGGTAGGGGTGAAAGGCCAATCAAACCGGGAGATAGCTGGTTCTCCTCGAAAGCTATTTAGGTAGCGCCTCGTATCTCACCATTGGGGGTAGAGCACTGTTAAGGCTAGGGGGTCATCCCGACTTACCAACCCTTTGCAAACTCCGAATACCAATGAGTGCAATTACGGGAGACACACGGCGGGTGCTAACGTCCGTCGTGGAGAGGGAAACAACCCAGACCGCCAGCTAAGGTCCCAAAGTTCTAGTTAAGTGGGAAACGATGTGGAAAGGCTCAGACAGCCAGGATGTTGGCTTAGAAGCAGCCATCATTTAAAGAAAGCGTAATAGCTCACTGGTCGAGTCGGTCTGCGCGGAAGATGTAACGGGGCTAAACTAGACACCGAAGCTGCGGATGCACACTTGTGTGCATGGTAGAGGAGCGTTCTGTAAGCGGTTGAAGGTGTGTCGAGAGGCATGCTGGACGTATCAGAAGTGCGAATGCTGACATGAGTAACGTTAAAGCGGGTGAAAAACCCGCTCGCCGGAAGACCAAGGGTTCCTGTCCAACGTTAATCGGGGCAGGGTGAGTCGACCCCTAAGGCGAGGCCGAAAGGCGTAGTCGATGGGAAACGGGTTAATATTCCCGTACTTCTTCTTACTGCGATGGAGTGACGGAGAAGGCTAGGCCAGCGCACTATCGGATGTGCGTTTAAGGTTGTAGGCGGTGTACTTAGGCAAATCCGGGTACACATTACGCTGAGAGCTGATGACGAGGTGCTACGGCACTGAAGTGGTTGATGCCATGCTTCCAGGAAAAACTTCTAAGCTTCAGGTAAGAAGGAATCGTACCCCAAACCAACACTGGTGGTCAGGTAGAGAATACCAAGGCGCTTGAGAGAACTCGGGTGAAGGAACTAGGCAAAATGGTACCGTAACTTCGGGAGAAGGTACGCTGCTGACGGTGATGGGACTTGCTCCTTAAGCTGTCGGCAGTCGCAGATACCAGGTGGCTGCAACTGTTTATCAAAAACACAGCACTGTGCAAACACGTAAGTGGACGTATACGGTGTGACGCCTGCCCGGTGCCGGAAGGTTAATTGATGGGGTTATTCTTCGGAAGAAGCTCTTGATCGAAGCCCCGGTAAACGGCGGCCGTAACTATAACGGTCCTAAGGTAGCGAAATTCCTTGTCGGGTAAGTTCCGACCTGCACGAATGGCGTAATGATGGCCACGCTGTCTCCACCCGAGACTCAGTGAAATTGAATTTGCGGTGAAGATGCCGTATACCCGCGGCTAGACGGAAAGACCCCGTGAACCTTTACTACAGCTTGGCACTGAACATTGACCCTACATGTGTAGGATAGGTGGGAGGCTTTGAAGCATTGTCGCTAGATGATGTGGAGCCGTCCTTGAAATACCACCCTTGTAGTGTTGATGTTCTAACCTGGGCCCCTGAATCGGGGTTAGGGACAGTGCCTGGTGGGTAGTTTGACTGGGGCGGTCTCCTCCCAAAGAGTAACGGAGGAGCACGAAGGTTGGCTAAGTATGGTCGGACATCATACGGTTAGTGCAATGGCATAAGCCAGCTTAACTGCGAGACAGACACGTCGAGCAGGTACGAAAGTAGGTCATAGTGATCCGGTGGTTCTGCATGGAAGGGCCATCGCTCAACGGATAAAAGGTACTCCGGGGATAACAGGCTGATACCGCCCAAGAGTTCATATCGACGGCGGTGTTTGGCACCTCGATGTCGGCTCATCACATCCTGGGGCTGAAGTCGGTCCCAAGGGTATGGCTGTTCGCCATTTAAAGTGGTACGCGAGCTGGGTTCAGAACGTCGTGAGACAGTTCGGTCCCTATCTGCCGTGGGCGTTTGAGAATTGAGAGGGGCTGCTCCTAGTACGAGAGGACCGGAGTGGACGAACCTCTGGTGTTCCGGTTGTCACGCCAGTGGCATTGCCGGGTAGCTAAGTTCGGAATCGATAACCGCTGAAAGCATCTAAGCGGGAAGCGAGCCTCAAGATGAGTTCTCACTAGACCTTTAAGGTCTCTAAAGGGCCGTCCAAGACTAGGACGTTGATAGGCAGGGTGTGTAAGCGTTGTGAGGCGTTGAGCTAACCTGTACTAATGACCCGTGAGGCTTAACCATACAACACCCAATGGGTTTTGAAATCCCAGATAGAAAAGCGCTTGCGAAAATGCAAACGAGAAACAGCTTGTGCGAATTGTTCCAAATTCGTCTGACGACCATAGCGCTGTGGTCCCACCTGATCCCATGCCGAACTCAGCAGTGAAACACAGTAGCGCCGATGGTAGTGTGGGAGTTCCCATGTGAGAGTAGGTCATCGTCAGGCACCAAATACGAGAAAGCCCGTCCTTTTGGACGGGCTTTTTTCGTTTTAAGTCCTTAAGTACGCATGAGATCAGGCCCCTGATCCCATGCGCTAATTCCCGCCGCCGGCGTCCAGCAGTGAAACACAGCAACAGCGATGGTGGAGTGGGTGCTCTCATGTGAGAGTAGGTCATCGTCAGGCACTCATTCAGAGAAAAGCCCAACCGCAAGGTTGGGCTTTTTTCGTTTCTGCTGTCTAGTGCTTCCAGATTGCTCTATGAAGGCAACGAAGCACTCCCCGTCCCTTACGCACAATCGTCTTCCTGATGAACATCAGGATCCAGTGACTTTCTTCTCAGACCCCGTAATGGCAACAAAACCACAGACACTGGATACCGGCGTACGCCGGCATGACGGTGCTGGGGGAGGCCGCATGGTAATGAAAGGGCACTGAGCGTGCGGATGGTTCAGGATGTGAGTCTTAAGGCCTATGCCAAGGTCATCCTTCTAGCAGCAGCGACGAAGCGCTTGCCGCCCCTTACGCACAATCGTCTTCCTGATGAACATCAGGATCCAGTGACTTTCTTCTCAGACCCCGTAAAGGCAACAAAATCACAGACACTGGATACCGGCGTGCGCCGGCATGACGGTGCTTGGGGAAGTCCGCCGTCGTAATGCATGAGCACCGAGCGTGCTGACGGTTCAGGCATAAAGTCTTAGGGTCTATGCCAAGATGAGGAAGGACTTCACTAGCGAATCCTTCTTGCAGCAGCAATGAAGCGCTTCCCGCGCCTCATGCACAGTCGTCACCCTGGCGCAGGCCAGGGGCCAGCGGCTTTCTTGTAACTCTTCAAAACCACAGACACTGGATCCCGGCCTACGCGGGTATGGCGGTGGTGGAGGAGGCCTCAGGCTGCGTGGTCTCTGACAGCTTCAGCGAGGTAAAGGATCGCAATCACACACTGGCTGTTCAGGAGAACACCATGGATGATTGAAATCGGTTGTTATCTTGCTGCACCTGGCCGAATCCTATTCCCTGTCGATCTGTGTTATTCCAATCATGCTGACTTTAAGGAGGTGCTCTTATGAGAGACAAACATAATTAGCTAATTTTTATCAATGGCTTATGAGCTGTGCGCCTGTTCATTTCTGACAGGGTGAACTTTGCTCAGTGATCGGGCTCAAACAGAGGTAGGGGTGGAGTTAGACTTTGGTCAAATAGTCTAAGCTGAGAGGAAGTGATATACCTTCAATCACTGACTCGCAGTATCCAAGAACAGACAACGGAATGAGGTAGAGTATGAACGAATTTGATAAGACTCCTGAGAACGGCACCGAAGGCTTTAATGAGCGCGAGAACTGGCGTTCCGGTAACCTGGGTCGGCAACTTGTCGCGGTACTCGAAGATTCCTATGGCTCAGAAATTGATGGTGATTCTCTGCAGAAGCACTGCTCAGAGGTGGCAAGAGGCTAAAACTGTTTAAAATTGGCGGTCATTGCTGGTTAGTTGGTCAGTCGGTTATTTTTCAATGAAAAAGGTCTTTACCTTTCAACCTGGGGACGTATAATTCACCTCGTTCGCTAGGGGTGTAGTTCCAATTGGTAGAACAGCGGTCTCCAAAACCGATGGTTGCGGGTTCGAGTCCTGCCACCCCTGCCACATTCCAGACGGCCCGCAGAGAAATCTGCGGGCCGTTTTGCGTTTACCCTCCCACGCGCTACCCGGCTGGTATACACTGAGCCATCAAATCCACTGGACAGTTTGTTGATGTCTTCCTTTTCCATACGCCCCATGGTGGCGAGTGACCTGACTGCCGTGGCGGAGATCTATCGCCAACGCAGCTGTGTCGAAAACTCTCTGCATACGCCTTTCATGTCAGAAGATGAGTGGCGAGCAAGATTGCAGCAGATGGGGCGCGACCTTCAATGCCTGGTCGCGGTACGAGATGACCAGGTGCTGGGCCATGCCTGCCTGATCACTTTCGGCACCGAACCCCGGCGACGTCATGCGGGCAGCCTGGGCGTGGTGGTTCATTCGGACTGCAGGAGACAGGGAGTGGCGTCGAGCCTGTTGCGAGAGCTGATTGATACCTGTGACAACTGGCTCGGGATCAGTCGTATCGAACTCGAAGTCTTTGCGTCCAATGAGGGAGCGATTGCTCTGTATCGTAACCTGGGCTTTTGTGAAGAGGGACGGATGAAGGGGTTTGCTTATCGCAATGGCCAGTTGGAGGATGCGATCCTGATGGCAAGATATGAGGGAGTGGAGTGATGAAGGGTGACACCGGGCAAAGAGCACGCTTTCTGGCGACTCTGGGGTTCACTCAGTGGCAGCTTAGGGAAGAGTACTCAGAAGGCACACAGAGCGACACTGTGGCCTCTGAAGGCCAGCACAAGCATCATGGGCTGACCATCAGTGTACAGGGGCTCTCCGAGGCATTGAGTGACGATATCAAGCTGGCCCTGCATCTGCTGGACCTGACGGAGTCCCTGGTTGAAGAAGGCGCCGGTGGCAAACTGGTGGTGTGCCAGGATGGCGAGGTGCATCTTGCGCTGACGTCGGATGAACTTGGGTCTCCCCGGGGTAAGCGCCGGCTGTGGTCGGTGCTGAGGGAGGTCGCGTGAGTCATCGCTTTGTGCCTATGGACTCGGTTGAGCTGGATGAGCTGTTTGTCATCGAGCAGTCGTGCCACTCCTTTCCCTGGAGCAGAAACACTCTGGCCAGCTGCATCGGCAGCGGTTATCAGGGAGAGGCGCTGATCTGGGGTGGTCGCGCCGTGGGTTACTACATCACCCAGATTGTAGTGGGTGAGGCGACCCTGATGAACATCTGCATCCTGCCGGAGCTTCGGGGGCAGGGGCTGGGCAGGCATCTTCTGCATCGTTGTCTGCAGCGGCTCAGCAGTGAGCAGGCGGATTGTTGTTTCCTGGAGGTGAGGGCCGGCAATAAGCCCGCCCTGGGCCTGTACAGGGAGATCGGCTTTGAGCCCCTGGCGGTCCGCAAAGGCTATTACCAGGGGGAGGCCGGTCGTGAAGATGCGGTGATCATGAAGCTGACCCTGGATGAGAACCCCATGTGTAAAAAAGGAGCCTGACGGCTCCTTTTTTCTATTTGACCTCTTTGCCCTGGGCCTGGAGGTCGGCGTGATAGCTGGACCTGACCAGAGGGCCACAGGCGGACTGGGTGAAGCCCAGTTCCAGAGAGTAGTCTCTCAGCTGATCAAACTCCGCCGGCGGCACGTAGCGCTCTACGGGCAGGTGGTGCCTGCTCGGTTGCAGGTACTGACCCAGGGTCAGCATCTCAACGTTATGAGCACGCAGATCTCTCAGTACCTCCTGGATCTCCTCATTGGTTTCACCCAGGCCCATCATCAGTCCGGACTTGGTGGGCACATCGGGGTGAAGTTCCTTGAACTTCTTCAGCAGATCCAGGGACCACTGGTAGTTGGCACCCGGGCGAGCCTTACGGTAGAGGCGAGGCGCGGTTTCCAAGTTGTGGTTGAACACATCCGGCGGCTCGGTGGCCAGGATCTCCAGGGCACGGTCGATGCGGCCGCGGAAGTCCGGCACCAGAATCTCAATCTTGATGTGAGGCGACAGGGCGCGGATTTCGCGAACGCAGTCGGCAAAGTGCTGGGCGCCGCCGTCACGAAGGTCATCCCGGTCTACCGAGGTGATCACCACATACTTGAGCTTCATGTCGCGGATGGTTCTGGCCAGCTTGACCGGCTCTTCAGGGTCCGGCTTCAGCGGGCGGCCATGGGCCACGTCGCAGAAGGGGCAGCGGCGGGTGCAGATCGCCCCAAGAATCATAAAGGTGGCGGTGCCGTGGTTGAAACACTCGGACAGGTTGGGGCAGGAAGCCTCCTCACAGACTGAGTGCAGTCCATGCTTGCGCATGGCGCTCTTAACTTCATCGATCTTCTGACTGGAAGCGGGCAGCTTAACCCTCAGCCAGTCGGGCTTGCGGAGCATCTCTTGCCGATCAGTGGGGACCACTTTCACGGGGATGCGGGCGACCTTCTCGGCATCACGCAGTTTGACGCCGGGAACCAGCCGCTGTGGGCGTTCACTCATGGGGCAATCCTTCACTCAGGGTCAGCTGGGTGTAGCCCAGCTTGTTATAGAATATCTGTGCCAGCTCATCGGCGGCATCGGAGACGGTCTTGGGGCCACCCAGGTGGGAGGTCTGGACCATCTCCATCCCGGCGTAACCGCAGGGATTGATTCTCAGAAAGGGGCTGATGTCCATGTCGACGTTCAGGGCCAGTCCGTGGAATGAGCAGCCTTTGCGGATTCTCAGGCCCAGGGAAGCCACCTTGCGGTCATCCACATAGACGCCGGGGGCATCGGCTTTGGCGTAGGCGGTGATGTCGTAGGGAGCCAGGAGATCAATCAGGCTTTGCTCGATGTGGGTCACCAGCTGGCGAACTCCAATGCCCAGCCGTTTGATGTTCAGCAGTGGGTAGGCCACCAGCTGTCCCGGGCCGTGATAGGTTACCTGGCCGCCTCTGTCGACCTGAACCACAGGGATGTCGCCGGTATTGAGCAGGTGCTCCTCTTTGCCTGCCTGGCCCTGGGTAAAGACCGGGGCGTGTTCAAGCAGCCAAAGCTCGTCGGCATCGTCCTGAGTTCGGGTGTCGGTGAAGTGCTGCATCGCCTGCCAGACGGGCTCATAGGGCTGTAGCCCCAGGCGACGCACGATAAGAGTTTTTGCGACCAATCCGTTATCACGCCTTGTGGGAAGAGATAGGCCGCATTATACCTGCACAAGGCATAAATGCCAGATGGATCACATTATAGAACCCGGATTACGCCGTCGATTGCGCCAAGCTCGGTATACAAAGTTTCCAGCTGCTCCTTGCTGGTGGCGGTGATGTTGATGGTCACCGAGTGGTAGCTTCCTTTGCTGCTGGGGCGTACAGAGGGTTGGTAGTCCCCTGGGGCATGGGTCTGGATCACCGCCACCACCTTGTCGGGCAGGGCCTCATCGGCATGACCGATTACCTTAAACGGAAAACGGCAGGGGAACTCCAGAAGTTCGTCAAATTTGGTATCCATGATTACTCCAACAGGATTTGTTCGGCTGCAGCCGTTATGGGGATTAGTGTATCAAATTTCAATCGTCGCCAATGAAAAAGGCCTGCTTTCGCAGGCCTTCACTGTTCAGGGAGCCCAGCTTTAGGGCGTCACCCTTAGTTAAACCAGCTCATCACCAGCAGCTTGATGTAGTCGATCAGCTTGGAGAACCAGGAGCCCTCTTCTACATCCTGCAGAGCCACCAGCTTGTACTCGGCGATGTCCTTGCCGTCCAGCTGGAAGTAGAGCTTGCCCACCACCTGGCCTTTGGACAGGGGAGCCTTGAGCTCTTCGGTCAGCTCGAAGTTGGCTTCCAGCTTTTCCGCCTGACCACGGTAGATGGTCACCGGAGTGTCTTCCAGCACGCCCAGGCTTACTTCGGGCTGGCTGCCGTACCAGATCTTGTGGCTGACAAACTGGTCACCGGCCTTGTAAGGGGTAATGGTTTCGAAGAAGCGGAAGCCGTAGTTCAGCAGCTTCTTACTCTCGGCTTCGCGGGAGGAGGCGCTCTTGGCTCCCATTACCACGCTCACCAGGCGCATGTCGCCGCGCTTGGCAGAGGCCACCAGGCTGTAGCCGGCGTTGCTGGTGTGGCCGGTCTTGATGCCGTCCACGCCCAGGCTGCGATCCCACAACAGGCCGTTACGGTTATGCTGACGGATCTTGTTGAAGGTGAACTCCTTCTCCGCGTACAGGGCATACTCCTCCGGCACATCCCGAATCAGCGATTGCCCCAGCAGCGCCATGTCGTAGGCGGTGGTGTAGTGTTCATCGTTATCCAGGCCGTGGGCGTTGGCGAAATGGGTGTCCATCATCCCCAACTGGGTGCTCCAGGCGTTCATCAGGTCGGTGAAGGCGCCCTGGCTGCCGGCAACGTGCTCGGCGATGGCCACACAGGCGTCGTTACCGGACTGGATCACCATGCCCCGGTTCAGATCTTCCAGCAATACCTCTTTGCCCACCTCGATGAACATCTTGGAGGAGTCTGGGAAGTTCTTGGACCAGGCGTTCTTGCTGATCTTGACCTTGTCGGTGAGTTTGACGTTGCCCTGAGCCAGCTCCTGGCCCAGTACATAGGAGGTCATCATCTTGGTCAGGCTGGCAGGTGCCCGACGGTCGTAAGCGTTCTCTTCAGCCAGGATCTGCCCGGTCTGAAAATCCATCAATACATAGGAGGTGGCGTTTACCGACGGAGGATTCGGCACCACGGCTGGAATGGCGGTGGCGGAGGCGGCAAACAGCAGGCCTGACAGGCCCAAAAGCGAGTGCTTCAGATTTTTCATAATGACTAGACTGGAATCCTGTGCGTTTGATGTTAGTCGTGTGTCCTTAACACCGAAAGGGGAGTATATCACTTGGTTCCCTTTACCGGACAAAAGTTTCCGGCGCATCGGAACTTTCATAAACCGTAAAGGCTCCGGGGTAGCCCGCGGCCTTTATGGTGTTCAGCATCTCCCGGCTGCGAAAGGGATCCTCTATGGGTCCCAGCTGCAGCTTGTATAAACCACCCTGCCTCAGCAGACGGCTGCCGACGCCATAGGTTTGCTCAAGCTCAATGGCCAGCTGTTGCAGTGCCTGTTCGTTGGAGGAGGCGGTCAACTGCAGGTACTGACTCACTTGGGCTTGAGGCAGCAGAGGCGCGGGGTTGGGTTCGGTGGCCAGGGCTTCGATGCGCACCTTGGCGGTACCCTGTTTCAGCATGCCGAGATGGAAGGCGGCGGCATAGGAAAGATCGATCAGCCGGTTGCCATGGAAGGGGCCACGATCATTGGCCCGCACCACCACACTCTGTCCATTGTCCAGATTGGTGACCCGCAAATAGGTGGGCAGAGGCAAACTCTTATGGGCGGCACTGAAGCCGTACATGTCGTAGGTTTCGCCATTGGAGGTGAGGTGGCCATGGAATTTGGCACCGTACCAGGAGGCGGTGCCCTCTTCCACATAACCTGAGGCACTTTTCATCACCTGGTAGTTGCGGCCAAACACCATGTAGTCCTTGTTGCCCTGCTTGCTGGGGGCCTCGTACCTGGGCCTGGGTTGCTCCAGCTGACTCACATCCGGCGCGTTGTTCGGGGCCCTGTCCTCGGACATGTGGTAGCGGCCACTGCTGCACCCGGCCAGCAGCCCCAGGGTCAAAAGCCCGGCAAGGGCGAGCTTAAGGTTGGTCATAGGCATCCTGAAGCCTCTTGGCAAACTCGACCGCCGCCATGGCATAGAGCGGGCTGCGGTTGTACCGGGTGATGGTGTAGAAGTTCGGGAACACCTGATAGTACTGAGTGTCGGTTTCACTGCTCTCCAGTGCCAGCAGGGCTGCCTTGTCCGCATCCGCCCCCTGAACCCGGGCGCCACTGGCTTTGAGCTGACCCACGGTGGCGGTCAGGGGCTTGCCGTTCCACATCAGCGCCTTGGCAGGCTCATTGGTGGGGGCATCGATGGCGGCGGCGGCCGGAGCTTGGTGGGACCACTTGTGCTCGGCAAAGTAGTTGGCCACGCTGCCGATGGCGTCCACCGGGTTGTTCAACAGATCCCGTTTGCCGTCGCCGTCGAAATCTACCGAGTAGGCCAGGTAACTGGAGGGGATGAACTGGCCCCAGCCCATGGCACCGGCGTAGGAGCCCTTGGTGTCACCCAGGGTCCAGCCTTCCTGTTGGGCCAGGGTCAGGTAGTGGCCCAGCTCGGAAGCGAAGAACTTGGCGCGCTTGGGATAGTAGAACCCCAGGGTATAGAGGGCATCCAATACCGGATAAGTACCGGTGTGGCGGCCATAGCGGGTTTCGATGCCGATGATGGCGACGATCATCGAGGCATCCACGCCAAACTGGGCTTCAGCCCGCTCAAGGGTCTCCTTATGCTCCTGCCAGAAGGCGATGCCATCCTCGACCCGCTCTTGAGTCAGGAACAGCTGACGGTACTGATACCAGGGTTTGGCTTCCCAGGGTGTGGAGATGGCATCCAGCACCTTCTGATTCTTGCTGGCCTGCTCCAGGGCCTGTTCGATGTAGCTGCGATCCAGGCCTTTGGCGGTCCACTCCTGGACAAACTGCTGTTGAGGCGTCATGGCGAAGGCGGCACTGGAGAAACCCAGTGCCGAAAGGAGTAACCATTTGGTCATTATTAGCTTCCCGGCTATCTGCTGTTAAAGCGTCTGTGGGTATGTATAGCCATGAGCATGCCAAATCCCGCCATCAATGTCAGCATGGATGTGCCGCCATAGGAGACCAGGGGCAGGGGAACGCCAACCACGGGCAGGATGCCGGAGACCATGCCGATGTTGACGAACACATAGACGAAGAAGGTCAGGATGATGCTGCCACCAAGCAGCCGGGCAAAGGGGGTCTGGGCTCTGGAGGCGATCACCAGGCCGCGGCCGACGATAAACAGGTAGATGGCCAGCAGCACCAGGGCACCGATCAGACCAAACTCTTCCCCCAATACCGCGAAGATAAAGTCGGTATGACGCTCAGGAAGAAATTGTAACTGGGATTGTGTGCCGCCGAGCCAGCCCTTGCCGGAGAGTCCACCGGAGCCAATGGCGATCTTGGATTGGATGATGTGGTAGCCCGCTCCCAGGGGATCCTTTTCCGGATCCAGCAGGGTCAGTACCCGGGTCCGCTGATAGTCCTTCATCAGGTAGAACCAGAGCACCGGCAGGAAGGCCAGCACGCTCAGAATACAGCCGGCCACCACGGCCCAGCTCATGCCTGCCAGGAACAGCACAAAGACCCCGGAGGCAGCCACCAGGATGGAGGTGCCCAGATCCGGCTGGGAGGCAATCAGCAGGGTGGGCACTAACAGGATGGCGGCACCACCGGCCAGGTAGCGCTTCTTCGGCGGCAGGGGATAGCGGCTGATGTACCAGGCCATGGTGATGGGGAAGGCCAGCTTCATCAGCTCCGAAGGCTGAAACTCCATGAAGCCCAGGTTAAGCCAGCGCTGCGCCCCCTTGTTTACCTCTCCAAAGAGCTCTACCGCCACCAGCAGGGCGATGCCCACCAGGAAGATGGGCAGGGCCCAGCGGCGGAACACCTCTGGGTTGATCTGGGCGATGGCGAACATCACGGTCAGGGAGAGACCGATTCGCACCAGCTGTTTCTCCAGCATCAGCGGGCTCTGGCCACTGGCGGCGTAGAGCACCATCAGGCCAAAGCCCATCAGGGTGAGGATGCCAAGGAGCAGAGGCAGGTCGATGTGCAGGCGCACCCAGAGGTTGGGGCCTTTGCGTACTCTAGTGTTCATTGGTCTTGGCGATCTCCTGGCTGGTTGAGTCAGGCTTGGGTTCCAGGTAGTGATCCAGCAGGGCACGGGCGATGGGGCCGGCATTGGCGCCACCCCAGCCGGCGTTTTCCAGCACCACGGTCAGGGCGATGGTGGGGTTCTCCGCCGGGGCATAGCCGACGATCAGGGCGTTGTCCCTCAGATGCTCGGCGATCTTGTCCTTCTCATACTTGGCGTCTTCCGCCAGGCCAAACACCTGAGCAGTACCTGTCTTGATGGCGGCGGTGTAGGAGGCGTCGGCGAAGCGTCCCTCGGCGGTTTTCACCATGGCGTCGTGGACGATCTGCCAGGCGTTGTCGTTCTTCAGGACCAGGGGGCGACGCTCCGAGGGTTCGGTCAGCGCCATCTGACCCTCCTGCCCCTTGGCGCGAAGCAGGTGGGGGGTAAAGTGCCGGCCCTTGTTGATCAGTACGGTCAGGGCTTCGGTGAGCTGCAGTGGCGTGGTGGTCCAGTAGCCCTGGCCAATGCCCACTGAGATGGTATCCCCTATGTACCAGGGTTCCTTGTAGCGCACCTGCTTCCAGTCCCGGGAGGGCATGATGCCAGCAGACTCCTCCTTCAGATCCACCCCGGAGTACTGGCCAAAGCCAAACTCCAGCATGTAGCGGCTGATGGTGTCGATGCCCATGTCATAGGCCAGCTGGTAGAAGTAGGTGTCATTGGATTTGATCAGGGCGTCATAGACGTCCACCCAGCCGTGCCCCCAGCGTTTCCAGTTGCGGTACTTGCGTTCCACCCCGGGGATCTGCCACCAACCCGGATCCCAGATGCGGGTCTTCACGGTAATCTTACCCTCCTCCAGGCCCACCAGCGCCAGCATTGGCTTGACGGTGGAGGCGGGGGCATACTGCCCCTGAGTCGCCCGGTTGATCAGTGGGCGGGAGCGGTCGTTGAGCAGGTTTCGATAATCCTTGCCGCTGATGCCGTGAACGAACAGGTTGGGGTCGTAGCTGGGGTTGGAGACCATGGCCAGGATGCCACCATCTCGGGGATCGATGGCCACCAGGGCGCCGCGGTGGTCCTTCAGCAGCTCCTGGGCCTTCTGCTGCAGAGACAGATCCAGGCTGAGGTAGAGGTCGTCCCCAGCCTTGGGGGCGGTGGTGTTCAGGGTGCGCACCACCCGTCCCCGGCTGTTGACCTCGACCTCCTGCAGGCCGGGTATGCCATGGAGCTCCTGCTCATAGAAGCGCTCCACCCCCAGCTTGCCGATATCCTTGGTGGCGGCATAGAGGGCGGCTTTGCCCTCCGCCTCAAGATTGGCCACGTCATTGCTGTTGATGCGGGCCACGTAGCCCAGGGCGTGGGTCAGGCTGTCCTTGAAGGGGTAGTTACGCTTGAGGCCAGCGGCGATTTGAAACCCGGGGAAGCGGTGCTGATTGACGCTGAACTTGGCCACCTGATCTTCGCTGAGTTTGCTGAGCAAAGTGGTGGACTTGAAGCTGCGGCGGGCCTTGACCCGGTCGAGGAACTCCTGCTGATCACTGTCCGGAATGGCGAATAGCTGCGCCAGCTCGGTGAGGCTCTGCTCCAGGTGTTTCGCCTGCTCTGGGATCACTTCCAGGGAGTAGACAGGCTGGTTCTCTGCCAGCAGCACTCCATGGCGGTCATAGATGAGTCCGCGATTGGGGGCAACCGGCACCACCCGGATGCGGTTGTCATTGGAGCGGGTCTGGTATTCGCTGTGGTCGACGACCTGAATGACGTAGAGATTGCTCAGCAGTATGCCGATCAGAGCCAGCACGCCAAAGAGTGAGACCACGGCCCGTCTGCGGAACAGGGCGGCCTCGGCGGCGTCGTCGCGGATCTTGGTACGCTGATAAAAACGCATTTACTCTCTGTGATACGGGTGGTTGTTGTTGATGCTCCAGGCCCGGTACAGGCTCTCCGCCATGATTACCCGAACCAGAGGGTGAGGCAAGGTCAGATTGGAGAGGGACCAGCTCTGTTCTGCGGCGGCTTTGCAGGCGGGCGCCAGTCCTTCGGGGCCGCCGATGAGGATGGCGACGTCCCGCCCATCCATCTGCCAGCGCTCCAGCTGCTTCGCCAGTTGGGGGGTATCCCAGGGCTTGCCGGGGATGTCCAGGGTGACGATGCGACACCCCTGGCAAACCGCCAACATTGCCTCACCCTCCTTCTCCAGGATGCGGGGGATGTCAGCGTTCTTGCCTCGTTTGCCCGCCGGAATCTCAATCAGTTCCAGGGGCAGATCCCGGGGGAAGCGCCGCTGGTACTCGGCGAACCCCTTCTGAACCCAGTCAGGCATCTTGGTGCCGACGGCGATCAGCTTTAACTTCATCGGTTACTTCTGCTCCGGGTGAGCGGACCACAGCTTCTCCAGCTGGTAGAAGTCTCGGGTCTGTTCCTGCATGGAGTGCAGGATCACATCACCCAGATCAACCAGAACCCATTCGCCGGATTCCTTGCCTTCCACGCCCAGAGGGGCCTGGTCGATGCGCTTGGCTTCCAGGGCCACGTTCTCGGCGATGGCACGTACGTGGGTCTTGGAGGTACCGCTGCACACCACCATGAACTCGGCCACGGTGGATTTGTCGCTGATGTCCAGGACCACCAGGTCACGGCACTTCAGCTCTTCAGCTTTTTCTACTACAAAGTCTTTCAGTTCTACGGGGGTCACTGTTGGCTCCCAAGGTTAATTTGCAAAGCGGACCATTATACCCTGCCGCTGGGGGCGACTCCATGGTCATAGAGGCCATTGTGGTCGATATAGTCGGCAACGGCGGCGGGAATGTGGTCTCGGGGCAGCTGACCTGATGCCAGGGCAGCGCGAATGGCGGTGGAGGAGAGCCCCTCGGGCTCCAGATCCGTCAATAGGATCTGACCACAGGGGTTGTCTCTCAGGATGTGAGGCTCAGTGGAAACCACCCGGTTGAATGCGCCCAGTTCAGGGGCGGCAATGCCGTGACGGCGGCAGACCACCAGGTTGGCCAGCTCGAGAATTCTCTCTGGCAGATACCACTGATTAAAACTGGCCAGGGAATCCATGCCGATGATGAAGCACAGAGAGTCATCCGGGTGCTCCTGCCTCAGCTGCTCAAGGGTGTCTACCGTATAGGAGGGCTGTTGACGCTTGAGCTCGCGGTCGTCCACAGAGAGCTGAGGGTGAGGGGCACAGGCCAGTTTTACCATGGCCAGCCGTTGCTCACTGTCGGCGTGGGCGCCGGGCTTATGGGGCGGCAGGCGGTTGGGCAGCAGCCTCAACTCGTCCAGCCCCAGTCGCCGATGCAGCTCCAGGGCCATCTGCAGGTGGCCATTGTGGATGGGATCGAAGGTGCCCCCCAACAGGCCAAGCAGTCTCAGCGACATGGGGTGAACTCCTGATATCGTTGGGCAAAGCCCAGGCAGACTTCACTGATCTCGGTCCAGGGAGAGTCTGCCTCCCCCTTGATGCGCTGCTCCAGTTGGCCGCAGCGTCCCAACAGGGCGGCGATGCGTGCCAGAGGTAAGCGTTGCAGACAACCTCGATAGAGGGGCTGACGCTTGGGCCAGATCTTCAGTTTCTTGAACAGCGCGGCCTGGTTCTCCCCCCGGCTCATTGCCTGCTGCAGTTCCAGCAACAGTTGCAGCTCCCGAATCAGGGCCCAGTTGATCAGCACAGGCGCGGTGTCCTCCTGCTTAAGCTGGCCCAGCACGGTCAGTGCCTTGTCGCACTGTCCCTGAAGCAGCAGGTCAGTCAGTTGGTACACCGTGTATCTGGATTGGTTGGAGAGCAGCTTGGAGAGGGCATCACCGCCGATGCTGCGATTGCCCGCCAGCAGCGCCAGCTGGGCCATCGCCTGGTCGGCAGCCAGCAGGTTGCCCTCGAACATCTCGCCAAACTGAGCCAGGGCATCGGGCTGCAGGTTAACCCCATGATGACGTAGCCGCCCCTGCAGCCAGCGCTGGTAGTGGGGGCCTTCCGGGGTCAGAGCCTGGACATAGAGGCCGGCCGCTTCCAGGGTCTTAAACCACTTGCTGTTGGTTTGCTCCTTGCCCAGTTTGGGGCCATGAAGCAGCAGCAGGGTGTCCTGAAGCGCGGGGGCCAGCTCGGTCAGTACCGCACTGCCGTCGGCACCGGGCTTGCTGTTGGGCAGTTCCAGCTCGATGATTCGGCGGCTGGCGAACAGGGAGAGGGATTGGCACTCCTGTGCCAGATCCTGCCAGTTGAAGGGAGATTCCTGCACCAGGGAGAGGCGTTCGCCGAACCCCTGGTCACGGGCGGCGGCCCGAATCTGATCCCTGGCTTCTTCCCGCAACAGCAGGTCGTCACCAAACACCATGATGATGGCAGGCAGCTGGGTCAGGTGCTGGCCCAGCTGGCTGACAAAGATCCGCATCTACTGAACCTTGATGCTGGAGAGGGTGCGGATAATGCGATCAGCCGCTTCGGCGCGCATCTCCTTGAGCAGCAAATCCAGCTCGCGGTTTTTCGCCAGAGCGGTCCGGGGATCGTCCAGATAGTCGCGGCGGATCTCCAGGTCGAAGCTCTGGGAGGGTTTGCCCTGGAAACCCACGGCAAACTTCACCGAGTAGATCAGCTCATATTCCGCCACCTGGCCAGAGGGGAACAGGGAGAGGGTGGAGCGCTCCAGGTTGTCGTCCCCCAACCAGAGGCGGGGAGCGGTGTCGCTCTCCACCATCGTGATGTCGGAGAGGCGCAGACGCTCGCCCACCAGGCGGTGCAGCTCACCATATTCATCAGAGCTCTCCAGTCGCAGAGTCTGAAGCTGTTCGGGGATCAGATAGTCCCCCTTGAGATGAAAGCCGCAACCGGCACTGACCAGAATGGTCAGTGCCAGCAGGGCGGTCAGAGCGTGTCTCAGCACTCCGATCTCCTTAGTTGGCTACGATGTTGAGCAGCTTGCCTGGCACGTAGATCACCTTGCGCAGGGTCTTGCCATCGGTGAACTTGCTGACGTTCTCCTCGGAGAGGGCCAGCTCCTGAACCTGCTCCTGAGTGGCGTCGGCGGCCACGGTGATGCGGGAGCGAACCTTGCCGTTCACCTGGACCACAATCAGCTTCTCATCTTCGACCATGGCGTCCTTGTCCGCCACAGGCCAGGCCTGGGTGTCGATGTCCCCTTCCAGTCCCAAGGCGTTCCACAGGTGGAAGCACACATGAGGGGTGATGGGGGCCAGCATCTTGACCACGGCCTCAAGGGCTTCCTGCATCAGGGCGCGATCCTGGTCGGACTCCTTGGGTGCCTTGGTCAGCTTGTTCATCAACTCCATAACTGCGGCGATGGCGGTGTTGAAGGTCTGGCGACGACCCAGGTCATCGCCCACTTTGGCGATGGTCTTGTGCAGGTCACGGCGCAGGGCTTTCTGGTCGCCGCTCAGGGCGGTCAGATCCAGGGCCGGGGCCGCGCCCAGGTTGATGTGTTCGAAGGCCAGTTTCCACAAGCGCTTGAGGAAGCGGTTGGCGCCTTCTACGCCGGACTCCTGCCACTCCAGGGTCATCTCTGGTGGGGCGGCAAACATCATGAACAGACGCACGGTGTCGGCGCCGTACTTGTCCACCATCTCCTGAGGGTCGATGCCGTTGTTCTTGGACTTGGACATCTTGGTCATGCCGGAGTGCACCAGCTCACGGCCTTCGCCGTCGGTGGCCTTGACGATGGCGCCTTTGCCATCACGCTCCAGGGTCACCTCGGTAGGGGCTACCCAGACACGCTGGCCGTTGTCGCCGGTGTAGTAGAAGGCGTCACACAGAACCATGCCCTGACACAGCAGGCGCTTAGCGGGCTCGTCAGAGTTCACCAGGCCGGCGTCACGCAGCAGCTTGTGGAAGAAGCGGAAGTAGAGCAGGTGCATGTTGGCGTGCTCGATACCGCCGATGTACTGGTCCACAGGCAGCCAGTAGTTGGCCTTGCTTGGGTCCAGCATGGCGTCGTCGGTGCCGACGCTGGTGTAGCGGGCGTAGTACCAGCTGGACTCCATAAAGGTGTCGAAGGTGTCGGTTTCACGGGTGGCCTTTTCACCGTTGATGGTGGTCTGGGCCCAGGACCGGTCCGCCTTGATGGGGCTGGTTACGCCATCCATCACCACGTCTTCAGGCAGGATCACCGGCAGATCTTCGGCAGGTACGGGTACAGTTTCGCCATTTTCCAGGGTGGCCATCGGGATAGGCGCGCCCCAGTAACGCTGACGGGATACGCCCCAGTCGCGCAGACGGAAATTGGTGGTCTTGTGACCCTTGTTCAGCTCACCCAGCTTGGCGGCGATGGCGTTCAGGGCGCCGTCGAAGTCCAGACCGTCGAACTCGCCGGAGTTGAACAGGATGCCTCTGTCGGTGAAGGCCTGCTCGCTGATGTCCAGCTCGCCGTCGATGGGTTTGATCACCGGCTTGATCTCCAGATCATACTTGGTGGCAAACTCATAGTCACGCTGGTCGTGGGCCGGTACGGCCATTACGGCACCTGTGCCGAAATCCATCAGCACGAAGTTGGCAACGAACACTGGCACCTTGGCACCGGTGAGGGGGTGGATGGCGTACAGGCCGGTGGCCATCCCCTTCTTCTCCATGGTGGCCAGCTCGGCTTCAGCCACCTTGGTGTTCTTGCACTCGTCGATAAAGGCGGCCAGCTCCGGGTTGCTCTCGGCGGCTTTGGTCGCCAGGGGGTGACCGGCGGCGATGCCCACATAGGTCACGCCCATCAGGGTATCGGGGCGGGTGGTGTAGACTTCAACTTTGTCGTTGCTGCCATCCACGTCGAAGGTCATCTCGATGCCTTCGGAGCGGCCGATCCAGTTGCGCTGCATGGTTTTCACCATCTCAGGCCAACCATCCAGCTGGTCCATGTCGCTCAGCAGCTGATCGGCGTAGTCGGTGATCTTCACGAACCACTGGGGGATCTCTTTCTGAACAACCGGAGTGTCACAACGCCAGCAGCAGCCGTCGATCACCTGCTCATTAGCCAGCACGGTCTGGTCGTTCTCACACCAGTTTACTGAGCTGGTCTTCTTGTAGATCAGCCCTTTGTTGTAGAGCTCGGTGAAGAACCACTGCTCCCAGCGGTAGTAATCGGGTTTGCAGGTGGCCAGTTCACGGTTCCAGTCGTACCCGAAGCCCAGCATCTTCAGCTGGCCCTTCATGTAATCGATGTTTTCGTAGGTCCAGGGCGCCGGAGCCGCCTTGTTTTTCACGGCGGCGTTTTCGGCGGGCAGGCCGAAGGCGTCCCAGCCAATGGGCTGGAGCACGTTTTTGCCCTGCATCCGCTGGTAACGGGAGATCACGTCACCAATGGTGTAGTTGCGCACGTGGCCCATGTGTAGACGACCGCTGGGGTAGGGGAACATGGAGAGGCAGTAGAACTTCTCTTTGCCCTCTTGCTCAACGGCGGTGAAGGTTTTTTGCTCTTCCCAGTGACGCTGCACATTGGGTTCGATATCGCTGGGGTTGTATTGCTCTTGCATCGACACGATAGGATCCACGACTGATATTTTGATTTCGAGCCAACTATGGCTCATAAAAAGATCTGCATAGAATAACTCAGCGGGCGGCTAATACCAATGATGGGGTGCGCCGAATTTTCCCGAATTTCCGCGGGCTGCGCCGGGATGGGGGCCGGGTGTTGATTCGCCGGAATCAGGTTACTGCCAGGCGGTTTCCTCCGGGGATATCGGTCTGGCCGAGAATGTGTTATACCAAAGATATCAACGAATTGTGCTGGCGGTTTCGCCGGTACTGTCTGACCAAGCTGCAATGGAGATGGCCATGGCGGAAGAAAAAAGTCGGTTGATTGAACGTTATGAGGCGCTGCTCAGGGAGATGGAGCGTCGTTATCAGGAGGATCCGGACCTGACTCTGGGTCAGCTCAGTCAGGTGCTGACGGACAGCAGTGCCTACCTTCAGCTCAAGGAGAGCCTCTCCGAGGGCGAGTTGGAGATGGTGGAGCAGTTTCTGCGCCGGGATCTGGGTGAGTTTGTGCTGCATGCAGGGGATGAGGTCGAGCAGCCCTCAAGCCTGTTTACCCTTGGGTTGGAAAATACCCTGTGGCAGTGGCTGGCAGAGATCACCGATAAGAGCCAGCTGGAGTGGCATGAACTGGGCGAGGACCTGCGCCACCAGGGGACCTATGAAGCCGGCGAGGTGGTCGGTCTGGGAATTCTGGTGTGTGACAAGTGCGGCCATGAGATGACCTTCAATCGCCCTGACCTTCTGCCGGCTTGCCCTGAGTGTGACCACCGCTTCTTCTCGAGGAAGATGCTGGCACCCTGATGGTCGCCCCAATCAGCGCCAGCAGCGCCAGTAACCAGGCGCTGTTCTGGCCATAGCGGCCAAACACCGTGCTGCCCTGAACCAGGGCCACGTCGCCGGTGAGTACCCCCTCCTCAAATTGAGGCAATTGCGCCTGCATCTTTCCCTGTTCATCCACAATGGCGGTGACGCCATTGTTGGTGACCCTCAGCAGGGGTTTACCCAGCTCCATGGAGCGCATTCTGGCGATCTCCATATGCTGCAGCGGGCCGGTGGAGTGACCAAACCAGGCGTCGTTGGAGACGGTCAGCAGCAGGTCAGTGTCCGGGGTGATGTTGGCCCTGAGCTGCTCGGGGAAGGCGATTTCGTAGCAGATGGCCGGCGCCAGATTCACCTCGCCGGCGCGCAAGTTCTGCTGCACCCGGTCGCCTCGGGTGAAGGAGGACATGGGCAGGTTGAACAGAGGGGCCAGGGGACGCAGCACAGCTTCCAGGGGCACGAACTCGCCGATGGGCAGCAGGTGGCTCTTGTGGTAGCGGTTGTCGTCACCGGGCTGATGGCGCCTAGGCCCGTCATCGTCCCCCAGCACCAGCAGGGAATTAAAGAACTCGCGGGTGATGCTGTCGGCGCTGATGATGCCGGTGATCACATGGGTGCCCCGGAAGGCGGCCGCATGGTCGAAGCTGTTGAGGAAGTCGTCCACCATCATCTCCGGGGCGGGCACCGCCGCCTCCGGCCACACCACCAAGTCCACGTCCATATGAGGACGGCTGAGATCCTGATACTTGAGCAGGGTGGGCCATAGCTGTTCGGGCTGCCACTTGAGGCTCTGGGGGATGTTGCCCTGAACCAGGGCTACGGAGAGGGTGTCGCCGCTGCGCTCTGTGGTGTTCAGTGAGGGCAGGGTGACCAGGGCCAGGGCGGTGGATGCCGGTGCCAGCAGCCACAGCCAGCGGCGGCGCAACAGCATCAGCAGGGCGCCGGCCAGCAGGGCAATAAGCCAGCCCAGCCCCAGGGCGCCCAGGGAACTGGCCAAGGGCGCCAAAGGCCCCTCTACCTGGCTGTAACCCAGCCACAGCCAGGGAAAACCGGTCAGCAGTTTGCCCCTGAGCCATTCGGAAATCAGCCACAGGGCGGAGAAGGCCAGTACCCGGCGGCCCTCTGCACGGGGCCAGAACCGAGCCAGCAACCCCATGGCCAGGGCGGGGAACAGGGCCAGATAACCGGCCAGCAGGGCCATCAGCAGCAGGGATACCGGCAGCGGCAGGCCGCCGAAATTGTCGATGCTCACATGCACCCAGGCGATGCCGTGGGCAAACAGGCCAAAGCCGAAGCCCCAGCCCAGCAGGGCACTGCGTCTGGGAGTCTGCCCCTCACCGAGCCACAACAGGCCCATCAGCGCAGGCAGCAATACCGGGCTGAAGTGATAGGGGGCAAAGGCGAAGGGGGAGAGGGCGCCGCACAGCAGCGCCATCATCAACCGGAGTTTGGGAGAGGGCCGGGACAACATCAGGCGGCAGACTCATCCTCGGTCTGGGGGTTCTGCTTCTCCAGGTTGCGCACCTGCAGTTGCAGCAGCCGGCGGGTGTCGGCGTTGACCACCTTGAACTCGAAGCCTGCCAGTTCCACCTTCTCGCCGCGCATGGGCAGGTGGTTGAAGGCGTGGCTGACGATGCCGCCGATGGTATCGAACTCCTCGTCGGAAAATTCGGAGCCGAAGTGCTCATTGAACTCTTCCACCGGGGTCAGGGCGGCCACGGACCACACCTGCTTGCCCACCTTGCGGATGTTCTGGGACTGGTCTTCGTCGGTGTCGAACTCGTCGCCGATGTCGCCGACGATCTCCTCGAGGATATCCTCGATGGTGACCAGGCCGGATACGCCGCCATACTCATCGACGACGATGGCCATATGGTAGCGTTTCTGACGAAACTCCTTGAGCAACACGTCCACCCGCTTGCTCTCGGGGACCACCACCGCCGGGCGCATGATGGCTTCCAGCTCCACCTCACTGGCGTCGCCACTGAAGCCGTAGGGCAGCAGGTCTTTGGCCAGGAGGATCCCTTCGATGTGGTCTTTGTCCTTGTCCACAACGGGGAAGCGGGAGTGGCCGGATTCGATGATGGTGGACAGGTAGGCGCCCAGATCCTGGTTCTTCTCGATGGCGATAATCTGGGAGCGTGGAATCATCACGTCGCGGACGCGCAGGTCGGAAACCTCCAGCACCCCTTTGATCATCTCTTTGGTGTCCTGGTCAATCAGATCCCGCTCTTCAGCATCCTGGATCACGTCGACCAGCTCTTTGCGGTTTTTCGGCTCACCGCCAAACAGCTGGGAAATGCGCTCAAGCCAGCTCTTTTTAGGAGAGCCCTGGCTCGACGGAGGGTTGTCTTCGTTCATAACTTCTCGTCGTTAAAACAGCAAAAACAGGCTCAACGCTCCGTGTAAGGATCGCTGATGCCCAGTCCATGGAGAACGCGGGTTTCCAGAGCTTCCATCTGCTCCGCTTCCTCATCCTCCAGATGATCATAACCTATCAGATGCAGGCAACCGTGTACAACCATGTGGGCCCAGTGGTCCCTGGCAGTTTTTTGTTGCTCTTTTGCCTCTTTTTCAACAACTTCTGCACAAATCACCAGATCACCGATTAGGTCGGTGGGGATCATCGGCGGTGCTTCAAAAGGGAAGGAGAGCACATTGGTGGGTTTGTCCTTGCCCCGGTAGTCACGGTTGAGCTCCTGGCTCTCTTCGGCACTGACGATGCGGATGCTCAGTTCCGCAATCTCACGCTCCTGGGCCAGGGCGGCCTCGGCCCAGCTTTGAAACTGGGCTTCGCTTGGCAGATCAAAGCCTTCAACTACTGGTTGAAGATCAAGAATCAGTTCCATCCTCTTTGGCCTCCTCCTGCTGGCGGACTTTCTCCCGCTCCACCTTGAGCTTGTGCTGCTGCTGATCATGCTTCTCATAGGCGTCGACGATGCGTGCCACCACAGGGTGGCGAACCACGTCGCCGCTCTGGAAGAAGTTGAAGCTGATGGACTCCACGTCACGCAGCACCTCGATGGCGTGGCGCAGGCCGGAGCGGACATTGCGCGGCAGGTCCACCTGGGTGATGTCGCCGGTGATCACCGCCCGGCTGTTGAAGCCGATACGAGTCAGGAACATCTTCATCTGCTCCGTGGTGGTGTTCTGGCTCTCATCCAGGATGACGAAGGCATCGTTCAGGGTGCGGCCACGCATGTAAGCCAGGGGGGCCACTTCGATGACGTTGCGCTCAATCAGCCGCTCCACCCGTTCGAAGCCCAGCATCTCAAACAGGGCGTCGTACAGGGGGCGCAGGTAGGGGTCCACCTTCTGGGACAGATCGCCAGGCAAAAAGCCCAGCTTCTCGCCCGCTTCCACCGCAGGGCGGGTCAGCAGGATGCGTCGCACCTCCTGGCGCTCCAGGGCATCCACCGCCGCGGCCACTGCCAGGTAGGTTTTACCCGTACCCGCTGGCCCGACACCGAAGGTGATGTCGTGGGCGATGATGTTGCGAATGTACTGGGCCTGGTTGGGGTTACGGGGCTTTAAGATGCCGCGCTTGGTCTTGAAGAACACCTCTTTGCCCAGGGCGCTCTCATCCTGCTCCGCTTCGAGGGCAACGAACTCCTGAATGGCCAGGTGCACCTGGTCGGGCTCCAGATCCGGCATGGCACCGCGCACCGGGGCGGTCTGCACATAGAGATCTTTGAGGATGCCGATGGTGCCGTGAACGAACTGGAGCTGACCCACCACCTGGAAGTGGTTGTTGCGGTAGCTGATCTCGACGCCGAGTCGGCGCTCCAGTTGTTTCAGGTTATCGTCGAAGGGACCGCACAGGGCGGCAAGCCGGCTGCTCTCAGCCGGCTCGAGGTACACATCGTGTGTCACTAATTTGTTGGTCAAGCCGGTCTCCGATTACGGCTGAAAAGTGGCAACGCCCAGCTCGTCTGGTTCGCCGGCGGGGCGCTTGGCTAGAATCTCAGAGGGGCGCAGCTGACGGCGCAGATCCATCTGATCTTCGGTCCTTACCACTATACCACGTAATGAGTTAGGCATAACCTCAGTGATCTCCACATCCACGAAGCTGCCGATCATCTCGGGAGCACCTTCGAAGTTGACCGTGCGGTTGTTCTCGGTCTTGCCGCGAAGCTCCATCACGTTCTTCTTGGAGGTGCCCTCCACCAGGATGCGCTGAACGCTGCCCAGCATGCGGCGGCTGTATTGCATCGCCTGCTGGTTGATGCGCTCCTGCAGGATATAGAGGCGCTGCTTCTTGGCCTCTTCGGTCACATCATCGGGCAGATCCGCCGCTGGGGTGCCCGGGCGCGGGCTGTAGATGAAGGAGAAGCTCTGATCGAAGTCGATCTCCTGGATCAGCTTCATGGTCTGCTCGAAGTCGTCATCGGTCTCGTTGGGGAAACCTACGATGAAGTCGGAGCTGATGTGGATGTCGGGACGCACCTTGCGCAGGCGACGGATGATCGATTTGAACTCCAGCGCGGTGTGGTTGCGTTTCATCTGGGTCAGGATGCGATCGGAGCCGCTCTGGACCGGCAGGTGCAGGAAGTCCACCAGCTCAGGCACATCGGCGTAGGCGTCGATGATGTCCTGGGTGAACTCCACAGGGTGGCTGGTGGTAAAGCGCAGACGGTCGATGCCGTCGATGGCCGCCACATAGCGCAGCAGATCCGCGAAGCTGCAGATCTCGTCATCATGGGTGGCACCGCGGTAGGCGTTGACGTTCTGGCCCAGCAGGTTGATCTCACGAACCCCCTGCTCCGCCAGTTGGGCGACTTCGTAGAGGACGTCGTCCAGGGGGCGGCTTACCTCTTCCCCACGGGTGTAGGGCACCACACAGAAGCTGCAGTACTTGTTGCACCCTTCCATGATGGAGACGAAGGCAGTGGCACCCTCGGCGCGGGGCTCGGGCAGACGGTCAAACTTCTCGATCTCGGGGAAGGAGACGTCCACCACACCATGTTCACCCTGCTGGATGCGGGTGATCATCTCCGGCAGGCGATGCAGAGTCTGGGGGCCGAACACGATGTCTACGAAGGAGGCGCGTTCGCGAATGGCGTCTCCCTCCTGGGAGGCCACACAGCCGCCAACGCCAATCACCAGGTTGGGGTTCGCTTCCTTGAGAGGCTTCCAGCGACCCAGCTGATGGAACACCTTCTCCTGCGCCTTTTCACGGATGGAACAGGTGTTCAGAAGGAGCACGTCGGCTTCAGCCGCGTCCTCGGTCAGGGAGTAGTTGCCAAAGGATTCGAGCAGACCCGCCATCTTGTCGGAGTCATACTCATTCATCTGGCAACCCCAGGTTTTAATGTGCAGTTTTTTGCTCATCAAACTGTGCCGCTCGTATTACCTAATGAAAAAATAGCGGGCTATTCTAAACCCGAAAACTCCATCTGGCTAGTTGCTGCACAGTGTTAACCATCATTGGGGGCTGAGGGTCTGGGGCCCGGCAGTGGCTTTTATGGGCGCCGAGCGCTGGGTATCTGTTTCTTCTGCTTGGGCAAACTGTTCGCTAAGCTCCAGTCCGCTGGCCATCAGGGCCTGGTGTGACTGAGCCAGAATATCGTCTTTAAGCTCCTCCTCCATCTCATACTGGGCCTGGGCCACTATGGGCAGGGGGGCATACACCTCCATGGTGTAATCGGCTCTTGGGGCCGCCGTCAGCAGCAGCGGGGCCAGGGCAAACATCAGCATTGTCGTTGGGGCCTTCATATCTCACCTCACAGGTCCTAAGTGGCTTTCGCAAGCTAAGTGTAGGAGCTGCTCCGAGACCGCCAGGGAAGGGTTGTAAATGAGTGTGTGGAATGGCCGGGAAACACACACTCAGTTACAGCCGGTAAGAATTGGTCATGATATGATGGCCCAATCTTCGTTGGAGCCCGGAAGGATGGGATGGAGCAGAGCGATATTTTGATTGCCGGTGGCGGCATGGTGGGAGCGGCCAGTGCCCTGGCCCTGGCGGATCTGGGCCTGGAGGTCACTCTGTTTGAAGCCAGGGAGCCGGAGGAGTACGACGCTGAGCAGCCCATGGACCTCAGGGTCAGCGCCATCAGTCAGGCGTCAGAGCGCTTGCTGGAGAGTCTGGGAGGCTGGGCTGGTGTGGAGAGCATGCGCAGTGCCCCCTATCGGACCCTGGAAACCTGGGAGTGGCAGGGAGCCCGTATCTGCTTCGACGCCGACGAACTAGGGTTGTCTCACCTGGGGCACATCGTTGAAAACCGCATCCTTCAACTCTCTCTCTGGCAGGCGGTGCGTCGTCACAGCCGCATTCGTCTGATCACCGGCATTCGTCCGGAACGCTTCTGGCAGGATGAGCAGGGCGCCTGGCTCGAGGCCGACGGTACCTTCTACCAGGGACAGCTGCTGCTGGGGTGCGACGGTGCCCAGTCTCAGGTGCGCCGCCAGGCGGGAGTCGGAGTCAGTGGCTGGAACTATCGTCAGCACTGCCTGGCCATCAATATCCGCACCCAGCAGCCGCAGCAACAGGGTACCTGGCAGGAGTTCACCCCGACCGGTCCCAGGGCGCTGCTGCCCCTGGCGGGCAATCACGCTTCCCTGGTGTGGTACGACGCCCCTCAGACCATCGCCGAGCTCAAGCGCCTGAGCCCCTCCGAACTCAAGCGGGCCATCGTCGCTGCCTTCCCCGACCGACTGGGGGAGTTTGAGATTGAGCAACTGGCCAGCTTCCCCCTGACCCGGCAGCACGCCAAGGCCTACTTCAAGGGGCGCATGGTATTGCTGGGTGATGCGGCCCACACCATCAACCCCCTCGCCGGCCAGGGCGTCAACCTGGGCTTTAAGGATGTGGCTGTGCTGGCGGAGGTGCTGCGTGAGGCGATGGAGCGGGATGAGCCGATTCACAGTGAGTCTGTCCTCAAGCGCTATCAGCGCCGCCGTCATCCGGACAACCTGGCGATGCAATCGGCCATGGATGCCTTCTACCTGATGTTCAGCAATGACCACCTGCCACTGAAGCTGGTGCGAAACCTGGGACTGACACTGGCGGAACACTCCGGCCCCATCAAGCGCAAGGTGATGCAGTACGCCATGGGTCTGTAGCAGTGCTGCTCTCGTTTCGGCGCTGGTGGTTCAACGGCCACATCAATCTGGCGTTGCGCCTCAGTACCGCGGTGATGCTGTGGCTGGCGCTCGCCTGGACTCTGGACCTGTTCCTGTTGGGTCTGCTGTCGTTGTTGGCCCTGCCTTGCGTGTTTATCTCCGGCATAGATCAACCTTCACCGGGCTGGGGCAAGCGCCTGGCCTGGTCCATTCCCCTGCTCGGGGGCGTGGCACTGGTGTTTGGTGCCCTGGGCGCCTGGTGGCCCCCCTCGTTGATACCGGCCCTACTGGTGGCCGGTGTGCTGCTGACGACCCTGTCCGCCTTTGGTGAGCTGTCGGGCAGGACCGGGCTTGCCGCCCTGGTGATGGCGGCCATGTCCCAGGTGTCGGCCGGGGTGATCCCCGCCTGGCAGTTTGCCCTGGGTACCACTCTGGCGGCCCTGTGGGTGGTGCTGTTCTCCGACTGGTGGTTTCGAGCCCAGAGGGAGTACCCGCTGCGCCAGGCGCTCTCCCTGAGCTATCGGCGGCTGGCGGTGATCCTGGCCAGCCGGCTGCGTTGGCTGGAGGACCCGTCCCTGGGCGCCAGATTCGACCTGCCCCTGGCTGAGCAATTGGCCCTGGTTCGGCGCTATGTGGCGGTGGCCAAGTCCAGAAACCGCTTGACCCCAGAGCTGTATCAGGCGTTTGTGGCGGCGGTGGACTTGCAGGAGAGGCTGCAGGCGATTCCCAATCCCGAGCTCAGTCGCGCCCTGTTTGCCCAGCCTGGTGTGCTACCCGCCTATCGTTTGTGGGTGGCGGTGACCAGCCGGCGCCTGCGACAGGTGGCGGATCACCTGATGACGGTCCAACCCATAGGGGAGGACCCCAGGTTGGCGGATGTGGAGCAGCAGTTGCTGACCGCCCTGACCCCATTGCAGAGAGGGCGCTTTGGCAGCATTGCCCCCTATTTTGTTTCCAATGCCAGGCGGATCAGTCGCTTGGCCCAGCGGGTGGCACCGCTCTACCGCCGGCCGATGATCGGTCAGGAGCCGGTGATGGACCACTGGCAGCGATGGCGGCAACACCTGAGCTGGTCCTCGCCCATTTTCCGCGGTGCGGTGCGCCAGGGGTTGCTGCTGGCAACGACCATGGGGATCATCCAGTACTTTGACCTGGATAAGGGATACTGGGCGCTGCTCTCGGTGCTGCTGGTGGTCCGCGGGGGCATAGTGGATACCCGTCAGCGGGCCTGGCAGAGGATCTGGGGCACCCTGGTGGGCCTGGGTCTGGCGGCCAGTGCCCTGTCCCTGGGACTGACCGGTAACTGGGCCCTGGCCCTGGGGCTGGTGCTGGTACCGCCAACCCTCTCCCTGATCCCTGTGCATCACGGATACTCCTGCACCCTGGGCACCATCATCTTGATCATGGTGTTTGAATACATCGCCGGGCAGGGGATGTCGGTGATGCCCCTGCGTCTGCTGGAGACAGTGATTGGCTGTGCCGTGGTACTGCTGGGGTATCGATATCTGTGGCCGCAGTGGCAGGGCGGTCGGCAGGCCGAGCTGAGGCGACAGGCGATAGGGCGACTGAATCACTATCTGTTGCTGGTGCTGTCGGTGTTTGAGGGGCAGCAGGTCTCCTCCTTGTCTCTGGCTCGGGCGCGGCGCCACACCTATGAGCAAGGGGTGGCCCTGACCAGCAGCTTCGAACAGATGCGTCAGGAGCCCAGCTACAGCCGCCATCGTGACTCTGCTGAGTTGATTCGTCTCTATAAGGAGACTCAATCCCACCTCAACGCCCTGGCCCCGGCTGCGCGACGTGGTACTCAGTTGACTGAGGAGCAGTCCCAGAGCGCCCACCGGGTGCTGACCGGGGCGGTGGCCGCCCTGGAGCGCGCGTTGGAGGGGCAGGGCAGTGGTCAATGGCCTGAGTCAGTTGAGCAGGAGCGGCAGAGGCTGTACCGGCTGGTGGAGGAGGGCAGAGTCGACAGGACCGGCTTTGTGCTCTATCAGCTCAACCTGATTGCCGAACGTTACCAGCAGATGCTGGCCATTGCCGCCAGGCCGGCACCGGATAAACACTAGAGATCAGACAGGGCCCGCACAGAAGCGGGCCTTTTTTTTGGCAAAGGCTGAGATCTCTTGCGCTTAGACCGCTGACAGCAAAGCCCACTGCCTCCTGCTGGTGCGAAGCCGGGGAGCGCCGGGATCAAAAAAGCCCGCTCGAGAGCAGGCTTTTTCTTTTTTATGGCTGGGCAGCAGGGCGTAATGGCCTTTGGTGGGGGCAACACGCCCTTGGGTTCGGACCTAGGGTAGACGCCGGGATCAAAAAAGCCCGCTCGAAAGCAGGCTTTTTCTTTGTATGGCTGGGCTACCCGGTTCGTACCTGGGGTAGACGCCGGGATCAAAAAAACCTGCTGAAGAGCAGGTTTTAATGAAGATGGCTGGGCTACCCGGTTCGGGCCTGGGAGTAGATGCCGGGATCAAAAAAGCCCGCTCGAAAGCAGGCTTTTTCTTTTTTTATGGCTGGGCTACCAGTTTTGAACCTGGGGGTAGACGCCGGGATCAAAAAAACCTGCTGAAGAGCAGGTTTTAATGAAGATGGCTGGGCTACCAGGATTCGAACCTGGGAATGGCGGGATCAAAACCCGCTGCCTTACCGCTTGGCGATAGCCCAACAAATTGTGTCATGGGTGCCTGAGGCAACCACTTTTTAATGGAAGGAGTCTCGGGGAAACCCGTTATCTCTAGCCATTGTTTAATATGGCTGGGCTACCAGGATTCGAACCTGGGAATGGCGGGATCAAAACCCGCTGCCTTACCGCTTGGCGATAGCCCAACTGAATTAAATGGTGCGGGAGGAGAGACTTGAACTCTCACACCTTGCGATACCAGAACCTAAATCTGGCGCGTCTACCAATTCCGCCACTCCCGCACAGGAGTTATGTCGTTGCGGGCAACGAAATAATGGTGGCTATGGCGGGACTTGAACCTGCGACCCCAGCATTATGAGTGCTGTGCTCTAACCAGCTGAGCTACATAGCCACGAAAAATGGCTGGGCTACCAGGATTCGAACCTGGGAATGGCGGGATCAAAACCCGCTGCCTTACCGCTTGGCGATAGCCCAACAGATGAAAACAAACGTTAAGAGAGATCTCTATCCATCTCAAAAAGGTGATGGTAGCTGCGGCGGGAGTTGAACTGCGACACTTCAGTATTAGCTGAGTGCTGCGCTCTTTCCTGCGCTAAAAACCAACCCTTCAAAAAGATGGTAGCTACGGCGGGACTTGAACCTGCGACCCCAGCATTATGAGTGCTGTGCTCTAACCAGCTGAGCTACGTAGCCATCGTTTTGTTTTCTCTCCCCATCGTGGGAAGCGGGGCGTATTATGCGTAGAACCGCGGATTGGGTCAACCGCTTTTTTCCACGGATTTGGGCCCGCAAGCATCGTTCGACTGCAAAATGAGCGATTCGGTTTTCCCCTGGTCGGGTAGCGAATGCTCCTTAACCAGACGGGCCACCGAAACAGAGGGAAAGTGTAGCTGAGGTTTGCCGGGAAAAAAGAAACGCCCCGCAGGTGCGGGGCGTTTAATCTGTCTGTGTCAGACGGGATGGTTAGACGTTAAACAGGAAGTGGATAACGTCGCCGTCTTTTACGATGTAGTCTTTACCTTCGGAGCGCTTCTTGCCCGCTTCCTTGGCGGCGTTTTCGCCACCCAGCTCGACGTAGTCATCGTAGGCGATCACTTCGGCGCGGATGTAGCCACGCTCGAAATCGGTGTGGATCTTACCCGCCGCCTGGGGACCGGTGGCGCCCACAGGGATGGTCCAGGCACGCACCTCTTTCACCCCGGCGGTGAAGTAGGTTTGCAGGTCCAGCAGCTCGTAACCGGAGCGAATCACCCGGTTCAGGCCGGGCTCTTCGATGCCCAGATCCGCCATGAACTCGTCACGCTCTTCGTCGTCCAGTTCGGCGATCTCCGCTTCGATCTCGGCGCAAACGGCAACGACTACGGCGTTCTCTTTGGAGGCGATCTCGCGAACCTTATCCAGATAGGGGTTATTCTCGAAGCCGTCGTCGTTGACGTTGGCGATGTACATGGTGGGCTTCAATGTCAGCAGGCCCATGTAGTCGATCGCTTTCTTCTCGTTGGCGTCCAGCTCGACGGAGCGGGCCATGCCACCCTCTTCCAGAGTCGGCTTAATCTTGTCCAGTACGGTGATCTCGAACTTGGCGTCCTTATCGCCGCCCTTGGCGCGCTTGCCCAAACGCAGCAGGGCGCGCTCAACGGCGTCCAGATCGGCCAGGGCCAGCTCGGTGTTGATCACCTCAATGTCGGCCGCAGGATCGACGCCGCCAGCCACGTGAACGATGTTGTCGTTCTCGAAGCAGCGTACCACGTGACCGATGGCATCGGTTTCACGGATATTGGCCAGGAACTTGTTACCCAGACCTTCACCCGTGGAGGCACCCTTCACCAGACCGGCGATGTCCACGAACTCCATGGTGGTGGGCAGCACCCGCTGAGGGTTGACGATCTTGGCCAGAGCATCCAGGCGGCTGTCCGGCACAGGTACCACACCGGTGTTTGGTTCGATGGTACAGAAGGGGAAGTTGGCCGCTTCGATACCGGCTTTGGTCAGTGCATTGAAGAGAGTGGACTTGCCCACGTTAGGCAGGCCGACGATTCCGCATTTAAAACCCATGATGGAAAACCTTTCTGTTTACGCTCAGGCCGGCTCGGCCTTGAATGTATGGAGTCGATTCATTGCTTTGGTGATGCCGTCTTTGAGCAGGATGTCGATGCAGCGGGACGCTTCGTCCACTGCTTCATCCATGGCGCGCTGCTCGGCAGCGGGCGCCTTGCCCAGTACGTAACCACTTACTCTGTTTCTATCGCCCGGGTGGCCGATGCCGATGCGCAGGCGGTAGAACTCTTTGTTGTTGCCCAGTTTGCTGATGGTGTCTTTCAGGCCGTTGTGACCGCCGTGGCCGCCGCCCTTTTTCAGGCGGGCAACGCCGGGGGGCAGGTCCAGCTCATCGTGAACCACCAGGATCTGCTCCGGGGCCAGGCCATAGAAGTTGGCCATGGCACCAATGGCTTTGCCGGAGAGATTCATAAAGGTGGTGGGGATCAGCAGGCGCAGATCGGCGCTTCCCTGTTGAATTCGGCCTGTGAGTCCAAAGAACTTGCTCTCCGCCTTGAGGGTGATGCCGTGCATGCGGGCCAGTTCCTCCACCAGCCAGGCGCCGGCGTTGTGACGGGTTTTGCTGTATTCCGGCCCTGGATTGGCCAGGCCGACGATCAACTTAATGTCGTTACTCACTGTCTTTTGGACTCTTTTAACTAGTAAATCTTGGGAGGTGCCTGGAAAAGGGAACCGAACCCTTCCACCTTCAGTTGTTGACCCTGCCGTGGCGTGGCCTGGGGGCAAAGGCAGCGCAGTGTACCACTTTGACCCCGGTGTTCTCAATTTATCGCCAGAGGCAACGAAAAAGCGCGGCCATTGGCCGCGCTTATTCAGTCAATCAGCGTGAGCTTAGTCGCCCGCTTTCTTAACTGGATCGTCCTGCTTCAGGCCATCAGGGGCAATAAAGGTCAGGCCTGTAGGCAGCTGAACCAGTTGCTCTCCGTTGGCTTCCATCATCTCAACGTATTCAATCATGGACTCGTTGTCGATGAAGCCAGATTTAACCATGGGCGCCTGGTTGCGCTCAGCGAAGATGGCGTAACCGTCTTTGCCGCCGGCGATGTAGGCGTTAGTGGCGATCTTGTATACCTTCTCATCTTCAATGTCGACACAGCTATTGGCAGCAACGCCACCTGGACATACCTGCAGGCCTTCAATCTGCTCACCCGCAGTGGCTTTACCGTTGAAGGTGTACTGAACGTTGGCTGTGGTGGGGAAGGCACCGCTGGAGGTGGTGATAGAGTAGTTGATGGTGCTGTCCAGCAGATCGCGTACGTCTTTACCCTTCAGCTCAACGATGGCCAATTCATTGTTGAAGTAGAGCAGGGAGCCGATGATGTAACCGGCGGTCAGCCCGTTTTCGCCTGCGGCGATGTTGTCACGGACACCACCGGTGTTGGTGATGGCCATGTCAATGTTGTAGCCGTGCTTGTTCAGCTTCCAAACCATGGATGCGGCCACATGCGCTCCGGCTTCAGAACCGGTAGTCGGCAGAGAGGCGGCAAACTTGGCTTGGCCTGGGATACGGGTGTGATCCAGGCTCTTGGAGTCTACTGGGTCGTTGGCGTCATTAACCTGACCTACGACTTTGGCCTTCAGTTTTTCAACTTCAGGTGCATATTCGGTGTCGATCATCAGGCGCATCAGAGGATCTTCAGGAGAGATGGCAATGTTGTCCTGCTCACCAACAAAGCTTTCCACGGCACCCTGGTGCTCGTCGGTCAGCGCGATGCGGTTTTTGCCGTCATATTTATGAGCGAAGTTGTTGTCGATAAGCAGGGTGTTGTGGCCACCACAGTTGCTGACGGCACCCTTGGCGAAGTCAACTTTAACCTGACCAACAGCTTGAGCGTATTGCCCAGCTTGTACCACACAGGTTTTACCTAAGCCATCAGGGTTGGTGACAATCTGTGCGTAATCCACTTCGGCGTCACCGTGGCCCAGGCCGATGTTGGTGAAATCACCCAGCAGAGTGTGGGAATGACCGCCTACGATCAGGTCGATGCCGTTGACGTTTTCAGCAACCTTCATGTCACGATCAACACCGATGTGGCTGACCATGATGATCTGCTCGACGCCTTTTTTCTTCAGCTCGTCGACGGTCGCCTGAGCGGAGGCAACTTCCTTTTCAAACACCAGGTCTTCGCCCGGAGAGGAGATGGTTGGCATATCTTCCAGAACCAAGCCGAACACACCTACGGCAATACCGTCAAACTCTTTGATGATGTATGGCTTCAGGTTGTCCAGTTTGGACATGTCGCTGTCCTTGCTGGTGTCCATGTTGGCGGCCAGAACAGGGAAGTTGACGTTGTTGACGAAGTCAATCAGCGCTGCATTGCCCAGATCGAATTCGTGGTTACCCACTGCCATGGCGTCCAGACCCATGTCGCTCAGCAGTCGGGCGTTACCTTTACCTTGAAGCTGATTGAAGTACAGGGAGCCCTGGAAGGCATCACCGCCATGCAGGGCCAGGAAAGGCGTGTTTGCTTGGCCCGCCTGATAGCGTGCTTCGGCAAGCTTTGCGGCAATTCTTGGGTAGCCGCCTACGTCAGAACGTACGGAGAATTCATCCAGGCCATCATGGTCACTGTCGTGTTCGATGTGGGCGGTGAAGTCCAGGCTGGTCGCATCGAAGTTAGAGTGAGTGTCGTTAATGTGAGCGACGATAAGGGAGAAGTTGTCAGGAGTGGTGTAGCTGGGACCGTTGTCGTTGTCGGAGTCAGAACAGGCAGACAGGGCTGCCAGCAGGGAGACCGCGATCAGGGATTTTTGCAATTTCATCATACTGGATACTCGATTGATTTATTTTATGAGTTTTCCGCCATCTTGGCTGGTGGGAAGGTATCACTAATGGCGATCACGCTTGGGTGATCCAGATCACGCCAGCAAGAATTTCGAAACACCAATGTATCATTACAGTATTGTGACAATCATTCGGTCTTGTTGCTGAGCCGAATTACTTGGCGAAATGTGCGCATAAGATCGCAATGGGAAAGGTGGCTGAATAATATTTTTGTAGATAAAAGAAAAAAGGCGTTCCTGAGGAACGCCTTTTTTGGGATAGAGACTTGCGAGCGGATTAGTGCTCGAACATCGCAGAGATGGACTCTTCGTTGCTGACTCGGCGGATGGCTTCGGCCATCACGGAGGACATGGTCAGCTGGGTCACCTTACCGGTGGCACGCATCTCTTCGGACAGGGGGATGGTGTCGGTGACGATCACTTCATCGATCACGGAGTTGGTGATGTTCTGCGGGGCGTTGCCGGAGAAAACAGGGTGGGTGGCGTAGGCGAATACGCGACGGGCACCACGCTCTTTCAGGGCTTCGGCGGCCTTACACAGGGTGCCACCGGTGTCGATCATGTCATCAACGATGATGCAGTCACGGTCCTGAACGTCACCGATGATGTGCATCACCTGAGACACGTTGGCACGGGGGCGACGCTTGTCGATGATGGCCAGGTCGGTGTCGTCCAGCAGTTTGGCGACGGCACGGGCACGCACTACACCACCGATGTCCGGGGAAACCACCACGGGGTTATCCAGATTCTTGGCACGCATATCTTCCAGCAGCACGGGGCTGCCGAATACGTTGTCCACGGGCACATCGAAGAAGCCCTGAATCTGCTCGGCGTGCAGGTCACAGGTCAGCACGCGGTCAACGCCTACGCTGGACAGGAAGTCAGCCACAACCTTGGCGGTGATTGGCACACGGGCAGAGCGAACACGACGGTCCTGACGGGCGTAGCCGAAGTAGGGGATCACGGCGGTGATACGGCCAGCTGAGGCGCGGCGCAGGGCATCCACCATCACCACCAGTTCGATCAGGTTGTCGTTGGTAGGAGCACAGGTGGACTGAATAATGAAGACATCAGCACCACGAACGTTCTCGTTGATCTGGACGCTGATTTCGCCATCGGAGAAACGACCTACGTCGGCCTCGCCCAGGGAGCAGTAGAGACGGTTGGCAATACGCTGGGCCAGTTCAGGAGTCGCGTTGCCGGCAAAGAGCTTGATGTCGGGCACAGTATTAACCTCAGGCTAGGCTTATTTTGTTTTGGATGTGGAGTCGCTGGTTGCTGCTCTTTATAGGGGCTGTTGGCACCGTCCCATCAAGGGGGAGCGGTTGCAGCCACGAGCAACGAACCCTTGCCACTCATTGGGCAGATCGGCATAGGCATTCAGCGCCTCCTCCTCAGTGGAAAAGGTGCCAAAAACACAGCTGCCGGTGCCGGTCATTTGAGACGGCGCGTATTGTATCAACCAGCCCAAGGCGTTTGCAACTTGACCATGGCTTTGCAACACCACGGGCGTGCAGTCATTGTGCCACTGACTGGGACGGCGTTCTGGCTGGGCCAATTTGGGGGTATTTCGGGTCAGCCCAGGGTGGCCGAAAATCTCGGCGGTGGAGACCTCAACACCTGGGGCGATCACCAGGTACCAGGGCTCTTGAATGTCCACCGGACGCAGCTTCTCGCCGACGCCGTCGGCAACGGCGGCGCGGCCCCGGACAAACACCGGGACATCGGCCCCCAGGCTTAGCCCCAGCTCCGCCAGGGTATCCTCATCCAGGTTCAGGCCCCACAGGGCATTGAGCGCCACCAGGGTGGTGGCCGCGTCCGACGAGCCTCCGCCCAGTCCACCGCCCATGGGCAGTCGCTTCTCCAGCTCTATCTTGGCCCCCTGGGTGCAGCCTGTGTGTTGCTGCAGCAGTCGGGCGGCGCGAACAATCAGGTTGTCCTCATCGGCCACCCCTTCGACCGCCGGGCTCAGGGTGACATCCGGCGTGTCGGTGATGGTGAAATGCAGGGTGTCGCCAAAATCCAGAATCTGGAACAGGGTCTGCAATTCGTGGTAACCATCCTCCCGGCGACCGTTGATGTGAAGGAAGAGGTTGAGTTTGGCGGGGGCGGGCCAGTTACGGCTTGGGGTTGGCATCACCTTGGAAGCTCCGGTTGCCAGTCTGAAAGCGCCAATTTTAACCTGTTGTCCCCCTGGCGCAAGCTGACCATTCTGGGGATGCGATACCCTTCAACTTGTTGCCAGCCCTGATATTTCATCTGCCAGGGGGGCTGATTGGGGTCCAGCACCAGGGTCACCTGAGCCGGCCAGCCGTTGTCATCCAGTACGGTTTGCCCCTCATCCTGTGATCCCTGCCCAAGAATCCAACGAGAAAGATCAGTCAGGGGAACTGCCCAGCCAGTTAGGCGTCCTAACAGCTCAGAAGCGTTGTTGCCTGAGTAGGTTTTGTCCTGGTAACGGATCTTGGCCCCATTTTCAGAAGCCTGAAGCGTGATCAGGGTTGAGCCAAACAGGTTGGTCAGTCTAAGATCGTCGCGGTCGCCGTTATGCTGCCAGTGAAGGTTGACAGAAAGTCGCTCTTCCGGCTGGATAATGGCCAGCTTTCCCTTGAGTTGCCAACGGGTTAAATCTGATGGTGAGGCGGAGTCCCTGGATGCAGGGGGAGCAGTGGCACAGCCGGACAACCACATTAAAAATAAGAGTATGAAATACGGGTGAGATCGGCGTTTAAGCATAAATTACCTGTTTTGTGCACTGTACCACAATCAGCAACATGACCATTGTTTAGAGTCGACAACCGCCTTTCAAGGTTGCGCGTTTGCGCATAGAATTGCGCAAATCTCGACCCATGTTCAAATTTCGGGTTTAAGCTGGAGAACCATGACGTTAGTAGCAATTGGGATCAACCACAAGACCGCCAGTGTCTCTCTGCGGGAGAAGTTGGCATTTGGACCGGACATTCTGGGCGATGCCCTCAAGAGCGTGTCCAGGCTGACGCCGACCGGCGAAGCGGTGATCCTGTCTACCTGCAACCGCACCGAACTCTACATCAACCGTGCAGACAGCGAAGCTCTGGTGGCCTGGCTGGTGGAGTACCACAACCTGCCCGAGGATGAGGTGCGAGCCAGCCTCTATCTTCACGAAAACCAGGCTGCGGTCAAACATCTGCTGCGTGTTTCTGCCGGCTTGGACTCCCTGGTCCTGGGTGAGCCTCAGATTCTGGGGCAGATCAAGCAGGCCTTCGGTAACGCCCAACAGCACGGCACCGTGTCTCACACCCTGGACCGCATGTTCCAGCACACCTTCAAGGTGGCCAAGAAGATCCGGACCGAGACCGAGATCGGTTCGTCGGCGGTCTCCGTGGCCTTCGCTGCGGTGAACCTGGCCAAACACATCTTCGACGATCTCTCCAAGTCCAACGTACTGCTGGTGGGGGCGGGTGAGACCATAGAACTGGTGGCCCGTCACCTCAAGGAAGCCGGTGTGACCACCATGACCGTGGCCAACCGTACCGTCAGCCGTGCCGAAGGGATGGCGGAAGAGTTTGGCGCCAAAGTGGTGACCCTGCCCCAGATCCCTGAGTGTCTGCCTCAAGCGGACATCGTCATCTCCTCCACCGCTTCGCCACTGCCGATCCTGGGCAAGGGGATGGTGGAGAATGCCCTGAAGCAGCGCCGTCAGCAGCCGATGCTGCTGGTGGACATCGCCGTGCCCCGCGACATCGAAGCCGAGGTGGGCGAGCTGGAAAATGCCTATCTGTACACCGTGGACGACCTGCAGGGGATCGTTCAGAAGAACATGGAATCCCGCCTCGAGGCTGCCGAGCAGGCCGAGGTGATCGCCGATGAGCAGTCCGAGGAGTTTATGGACTGGTTGCGCAGCCTGGATTCCATCGACACCCTGAAGCAGTTCCGGGATCAGAGCCTGGCCACCAAAGATGAGGTGCTTGAGCGCTCCCTGGCCAAGCTGAAATCCGGCGCCTCTGCGGAGCAGGTGTTGAGCGAGCTGGCCAACAAGCTGACCAACAGATTGATCCACGCTCCGACTCAGGCACTGTCCCAGGCCGCACGTTCCGGCGACCTGAATTCCCTAGACCTCTTGCGTAAGGCCCTTGGCATCAACGACAATTAGCGCCAGCGTTATTTGTTAAAGTTGAAAAGATGAAGCCTTCCGTTATTGCAAAACTAGAGGGCTTGCTCGAGCGTTATGAAGAGGTTCAGGCGCTGTTGGGCGAGCCCGATGTGATTTCCGATCAAGATCGATTCCGTGCTCTTTCCAAGGAGTTCTCCCAGCTGGAAGAGGTGGTGAAGGCGTTTCAGTCCTACCGCCAGGCTGGCGAAGACATTGAGACCGCCCAGGAGATGCTCGACGATCCCGACATGAAAGAGATGGCGGAAGAGGAGCTCAAGGAGGCCCAGGAGGTTCGGGAAAGACTGGAAGATGAGCTGCAGATCCTGCTGCTGCCCAGAGACCCCAAGGACGACTCCAACGCCTTTATCGAGATTCGTGCCGGTGCCGGTGGCGATGAAGCCTCCATCTTTGCCGGAGATCTGTTCCGCATGTACAGCCGTTATGCCGAAACCAAGGGCTGGCGCATCGAGCTGATGTCCGCCGCCGAGGGTGAGCATGGTGGTTTCTCCAAGGTGATCGCCAAGCTGTCCGGCGATGGTGCCTATGGGGTGATGAAGTTTGAGAGTGGCGGTCACCGGGTGCAACGGGTGCCGGCCACCGAGTCCCAGGGTCGCATCCACACCTCCGCCTGTACCGTGATCGTAATGCCCGAGCTGCCGGAAGCGGAGCAGATTGAGATCAACCCCGCCGACCTGAAGGTGGACACCTTCCGCGCCTCCGGCGCCGGTGGTCAGCACGTGAACAAAACCGATTCCGCCATCCGCATTACCCACCTCCCCTCCGGGGTGGTGGTGGAGTGTCAGGATGAACGCTCTCAGCACAAGAACCGGGCCCGGGCCATGTCCATCCTGGCTGCCCGCCTGCAGGCCGCCGAAGATGAGAAGCGTCGCAACGAGGAGCAGAGCTCTCGCCGCAACCTGATGGCCTCCGGTGACCGCAGTGAGCGTATCCGCACCTACAACTACCCCCAGGGGCGGGTCACCGATCACCGCATCAACCTGACCCTGTATCGCCTCAACGAGGTGATCGAAGGGGATCTGGACGCCCTGGCCCAGCCCATCCTCCAGGAGTACCAGGCGGACATGCTGGCCGCACTGGCGGAGGAGTAAGGGTGCGCCTGGATCAGGCACTGGCCCATGGCGCCAGCTGCCTGCAGGAAGGGGAGTCGCCGCAGATCGACGCTCAGCTGTTGCTCTGCTTTGTGCTGGATCGCCCCAAAACCTATCTCTATACCTGGCCTGAGCGGGAGCTGACCCCGGAGCAGGAGAGGGCATTCGACGCCCTGCTGAGCCGACGGGCGAACGGCGAGCCTGCAGCCCACATCACCGGAGTCAGGGAGTTCTGGTCCCTGGCGCTGAAGGTCAACCCCAGCACCCTGATTCCCAGGCCGGATACCGAGGCGCTGGTGGAGTTTGTCCTGGAGAGGGATCTGAAACCGGGCAGCACCGTAGTGGATCTGGGCACCGGCACCGGTGCCATTGCCCTGGCCCTGGCCAGCGAGCGCCCCGATTGGCGGATCACCGCCGTCGACCTGAAGGAAGATGCGGTGGCCCTGGCCCGGGAGAACCGGGATGCCCTGGGGCTGGATCTGGAGGTTATCCAGAGCAGTTGGTTCGACTCTCTCGAAGGGCGACGCTTCGATCTGGTGGTGTCCAACCCGCCTTACATCGAGGAGGCTGACCCCCACCTGAGGCAGGGGGACGTGCGCTTCGAGCCGCTGTCTGCCCTCACTTCAGGGGAGGATGGTTTGGTGGATATTACTCATATTGTTGAAAATGGACGCCAATTCCTCAATGATGGCGGCACCATGGTGTTAGAGCACGGTTACAATCAGGCTGCTCAGGTTCGAGCTCTGTTTGAACATTTCGGTTACACCGAGGTTGGATCCGGCAAGGATCTGGCCGGAAGGGAAAGATTCAGTTTTGGCCGCCTGATGGCGGCAACCAAGGAGACTTAATGGACGCACTCTACCCTGGAGTCAAACACTTCCACATGCTGATGATCGGCATGAGCGTGACCCTGTTGACCCTGAGATTCATCTGGAGCATGAGTGGCTCCGGTTTCATGAACCGCCGCTGGGTCAAGGTGTTTCCCCATGTGGTGGACACCCTGCTGCTGCTCTCCGGCGCCGCCCTCTGCTTCCTGATCGCTCAGTATCCGGGGTCCAGCCCCTGGCTGACCGAGAAGCTGCTGAGTCTGGTGGCCTACATTCTGCTGGGTGTTTTCGCCATGAAGAGTAAGGGCAAGCTATTGAGAGTTCTGGCCTTCTTTGGCGCTCTGGGCTGGCTGGGGATGATCGCCAAGGTGGCCATGACCAAGACCCCCATCCTGATGGGCTGATTTTGATGGCGCCCCCGGGCGCCATCTTTTCCTGACTCCCGCGGTCAGGCCATAAAAACACGCTGGCTAAGACCGGTGACAATAATAATTCGAGGAAGTTATGCAACAGGTAATGTTTACCAACCCGGCCACCGTGCTGGGTATTTTAATGTTGGTACTGGGGGCGGTGTTCTACACCCACCAGAGCCGTCATCCCTTCTGGCAGGGGTTCTATCGATTCGTTCCCGCTTTGCTGCTGTGCTACTTCATCCCCTCGCTGCTCAACAGCTTCGGGGTGATCGATGGTGATGACAAGACCCTGTACTATGTCGCCTCCCGGTTCCTGCTGCCCACCGCCCTGGTGCTGTTGACCCTGAAGCTGGATCTGCGCGCCATCGCCCGCCTGGGTCCCAAGGCGATCATCATGTTCTTCACCGGTACCCTGGGCATCGTCATCGGTGCACCCATCGCCCTGCTGGTGACCTCGGCCATCTTCCCCGAACTGCTCGGCGGACACGGACCCGAGGCGGTATGGCGCGGCATGACCACGGTGGCAGGCAGCTGGATTGGCGGCGGTGCCAACCAGACCGCCATGAAGGAGATCTATGGCGTGGGCGACAATATCTTCTCGGCGATGATCGCCGTGGATGTGATTGTGGCCAACGTGTGGATGGCGGTACTGCTGTTTATGGCGGGTAAGGCGAAAGAGATCGACGCCGCCAACGGCGCCGATGCCTCTGCCATTGAGGCGCTCAAAGACAAGATGTCTCACTGGGAGGCCAACAACGCCCGTATGGCCCACCTCAATGACCTGATCTTCATCGTGGCCATCGGTTTCGGTGTGACCGGCCTGGCACACCTGGGCGCGGATATCCTCAGCCCGTGGTTTGCCGACAACTTCCCGGAGCTGAAGCGCTACAGCCTGCATTCCAAGTTCTTCTGGCTGATCGTGATCGCCACCGCCGTGGGTATTGCCCTGTCATTGACCCGAGTGGCTAAGCTTGAGGAGGCGGGGGCCTCCAAGGTGGGCTCGGCCTTCATCTATGTGTTGGTGGCCACCATCGGCATGCACATGGACATCAAGGCCATTCTGGATTCGCCGGTGTACTTCCTGCTGGGTGGCATCTGGATGCTGGTGCACGCCAGCCTGATGCTGGCGATGGCCAAGATCATTAAAGCCCCGCTGTTTTACATGGCCGTGGGCAGTCAGGCCAACGTGGGTGGCGCCGCCAGTGCCCCTGTGGTGGCCAGCGCTTTCCACCCCAGCCTGGCGCCTGTGGGCGTGCTGCTGGCGGTGCTGGGCTATGCCGTGGGAACCTACATGGCCTGGTTCAGCGGACAGATATTGCAAGTATTGGCGGGTGGTTAAACCACCCCATTCATAAAGAGAATTGTTATGCAAAATCGCACTATTGAAGTGAGTAACCTGGAGGTTGCCAACGACAAGCCGTTCGTGCTGTTTGGCGGCATGAACGTGCTGGAGTCCCGTGATCTGGCGATGCAGGTGGCGGAACACTACGTCGAGGTGACCAGCAAGCTGGGCATTCCCTACGTATTCAAAGCCTCCTTCGATAAGGCCAATCGCAGCTCCATCCACTCCTACCGCGGACCCGGCATGGAAGAGGGGCTGAAGATCTTCGAAGAGATCAAGGCGCAGTTTCAGGTGCCGGTGATCACCGACGTTCATGAGATCCATCAGTGTGCGCCCGTGGCCGAAGTGGCGGACGTGATCCAGCTGCCCGCCTTCCTGGCCCGTCAGACCGACCTGGTGCAGGCGATGGCTGAGACCGGCGCGGTGATCAACGTCAAGAAGCCTCAGTTCCTCAGCCCGGGACAGATGAAAAACATCGTCGACAAGTTCAACGAGTGTGGCAACGACAAGGTGATTCTGTGCGAGCGCGGCAGCAACTTTGGCTATGACAACCTGGTGGTGGACATGCTGGGTTTCCGCACCATGAAGGAGTGCAGCGGTGGTTTGCCGGTGATCTTCGATGTGACTCACGCCCTGCAGTGCCGTGACCCTCTGGGGGCGGCTTCAGGGGGACGTCGTCATCAGACGGTGGAGTTGGCTAAGGCGGGTATGGCGACTGGACTGGCTGGTCTGTTCCTGGAGGCGCACCCGGATCCCGACAAGGCCCGCTGCGATGGTCCCAGCGCCCTGCCTCTGGCAGTGCTGGAGCCCTTCCTGGCTCAGATGAAAGCCCTGGATGACCTGATCAAGTCTCAGCCTGACCTGGCCATCTCCTAACTCTTTCGCCCCTGTCGCCCGACCTTGGCGACAGGGCTTCTTCCTTGCGAAATTTAGTCAGCCAGGGTGGCTTTGGGAGCGGGCTGAGTCGCTACATCCATAGGCTCGCTCACTTCCATGGTGGCCTGCTCGGCCTGCATCTGCTGAACCTGTTGCTCCAGCTGTAGTTCGATCTGTTGATGAATCTCGTTGAGGTTAAACTCCACCGCTTCTGGCTGGGCCAGGGGGTTGTGCATGGCTACGGCAACTACGGTGGGGATAAGCAGGCTTAAAGTGGTCATGTCGGGCCTCATCGATTTCAGGAAGAAGGTTAAATTCAGTGCGTCTACGGGGTGAAAAATAGCCGGACGGGATAGTGATAACAAACGATTTAATATAATATTCGGTATTAGAAAATCTTATCCGGTAACCTTGAGGTAACCCTATGTCCCGCCGCCTGCCCCCGCTTAACGCCGTTAAGGCCTTTGAAGCGGCCGCCCGCAATCTCAGCTTCACGCGGGCAGCAGAAGAGTTATTTGTGACCCAGGCCGCAATCAGTCACCAGATAAAGGCGCTGGAAGAGTTTTTGGGATTAAAACTTTTCAGGCGCAGAAACCGATCCTTACTGCTCACCGAAGAGGGCCAGAGCTACTTCCTGGACATCAAGGATCTCTTCACTCAGCTCAGCGATGCCACCGAACGGCTGCTGGCCAGAAGTGCAAGCGGTTCTTTGACCGTCAGCCTGGCGCCCAGCTTCGCCATTCAGTGGCTGGTCCCCCGTTTGGCCAAGTTTTCCGAACTTCATCCCGATGTGGATGTTCGGATTAAGGCGGTGGATATGGATGAGGGATCCTTGTCCGACGACGTGGATGTGGCCATCTACTATGGCCGTGGCAAGTGGCCAGGGCTGCGGGCGGACATGCTCAGGGCAGAATCCCTGGTGCCTGTGTGCTCCCCCCAGTTGCTTGCCGGCCCCAAGCCGCTGAAGAGCGCCGAGGATCTTCAAAAGCACACCCTGCTGCACGATATGTCCCGCCGTGACTGGAAAACCTGGGCCAAGATGGCCGAAGTGGAGCTGCCCAACGTCAGTCAGGGCCCCATCTTCAGCCACTCCTCCCTGGTGTTGCAGGCGGCGATCCACGGCCATGGCGTGGCCCTGGGGTACTCGGTGCTGGCCCGGCCCGATATCGAAGCGGGCCGTCTGGTGTGCCCCATCGACAAGGTGCTGCCCAGCAAGAACGCCTACTACCTGGTGTGCCAGGAGAGCCAGTCGGATCTCGGTAAGATCTCAGCCTTCCGAGAGTGGATGGTGGATACCTTCCGCCAGGAGAACGAGTCGGATCCGATTCCGGCACCGGCTTACGATATCTAAGGAGCAGTGATGGTCAGAATCGATGGCAACCGGGACGCTCGCCACTGGCTGTTGCTGGCTCATGGCAGCGGCGCCGGTATGGACCACCCCTTTATGGACACCATGGCCAGAGCCATTGCCGGAGAGGATCTCTGTGTGGTGCGCTACGAATTTCCCTATATGCAGACCATTCGGGCTACCAACAAGCGCCGCCCCCCTGATAGAATGCCGCGCCTGCTGGACGCCCTGGGTGATCTGATCGGGGAGTACCGCCGTGATGATCGCGTGCTGGTGCTGGGGGGCAAGTCTCTCGGAGGCCGGGTCAGTGCCACCTGGGCGCTGGACAATCCGGTCGCCGGTGTCATCGCCCTGGGGTACCCCTTCCACCCCGTGGGCAAGCCGGACAAGTGGCGACTGGAACCCCTGACCGAGGGCCGGGTGCCGACCCTGGTGCTCCAGGGGGAACGGGACAGTTTTGGTAATCGGGGTGAGCTTGAAGGTGTCGCCCTGCCGGACCATGTGCGTCTGCAATACGTCACCGATGGTGACCACAGTTTGAAACCCAGGAAGGCCAGTGGCGTGACCGAGGAGCAGAATCTCCAGGCTGCGGCCACCGCCTGCCGGGCCTTTATTTTAGGATTAGAACCATGATGAAACGTGCCTTTATGGCCCTGGCGACCTTTGGCGGGGCCATGGCCACCGCCCTGGGCGCCTACGGTGCCCACGGCCTCACCAAGGTGGCACCGCCTCACCTGGTGGAGAGCTTCAATACCGCGGTGATGTACCAGTTCTTCCACTGCCTGCTGCTGATGGCGGTGGCCCTGTGGATGCGCAGCAACAGCTCCAGGCTGCTGATCTGGGCCGGCACCCTGGTGGTGCTGGGGATGCTGGGCTTCTCTGGAAGCATCTACTCCATGGTGCTGGTCGGCACCAAGGGGATTGGGATGATCACCCCCATGGGTGGTGTCCTGTTGATCATTGGTTGGTTGCTGCTGTTTGCTGCCGTATGGCGTTGGGAGAGAGTGTCATGAATACCCTGTTGTTGCATTGCCGTCCCGGTTTCGAGAAGGAGTGTGCCGCAGAGATCCAGGACAGCGCTGCTACCCTGGAGGTGTACGGTTTTCCCCGCCTTGAGAAGGACTCAGGCTTTGTGCTGTTCGAGTGCTACCAAAATGGTGACGCCGACAAGCTGATGCATGAGCTGGACTTCCATCGGCTCATTTTCGCCCGCAGCTGGTTCTGTGTGGTGGGACAGCTCACCGACATGCCCCTGGGTGACCGCGTCGGGGCGGTGCTGGCCCATGCCAAGGCCCTGCCCAAGGCGGGTAAGCTGTGGGTGGAGTCTGCCGATGGCGATGCCTACCGTCAGGTGCTGCCGTTTTGTAAGAAGCTGAGCGTGCCTCTGCGTCAGGGGCTGCGCAAGCAGGGGATCCTGACCGCCCAGGAGCGTGAGAAGATGCCCCGCATCCACCTGTTCCTCACTGACAACCAGAACGGTTACGTGGGTTACAGCCGTTCGGACAACGGTTCCCCCTTCTTTATGGGGATCCCCAGACTCAAGTTCCCCAGCGATGCCCCGAGCCGCTCCACCCTGAAGCTGGACGAGGCTTTCCTGGTGTTCCTCAACGAAGAGGAGACCGAGGAGCGTCTGCACGGCGGCCTGTATGCGGTGGATCTGGGCGCCTGCCCGGGTGGCTGGACCTATCAGCTGGTGCGTCGCGGCATGTTTGTCTCCTCGGTGGATAACGGTGCCATGGCTGAGAGCCTGATGGAGACCGGCCAGGTGACCCACTTCCCCGAAGATGGCTTCAAGTTCGTCCCGGAAGACCCCAGAATTCACTGGATGGTGTGTGATATGGCGGATCAGCCCCATAAGGTGGCGGCGCGGATGGCCACCTGGGTCATCGAGGGCTGGTGTAAGGAGACCATCTTCAACCTGAAGCTGCCGATGAAGCAGCGTTACCAGGCGGTGGCGGAGTGTTTCGCCGAGATGACTGCCATGCTGCGCAAGGCCGGTGTCCGGTATGGTCTGCAGGCCAAGCACCTCTACCACGACAGGGAAGAGATCACCGTTCACCTGTACCGCATCTGAGGGTGAGAGTCAGACAATGAAAAAGGGGCCAGCTGGCCCCTTTTTTATGGCGTGCGCCAGAAGCTGCGCTGAATTACAGACGAGCCAGGATGGCGTCGGTAAACTCAGTGGTGCCGGCTTCGCCGCCCAGGTCGCGGGTGACGTGTTCGCCGGCGGCGATGGTGTCACGAACCGCGTCGCGGATGCGGGCTGCCTTGTCGGCCATGCCCAGGTACTCCAGCATCTGTACCGCACCCAGCAGCAGAGCGGTGGGGTTGGCCAGGTTCTGGCCGGCGATGTCGGGAGCACTGCCGTGAACCGCTTCGAAAATGGCGGCATCTTTACCGATGTTGGCACCTGGAGCCATGCCCAGTCCCCCCACCAGACCGGCGCACAGATCAGACAGGATGTCACCGAAGAGGTTAGTGGTGACAATGACGTCGAACTGGCTGGGATCCATCACCAACTTCATGCAGGTGGCGTCAACGATCATCTCGTCAGACTGGATGTCCGGGTAGCGTTCGCCCACTTCACGGGCCACTTTCAGGAACAGGCCTGAGGTGGACTTCATGATGTTGGCCTTGTGCACCGCGGTCACCTTCTTGCGACCCTCTTTACGAGCGAGCTCGTAGGCGAAGGTGCAGATGCGTTCGGCGCCTTCGCGGGTGATGATGCTCATCGCTTCGGCGGTTTCACCGTCGTTGCTGACCCGCTGACCGGCACCAGAGTACATCCCCTCGGTGTTCTCGCGGATGGTGATGATATCGACGTTGTCGTAGCGTGCCTGAGTACCCTTGAGGGACAGCACAGGACGTACGTTGGCGTAAAGGTTGAACTTTTTACGCAGGGTAACGTTGATGGAGGTGAAGCCTTCGCCGATGGGAGTGGTGAGAGGCCCTTTCAGGGTGACCCGGTTTTTCTCAATCAGATTGAGGGTTTTCTGGGGGAGCAGCTCGCCATGTTTCTCCAGGGCCATCAGGCCCGCATCGGCGAATTCGTAGTTGAAATCACACCCGGCCTTGTCCAGGACCTTCAGGGTGGCTTCGATGATATCTGGACCGATCCCGTCACCGGGAATTACCGTGATATTACGTTTAGACATGGATACATCCTTCCATAGGTCTTAATGATCCTGCCCCTCTATTTTGTGACTCTTATCGGGGGCTTTGTTAGCATAGTCGGGCGCCATCTTACCTTTTTTAACGCTGACGTTACAGCTAGAGAAAGGTCGAAAGCGCGAATAATTACTATTAAGGAGTCACTCTTGAGGATTTGGCATCCCCTTGCCGCCCTGGTCGGGCTGGCCTGCGCCTCCGCCACGGCGGCGCCCCTATCTCTGCAGCAGATCATGAACTTTGAAACCCTTAAAGATCCGGTGATTGCCGACAATGGCCAATGGGTGGCCTATGTGGCTCAGCCGGATCGGGGCGAACCCCGAGGGCTGGTCCGGGGCCTGGACGGCGGCCTGTGGCAGGTGGAGCGTGGCGTCGAGCCGTTGCTCAGTGCCGATGGCGCCTTTGCCCTGTTCGAGCGCAAGGCCCCCCTGTGGAAACGGGAGAACGCGGGCAAGAAGAAAGCCGCCAAGATGGCGGTGGATCGCATCCTGATCAACACCGCTACCGGCGAACAGCGGGTGTTTGAGGCGGTGACCAAGGCGGATTTCTCCGCCGACGGCCGTTTCCTGATGCTGAGCTTCAAGGCTGAGGAAGCTGAGGAGACAGAGGAGAAGGAAGAGGCGTCCGATAAGGAGGCCATCGACGCCGACAAGCTGGGCACCAAGGCTCTGCTGCTGGATCTGAAGAGTGGCACCGAGCTGGCCCTGGATTCGGTGTCCATGTTTGCCCTGGCCCGGGAAGCCAATGTGTTGGTCTATGCCACCAGTCATCAAGATGGGGTGGCCAATGGCGTGACTCTGAGGTACCTGGAGACCGGCCAGGATACCGTATTGTGGCAGCGCCAGGATTGGGGCGCCGCTGAGTTGGCCATCAGTGAGTCCGGCGGTGCGGTGGCCTTCACCAGCGCCTACCTCAAGTCCGAACAGGAGCACCAGCTGGTCCATGAGCTGTGGCTGAGCCAGGGACCCAGGCCCGCCGATGCCCTGCCTTTGCCGCAGGATGGCATGCTGGTGACCGAACACAGCAACCTGCACTTCAGCCGCGACGGTCTGCGTCTGTTTGTCGGTCGGCAGCTGCCTCTGCCCAAGGAGGGGGTGATCCGTGATCTCAAGGCGGACGGCGACCTTCAGGATATGGAGGTGTTGCTCTCCCGGGTGGAGCTCAACGTCTGGCATGGAGATGACCCGCGGATCAAGACCAATGAGATCAAGCAGTATTCCAAGGCCCGTAAGCACAACTACGTCGGGGTGTGGCACCTGGAGGACAAGCGTTTCGTGCAGCTGGCGGATGCCGGGGTGCCGGATGTGGAGGTGGGAGATAACGCCCGCTACCTGCTGGCCAGCAGTGACAAGCCCTACCTGAAGATGATCTCCTGGGCCGGTTTCTATAAGGACTGGTACCTGGTGGATATGGACAGCGGTCAGCGTCGTCTGCTGGTGACCCAGTCCGGCAGCAATGACCAGCCCAGCCTGTCGCCCCTGGACGATGCGGTGGCTTGGTATGTGCGGGGTCAGCTCTTTCATCACAACATTGCCACGAGCAACACCACCGAGGTGGCCGGTGGCCCCAAGGCAGGCTTTGCCAACGAGGACCATGATTACCCCTCACCGGCGCCGGGCTACGGCTTTGGTCCCTGGCTGAGCGACGGCTCAGGTGTGCTGGTGTACGACAAGTTCGATATCTGGCGCCTGGACGGCAGCGGCAAGCTGGCGGCCCTGACCCAGGGACGGGCAGACAAGTGGCAGTACCGGGTGATCGACACCGATGAGCGCAGTGATCTGGTGGACGCTGCCAAGTCTGTGCTGGTGCACGGTTACAATGATTTTGACAAGCGCGAGGGCGTGTACCACCTCAACCTGAGTGCGGCCAGCCTCAAGCCGGCGCAACAGGGGGAGTACAAGCTGAGCTTTGTGGCCAAGGCTGAGGACGCCGATACCCTGCTGTTCAAGAAGCAGCGCTATGACCTCTATCCGGATCTGCTGGCCACCGACAGCCAGGTGAACAGCCTCAAGCCGGTCAGTCGTCTCGGCGACCAGCTCAAGGAGTTGGCGTGGGGACAGGCGCAGCTGGTGCACTGGCGCTCCAACGACGGCAAGCCTCTCTCCGGGGTGGTGATCACGCCTCCAGGCTATAAGGGGGAGAAACCTCTGCCGACTCTGGTTTACTTCTACCGCTTCATGAGTCAGCGTCTGCACAACTTCCCGCAGATGGCCCTGAACCATAGACCCAACTTCGCCCAGTATGTGAATGATGGTTATGCGGTGTTCCTGCCGGACATCCGCTTCGAAGTGGGCCATCCAGGCCAGTCTTCGCTGGCCTCCATGCTGCCGGGAGTGCAGAAGGTGATCGACCTGGGCATCGCCAAGGAGGACGCCATCGGTATTCAGGGGCACTCCTGGGCCGGTTATCAGGACGCCTACCTGATCACCCAGACCGACATCTTTGCGGCGGCGGTGTCCGGAGCACCGGTGAGCAACATGACCAGTGCCTATGGCGGCATCCGACTGGGCAGCGGCCTGACCCGTCAGTTCCAGTATGAGTCCGGCCAGTCCCGTATCGGCAAGACTCTGATGGAGGCGCCCCACCTCTATATCGAAAACAGCCCAATCTTCCACGTGGATCGCATCGATACCCCGCTGGTGATCATGTTCGGCGACGAGGATGACGCCGTGCCTTACCCCCAGGGGATCGAGCTGTACATGGCGATGCGCCGGGCTGCCAAGCCGGTGGTGATGCTGCAGTATGAAGGGGAGCCTCATCATCTGAAGAAGTACCCCAACAAGCTCGATTACAGCGTCAAGATGAAGCAGTTCTTCGACCACTACCTCAAGGGGGCCGAGGCACCCAAGTGGTGGAGTGAGGGCGTGCCCTACCTCAAGAGCAAGGCCGAAGAGTAACCGGTTGGAGTGAACCACCACAAAAAAAGCGCACCCCAGGGTGCGCTTTTTCTTTCTATTAATCGGTCAGTTGGAGGCGCTGACCTGCTGCAGCTTGGGCAGGCCGTTGGTCATGTAGGTATCCACGGCGTGGTCCCCTATGCCCACCAGCTTGCCGGAGACAAACAGCAGCGGCGTGCACTCATCCGGGGTGGTTTCACCGTCGCTCTTCACGTGGTGGGTGCGATAGCGCACCAGTTGCATCTCCACACCGTCGATGATCTGGGCGTCATTGAAGTTGGGGGCGCCCAGGGCCTCCATCACCTGCTTCTTGCCATCCCCGAGAGAGAGGGTGGCAATGGTGTTCTGGTTAAACACCTGACGATCATCCCAGTCCATATCCGCGATGGTCGCGGGGGCAGGGTCATAGAAGGTGATCACCAGGGCGGCAAACAGGGCATAGCCACCGAGGATCAGCCCGATAATCTTGGGGATGTTGCTGGATGTGGGACGACGGGGTTCCATTCTCTCTTCCTAACTGACGTGACTCAATTACTCTAATGCCGGGACCGGAGGATTTCCAGCTTTGGACACACTCTGTTAACAATGAGTCTTACCAGGGCAGTTCGGTGCCGTCGTAGTTGTAGAAGGTGCCGCTGTCCACCAGGTTCAGCTGCTCCACCACATGACGCATGCCGCGTACCGACACCTCGGTGGTGATCAGGGCATTGGGTCCGCCCATGTCGGTCTGAACCCAGCCGGGGTGGAGGATGGCCACGGCCACGCCCCGGTCCTGCAGGTCGATGGCCAGACTCTTGCCGATGGCATTGACCGCAGACTTGGAGGCGCGATAGACGTAGCTGCCGCCGCTGCCGTTGTCGGTGATGGAACCCATCTTGGAGGAGAGCAGGGCCAGCTTGCTGCCCTGACCCAGATTGTCCACCAGGGCCTGGGTCAGCAGCATGGGGGCCGCCACGTTGATGCGCATCACCTGCTCGAAGTGCGCCTGCTGGTAGTCGCCGAAGGGCAATCCCTTGGGGCCGTAGACGCCGGCGTTGAGAATCAGCCTGTCGAGGGTGCGTCCCTTAAGGTAGTCCGCCAGAGAGTCGAACTGCTCCGGCTCTGCCAGCTCCAGGGCCACCAGCTCCAGCTGGTTGGGGTATTGCTCAGACAGCAGCTGAAGATCCTCTGCGTGCTCGGGGTTGCGGCAACAGGCGATGACAGCATCGCCGTGGCTCAGGTACTGGCGGCAAAATTCGAGTCCGATGCCCCGGTTGGCACCGGTGATCAGGGTTAGGTTGGCCATGTGAAAGTCCTTATCCGGATAACGTTCTGGGTATTCTGAACTGGTTGAGGCTGGTATCCAGCTTAAGCCCACATCTGAGCTTTGCCAACTTGTAGCTTAACTGGGCCATGGGGTAGCCGGCGCGCAGCTTCTCGCCGGTCTTGCCGGAGACGGTGCCCTCTTTGAACAGCTCTGTGATGGGGTGCTCGTTGAGAAGCCGGCTGGCGGTTTTGGCACCGATGCCGGGGATCCCTGGGATGCCGTTGCCGCTGTCACCGGCCAGGGACCAGTACTCCAGCATCCGCTGGGGCGGCAGGCTGAATCTCTCCATGCAGTAGTCTGCATCGAGCCAGCATTGATCGAAGTGGTTCCACTGGGTGACGCCCATGGGGTGCAGCTGGAAAAAGCCTTTATCGGTGGAGGCCAGCACCACCTGGCCACCGGCGCTTAAGATCTTGCTGGCCAGGGTGCCGAGGATGTCGTCTGCCTCGGTGCCTTCGACGCTGATGGAGTGAATGTCGATCTTATCCAGTGCCTGCCTGAGGTTGGCCAGGGTCTGGGCCAGCTCTTCGGGCATGGCCGGTCGGTGGGCCTTGTATTCAGGATGGATCCCCTGGCGCCAGGCGTGGCTGTTCTCCCCATCCCACACCATCACCACATGGCTGGCCTGATGGAAGCGGATCATCTTGTGGCAGGCGGCCTGGGTGCGCTCGTAGAGGGCATCCCTGTCTCCCTGGGGCACCGCCGCGTGGATGCGGCGGACCAGGTTGAGGGCATCAATGAGCAGGACTTTGGCGGACATTATGAATCTCGTAGCATGGGGTGTACTCCCCTTCGAGTTTCATTCTACCTTGGCTCACAAAGGCTGCGAGCAGTTTATCCATCTTTTTCATGATGTTGGGATCGCCATAGAGCTGGAACGGCCCCTTGGAGCGAATCTGGGCCATCCCCTCCGGCTTCACGTTGCCGGCGACGATGCCGGAGAAGGCCCGGCGCAGATCCGCGGCCAGCAGGGCCGGGTTTTTCTGGGGAACCAGGTTGAGGTTGGCCATGTTTTCATGGTCCGGGTCGAAGGGCAGCTGAAACTCCGGTTCGATCTTCAGAGACCAGTTGTAGGTGTAGGCGTCGCCCATATGGCGCCTGTGCTGTTTGACCACGGGCATCTGCTGCTTGAGGTGTTTGGCCACCTCCTCCGGGTCGTCGATGATGATCTGGTAGAGCTTCTGCGCCTCCTCCCCTAAGGTGGTGGCGATGAAGCGGTCGATCTCCTCGAAGTAGGCGGCACTCTCCGCTGGACCTGTGAGGATCAGCGGCATGGGCTGATCGTTGTTGTCCCGGTGCAGCAGGATACCGATGAGGTAGAGCAGCTCCTCCATGGTGCCGGCGCCGCCGGGGAAGATGACGATGGCGTGGCCGAGGCGGACAAAGGCCTCCAGACGCTTCTCGATGTCCGGCAGGATCACCAGCTCATTGACGATCTGGTTGGGCGGCTCGGCGGCGATGATGGAGGGTTCGGTCAAACCCACGAAGCGGCCATCTTTGACCCTTTGCTTGGCGTGGGCGATGGCGGCCCCCTTCATGGGACCCTCCATGGCACCGGGGCCGCAGCCGGTGCAGATATTCAGTTCTCGGAGCCCCAGCTCGTAGCCCACCTCCCGGGTGTATTGGAACTCACTGCGGCTGATGCTGTGGCCGCCCCAGCACACCACCATGTCCGGGGCCGCATCGGCGGGCAGGGCTTTGGCGTTGCGCAGGGTCTCAAACACCACATTGGTGATGTGGTAGGAGTTGGTCAGGTTGATGTGGCGGATGCTGTCCAGGCGGTCGCCGATGTAGAGGATGTCCCGCAACACGGCAAACAGGTGCTCCTGGATCCCCCGAATGATCTGGCCGTCCACGAAGGCCTGGGAAGGCGGGTTGGTCAGCTCCAGCTTGATGCCGCGCTCCCGCCGCAGGATACGAATTTTGAAATCGCTGAACATGGCGAACAGCTGGGTGGTGTCGTCGGTCTGGGCTCCGGAGGCCAGGACGGCGAGGGAGCAGTTGCGATAGAGCTGATAGAGATCCGAGGCGGCGCTCTCCTGCAACCGCTCCACTTCCAGCTGTGAAAGCTGTACCAGACTTCCCCTGGGCCTGATCTGTACCTGCATAGGCACCTCCTATTGTTATTAGGGTGCGTTGAGCTTCGCAGTCTGCTTGGCATCAACGCATATCGTCTGCGGTACCAAGGTGCTTGGAGGGTGTTCAAGGTGGCGGTGTCTGCGGGCAGTTTGGGGTTGGCCAAACTCTTGCCACCCAAGGTCACCAAGTCCTGGAGGGGGCCATAAAAAAAGGCCACCCGTCTAACTAGGATAGCCTTTAATTTTCAATACGCTATGGATTTATTATCCCTTAGTCGTCCATCTCCACCTTGTCACGGCCCTGACGCTTTGCCCGGTAGAGGGCGGCATCGGCACGCTCGAAGGTCTCCTGAATGGTCTCATTGGCCCCCACTTTGGCGGCGCCGATGGAGACGGTGATGGAGAGCCGCTCATCGCGGAATTTGAAGGGGATCGCCTTGATGCGTTCACGGATCCGGTTGAGCACCTGCTGGACCTGTTCCCTGTCCATACCGGGCAGCAGAACCACAAACTCCTCACCTCCATAGCGGGCGACAAACTCCTCCTTGCGCAGGGAGTTCTTCAGCGCCATGGAGACCACTTGCAGGGTCTTGTCCCCTGTGGTGTGGCCAAAGTTGTCGTTGATGCTCTTGAAGCGGTCGATATCCGCCACGGTCACCCAGAGTTCGTGACCATAGCGCTTAAACTGGCGGTAGGCGCGCTTGAGTTGCTCATCCAGGGCGGCGCGGTTGGGCAACTGGGTGAGGGCATCCACCTGGTTCAGGCGCTGCTGCTCAATCAGTTTGTCCTTATAACTGGCGGCTTCGGCGGTGAGGCTGTTTATCTCCGCCTGCATCTTCTGCATGCTCTGTTTCATCGCCAGGAACTCGTTCTGCTCCTGGGCATCGCGCTTGGCCAGCTGTTGACGGATGAAGGTCAGTTCATTGACCACCTGGGCTTTCAGGGTTTGCAGATCGCCGGCGTCGGACACCTGATCGCTGAACTGGCCCATGTGGCTGTTCAGCTTCTGGTTGAACGCCTTACTGGATTTATAGCTATTGCTGGTGGCCTGCCAGTTCTCTCCCATGGCCTGGCGGACCACGGAGAGAGAGTCGGTGATGGCGGCGAGGAACTGCTGGGAGGCACTCTTCTCCTTGGCCATCTCGGCCACCAGGATATTCAGGACCTGGCTGTAGGCCTCGAGCAGCTGGTCCACCTGGACATCCCCACTGAGCATCGCCTTGATGGCGTTGATCTCCTCGCCATACTGGCTGGGGAACTCAATCTCAGACAGCAACTGGGCCAGTTCATGGGCCAGCTGGCGGTGTTTCGGGGTGGTGGGGATGCGGTCCTCTTTGGCGAGGCGCTCCTGCAGCAGTTGCTCGTAGTACTTAACCAGCTGTTCCACTCGGGGAATGATCTCCCACACCGTGTGGATCGGCTTCTGGATGTCCTGCTGGTAGTACTTGATCTCTCGTTTGAGCTTTTCCGGAATGCCACTCAGGCTGGAGAGCTGTCGGGCCAGCTGTTGAATCGACTGTTGGTTATGCTCAATCTCGCGCTGGGTGTTCTGGTATTGGGTCTGAAGAGCCCGGCTCAGCTCACCCATCTCAGGGAGGGCGTTGTCGAGATTGTTGGGATCGGAAAGTTGCTGACGGATTTTGGCCAGGCGGTTGTCCAGCTCCAGGTTCTGCCCTTTGCAACACAGGCCCAGGCGCATGGAGAATTGAATCAGTCCCTGAAGCTGTTTGGCGCGTACGTCTTCGAGCTCCTGATGCTCTTTACGTACTTTATCTAGCTTTTTCTGCATATGCTCCAGCTGAGATTTGGCGTCAGTGACCATATTCATTCGCGTTTGCTACCTTCAATCCGCTAAGCCCTATGATTGTTTTAAAAGTGGTTTCGTTTTTGGAGGGGCTCAGTGTGTATCGTAGCGGCTTTGTTTTTAAGTGCAAGAGGCCTTTTGCTAAAGCCTTTTTAAAATTTGGTTATTGCGAATTCGGTGTCGTTGTTGTTGTGCCAAAGTCAGGAAAAATTGCTCAATGAACAACATTCTCGTTACAATTTGCCGGCAGTGACTGTGATTTACAGGCGATTCCAATGTTAAGGAAAGATGACAACTCAGTTTTAGCGAAGGGACGCTAACTGCAAAAATGAGCTTCTATCCTTAGGACAGAGCGTTTCGGGGCCGGGTCCATTGCTGCATAAATATGCAGCTTATTACCGAGTCTGACATAAAGAGTGACAGTTGAGCGCTCCACCTCGGTGCCGGGCCGCTGATATACTCCGGCCCCCACCAGGAAGAGAATCGGTTAAAAAAAGGATTATCAATGCGTTTTGTTCTTGGCACCCTGGCACTGGTTGCCCTCTCGGCCCAGGCGCAGGTCCAGTACAGGGTCGAACTGACCCAGCCTCAGCACCATCTTGCCACCATCACTGCCGAATTTCCCCGGCAGCAGGCGGGTAACTTCGAGTTTCAGTTGCCGGACTGGCGCACCGGCCGCTACCAGTTGCTGCCCCTGGCTGACGGCATACGTCGCCTCGAGGTCACCGACGCCGATGGCCACCCTCTGCCGGTGACCAAGGTGAACCGCAGCCGCTGGACCGTCACCCTGAATGATCCAACCAAAGTGAGCGTTCGCTATCAGATCTACGCCAATGAGCTGGGCGATCGTACCCGGCACATCGATGACAGCCACGCCTATCTGGACGCTTCGGCGGCCTTCGTCTACAACCCGGCGCTGCGCAACGAACCTGTGTCCGTGTCCCTGTCCGTTCCCGGCAGCTGGCGCAGTGTGTCGGGCATGGAATCGCCGCAACCCCATAGTTTCACCGCCGCCAACTACGATGTGCTGGTGGACAGCCCCATCGAGACCGGCGAGCACAGCAGCCAGAGTTTTAGCCAGGATGGCCGCGACTATGAGGTGGTATTCTGGGGCGAAGGCAACTACAACCAGCAGCAGATCATTGAGGATCTGCAGAAGCTGGTGGCCGAAGGGGGCAAGCTGTGGGGAGGCTACCCCTTCGAGCGCTACGTGTTCATGGTGCACGCCACCAGTGGCGCCAGCGGCGCCACCGAACACCTGAACTCCACGGTGATCCAGCGCCCCAGGTACCGTTTTCATAAGCGCAAAGACTACGTGGGCTTCCTCAGTCTGGCCTCCCACGAGTTTATCCATACCTGGAATGTGAAGGCCTACCGGCCTAAGGGGTTGGTGCCCTATGACTACCAGGGGGAAAACTACACCCGGCTGCTGTGGCTGGCGGAGGGCTCCACCAGCTACTTCCAGAAACAGTTGCTGCTCAGTGCAGGCCTAATCAGTCCGCAGGAGTTTCTCGAAGATCTGGCGAAACGCATCGAACGCAGTGAGGCCAAACCGGGGAATCAGGTACAGAGCGTGGCCGACGCCAGCTTCGACAACTGGATCGCCACCGGCGGTGACTACGCCCGCAACCACAGCGTCAACATCTATGCCGAGGGCTACCTGGCCTCTCTCTCCCTGGACCTGGAGATGATTCGCCGCAGCGATGCCAGCCACAACTACCGTGAGTTGCACCGTTACCTGTATGAGCACCATCGTCTGCCTCAGTCTTTTACCGAGCAGGATGTGTTGGCCGGGCTGAAATCGGTGACCGGCAGTGATTTCAGCGACTGGTGGCAGCAGACCATCGACTCTCCGTTTCAGCCTGATTTTGATGCCATGCTGACTCAGCTGGGGCTGGAGCGCGCCCCACAGGAGAAGCCCAAGCGGGTCGACCTTGGGCTGGAGATCAAAGAGGAGAAGGGACTGGCCAAAGTCACCCATGTGAGACGCGAGGGCGCGGCCTGGCAGGGGGGACTCACCACAGGGGATCAACTGGTGGCCATCAACGGCATGCGCCTGCTGCCCAGCCAGTGGCAGGATCGCCTGGCGGAGCTGCCGCTGGACAACAAGGTCACCCTGACCCTGTTCCGCCGGGACAGGCTGATGGAGCTGGAGGTTAAACCCGCTGCCCAGCAGGCGGATAAGCTCAAGCTGCAACCTGTGGCCGACGCCAGCGACGCCCAGAAGCGGGCCTTTGAAGCCTGGGCCGGAGTGGATTGGCCTTTCGACTCGACAGGCGAGTAACAAAAGAAAAGGGCGGGGATATCCCCGCCCTTTCTGTATTCGCTTAACTCAATCTCATCATCTGAATGATCAGTGAGTCGGAGCGGGTCTTAAACCTTCTCCTGCTCCACCCCTCCCAGGGCAGCAAACAGGTCGGGCAGGAAGCCGGTAAGCTCACCGCACATCAGGGCGAAGTCGGCGTCCAGACGAGCGGCCAGCTCCTCCTTGTCGAATTCGCTGTTCTGATCGCGGATCTCCTCGCTGAACTTCAAGCGCTTCACCGATAGGTCCGCACCCAGCACCAGGGAGAGGATATCCCGGTACTCCAGGGCGATCTTGGTGACTTCCAGCCCCTGCTCGATGTGGGCGGTGACCTCATCACTGTTCAATGCCATCTGCTTAACGGCTACGCTGCCGCCATCTTCCAGGGGGCTCTTGAGGGTGGCTTCATCCAGCATGGTGAATCCGTCGCCGACGTGGCCTCGAGTCACCCACTCGGTCATGGATTCCTCGGGCAGGCGGGTCATGCTCACCGGAGCGATGGGCAGAGAGCCGATCGCCTTGCGCACCAGGCTCAGCAGCTCTTCGGCCTTGGTGTGGCTGGTGGCCTCCACCAGCACCAGCTGCAGCGGGGCCAGAATCAGTGCCCGGGTGCGGCTCTTACGGCTGAAGGCGCGGGGCAGCAGGGTATGGATGATCTCATCCTTGATGCTGTCCTTCTCCTTCTTGGTGACCTTGCGGCCCTGCTCATCCTCGATCAGGCTGACTTTCTGCTCCAGCTCTTCGCGGATAACCGCCGCCGGGAGCATCTTCTCTTCCTTCTCTATGGCCAGCAGCAGGTTGCCCTGGGCACTGTGCACCAGGCTGTCACCTACTTTGCCCAGAGGCTTCACAAACCCCAGCTTGCTGATGTCCTGGCTGCCGGCGGGTTTGAACACGAAAGGTTCCAGCTGCTGTTCCAGCTCATCGGCATCCCACTGGGTGGGTTTGGTGAGACGGTAGAGCAGCAAATTCTTAAACCACATGGCGTTGTCCTGACTATGGGATGGGAATGGCCCGCCAGTGTATTGGCATCGCTCCTCTCGGGCAAGGGATGGCAAGAGGCGAAAAGAGAAGAGTTCTGCAGTAATGGGGGTGAACAGGGTTCCCTGCAGGTGCGGAGTAGATACTTTGGTGCAACAAAACTGTCATATAGCACTGTAAATACGCAATAAAACTGTCACACGCGACTCGTACACTGCGTCCATCAAAAAACAAGACAGCCCAATTTGTTGACAAGGAAACCTGAGATGAACCTGATCAAACCCACCCTGATTGCCGCCCTGGTTGCCGCTGCTCTGCCTATGACTGCTGCTGCCGCTGACGCCGTGACTGTTTACGGTAAGATGAACGTTACCGTTGACAGCTTCGATGTAGATGGCGAGAGCACCACTGGTGTTCACTCCAACGCTTCTCGTCTGGGTGTTAAGGGTGCTTTTGAGCTGAGCCCCTCTCTGGAAGCTTTCTACACCATCGAGTACGAAGTCGATACCGGTGATGACGTGAAAGAGAACTTCAAAGCTCGTAACCAGTTCGTTGGCCTGCGTGGCGGCTTCGGTGCCATCTCCGTGGGTCGTAACGACACCATGCTGAAGAAATCCCAGGGTAAGGTTGACCTGTTCGGCGACCTGGCTGGCGATATCAAGAACCTGTTCAAAGGTGAAAACCGCATGGAGCAGACCGTGACCTACATGACCCCCTCCCTGGGCGGTTTCAAGTTCGGTGCCACCTATGTTGCTGAAGAGTCTGCCAGCCAGAAGAACGACGACGACGGCTTCTCCCTGGCGGCCATGTACGGCGACGCCAAGCTGAAGAAGTCCCCCTTCTACGCCTCTGTGGCGTACGACACCGACGTGAAAGGCTTCGACAACATCCTGCGTGCCACTGTTCAGGGCAAGATCGGTGACTTCAAACTGGGTGCCATGTACCAGGACCAGGAAGAAGCCGGTAAGGACAGCATCGACGGTTTCATGGTGAGCGGCGCCTACAAGCTGAATGCCGTGACCCTCAAGGCCCAGTTCCAGGACATGGACACCAAGGGTGATTCCATCTCCATCGGCGCTGACTACAAGCTGGGCAAGCCCACCAAGCTGTTTGCCTACTACACCCAGCGTGACCTGGAATCTGCATCCAGCACCGACGACTACATCGGCGTGGGTCTTGAGCACAAATTCTAAGGCAAAAAACGCTTACAGAGTTATCTGCTGAAAAGGGGCCGTAAGGCCCCTTTTTTATTGACTCTTCGTTCAGCTACGTCATATTTCTGTAATAACACTGACCCATACTCTCCTCAGTTCATTCATGATGGAGCATAGCAAGGTAATGACTGCCCGCATCTTAATCGTTGAAGATGAATCAGCCATTCGCGAGATGCTGACTTTTGTTCTGGACCAGCATGGCTTCCAGACCGTCAGCGCGGAAGATTTTGAACAGGGAGTTCAAAAGCTGGTCGAGCCCTTCCCCGATCTGGTCCTGTTGGACTGGATGCTGCCCGGTGGCAGCGGTATTCAGTTGGCCAAGCAGATGCGCAGCCAGGAGCACACCCGCCAGATCCCCATTATCATGCTCACCGCTCGTGGTGAGGAGGAGGACAGGGTGCGGGGTCTGGAGGTGGGGGCCGACGACTACATTACCAAGCCCTTTTCCCCCAAGGAGCTGGTGGCGCGTATCAAGGCGGTGCTTCGCCGCAGTGCGCCCACCCGCCTGGAGGAGGCCATCGAGGTTCGCGGCCTCAAGCTGGACCCGGTCAGCCACAGGGTCAGCGTCGAAGATGAACAGCTGGATATGGGGCCGACGGAGTTTCGTCTGCTGCACTTCTTTATGACCCACCCTGAGCGGGTCTACAGCCGCGAACAACTGCTGGACAACGTTTGGGGAACCAATGTATATGTTGAGGATCGCACCGTGGATGTGCATATCCGTCGGTTGAGGAAGGCGATCCAGGCCAAGGGACATGACGCCCTGATCCAGACGGTTCGGGGTGCCGGATACCGCTTCTCCACCAAGGTGTAGGGCAGAGGCCGTACCCATGACCCATTGCCCTGCGCACCCAGTGTTGCGGCAATGGGTTTTTTCGTTTTCGTACCCTCTGTGTAAGGCAGATTGAATGTTTGAAGAGTATTCCGGCTACCGCCTGGCAGGACGCCTGGCGCTGTGGTTCTCCCTGTGGGCCGTGCTCGGTCTGTTGCTGGATCAGTTTTTGCTGCTTCTCCTGGTGGGGGCCCTGGTTCTGCTGGGGTATCACTATCGCCACCTCTCCCGTCTGGCTCACTGGCTGTGGAAAGATCGCCGTCTGACGCCGCCCCATGGCAGCGGCAGCTGGGAACCGATCTTTAATGGCATCTATCGCCTCCAGGGCAAGAACCGCCGTCGCCGCTCCCAGTTGGCCAGGCTGCTCTCCCGCTTCCGGGAAGGAGCCGAGGCACTGCCCGATGCGGCTGTGGTCATGGGCCATGAGGGCGACATTGCCTGGTGCAACAAGCTGGCTGAGCTGCATCTGGGCATTCACTGGCCCCAGGATTCGGGGCAGCGCATCGACAACCTGATTCGTCACCCCAAGTTTTCCAAGTATCTGCACAGCAACCGCTATGATGATCCCATCGAGATGGTGTCGGCGGCGTCGGACTCCAGATTGCTGGAGATTCGGATCATGGCTTACGGAGACAACCAGAAGCTGCTGCTGGCCCGGGATGTAACCCGCCTGCGTCAGCTCGAGCAGATGCGCCGCGATTTTGTGGCTAACGTATCCCACGAACTCAAGACCCCATTGACCGTGCTCCAGGGTTACCTGGAGATCATGAGCATGATGCCGGCCCAGGACGAGAAACAGGTCAAGGCGATGTCTGACCAGACCTTGCGGATGAAGAGCCTGGTGGATCAGCTGTTGACCCTGTCCAAGATCGAGGTCTCCACCGAAGTGGATCCTGCCCGTCGCATCAGCATGGGCCAGGTGTTGCGCCAGGTCGTCGAGGAGGCGGAAGCGATCTCCAGTGGCCGTCATCAGATCCGATTCGACATCGACGACTCCCTGGATATGTACGGCGATGAGCTGCAGATCCGCAGTGCCTGCGCCAACCTGGTGCAGAACGCGGTGAACTATACGCCGGAAGGTGGCGAGATCCGGGTTCGCTGGTGCCGTCAGGAGGATGTGGCCCGCTTCGAGGTTCAGGACACCGGTGAGGGTATCGCTCCTGAGCACCTGCCCAGGCTGACCGAACGCTTCTACCGGGTGGATAGGGCCCGCTCCCGCCAGACCGGTGGCAGCGGCCTGGGCCTGGCCATAGTGAAACACTCCCTGAATCACCACAACAGTCATCTGGAGATTCAGAGTACCCCGGGAGAGGGCAGTACCTTCGGCTTCTCCATCCCGTCAAACCTGATCGCAGTTCAGGCCCATGAGCGGGCGTAATGTCATCGACCAGTCACTCCATAGTCACATAAGTGTCATCTTCAGAGTCGATACTGAGTGCCGTCACGAAACCTGATTACGGAAGATACCGGAGTAATCCAAATGAAAATCAAACATCTTGCCAGTGCACTGGGCTTTGCCGCAGCTACCCTGTTCGCTTCTGCTACCTCTGCTGCCATCGACCCTGCTCTGCCTGATTACCAGAAGACCAGCGGCGTGTCTGGCAACTTCTCCTCTGTGGGTTCCGACACCCTGGCCAACATGATGACCCTGTGGGCTGAAGAGTTTAAGCGCCTGTACCCCAACGTGAACCCTCAGATCCAGGCCGCCGGTTCCTCTACTGCGCCACCGGCTCTGACCGAAGGGACTTCTCAGTTCGGCCCCATGAGCCGCAAGATGAAGCCTAACGAAGAGGAAGCCTTCGTTAAGCACTACGGCTACAAGCCTACCGCCATCCGCGTTGCCATCGACGCCCTGGCGGTATTCGTCCACAAGGACAACCCAATCGAAGGCCTGACCATCAAGCAGGTTGACGGCATCTTCTCCTCCACCCGCAAGTGTGGTGGTGGTGAGGTATCTCGCTGGGGTGACCTGGGCCTGACCGGCAACTTTGCGGGCAAAGATGTGCAGCTGTATGGCCGTAACTCTGTGTCCGGCACCTACGGTTACTTCAAGAAGAAAGCTCTGTGTAAGGGCGACTTCAAGGCCAGCGTCAACGAGCAGCCTGGTTCCGCTTCCGTAGTACAGTCTGTGTCTACCAGCCTGAACGCCATCGGCTACTCCGGTATCGGTTATAAGACCGCCGGTGTGAAAGCTGTGCCTCTGTCCAAGAAGGGCGGCAAGTACATCGCTGCCACCACCGACAACGCGGCCAACGGCACCTACCCCCTGAGCCGTTACCTGTACGTGTACGTGAACAAGCACCCCAACAAGGACCTGGACCCCATGACTCGCGAATTCCTTAAGTTCGTACTGTCCAAGCAGGGCCAGAGCATTGTTGAGAAGGACGGCTACGTTTCCGTACCTACTACTGTGACCGCTAAGGACCTGGCCAAGGTTGGCGTTAGCCTGTAAACCTTAAGGTTCTTGGAAAAACCCGCCGACAGGCGGGTTTTTTTATGGTTCTGTCTTTTGGGGATGGCAGGATCAAAAAAGGCGCCGACTGGCGCCTTTGGCTTTACTCTGACTGGCTAGCGCCACTCCAGGGCCCAACCCAGCTCCTCGAGATGATGATTCTCCATCTCCAGATCCGTCGCCAGCAGGTCGTCCTCCTTGAGGTTGTCGCCAAAGGTCAGCTTGAGGGTGCGCTTTTTCAGCTCAATTTGAGGCAGAGGGATGTGATGGCGGCGCCCCAGGTGCATCAGCACCGACAGACGCAGGGGCAGCAGCAGGGCCAGGATGGCGTCTTTGTCCATCAACTGCAGCTTTGGGGGTTCGCAATCGGTCAGCTTCTTACGGTGCCAGCGCACCAGAAAGGCCAGCAGCTGCTGTTCCTCCAGGGTGAAGCCGGGCAGGTTGCTGTTGATGAGGATGTACTCGCCGTGCTTGTGGATGCCACGGTAGTTGATCTGCAGCCCGATCTCATGAAGAGCCGCCGCGAAATGCAGCCAGGGGCGGTGCTTCTTGGGACCCAGCTTGGCCTGATGATACAGCTGACTGGCGCTGGCAAAGATTCGCTCGCTGTGGAGCCTGTCCAGCTGGTAGCGTTTCTGCAGGGAGAGGATGGTGCGCTTTTGCACATCCAGGTGCAGTGCCTCATCCGCCAGTTCGCTCAGCACTCCCTCTCTCAGGGCATGCTCGCTGAACTCCATCTGCTGGATCTCCAGCTGGCGGAAGCAGGCGATGAGGATCGCCAGCCCTGAAGGCAGCACCTTGCGCCTGAGCTCCGCCAGATGCTCGAAAGGCAACTGTTCCGTGTGCTCAAACTCCACAATGCGTTTGGCCAGCGTCTCCAGTTGCTCCAGGGTGATCGGCTGGCTGAGATCGCCGTCGTTGACGATGCTGGCGATCGCCTTGATGGTGCCCGAGCAGCCGATGGCCCCATGGAATCCCTGGCGCAGGTAGCGCTGCTGCAGCTTCTCCAGTTGCTGCTCTGCGGCGAGGATCGCTTTGCGCATCCGCTTGGGGGAGATCTTGCTGTCGGTAAAGTAGCGGGACTGATAGCTGACACAGCCCATGTTGAGGCTCTCCATCTGCCTGGGCTCATGGCCCTGACCGATCACCAGCTCGGTGCTGCCGCCGCCGATGTCGATCACCAGGGTAGGGAAGGGCAGGCTTTGATTCTGGCTGACGCCGGTGTAGATAAGCCGGGCCTCCTCCCGGCCGGAGATCACCTCGATGGGGTAATCCAGGATCTCCCTGGCCTGACGGATGAAGTCGCGACGGTTGGGGGCCTGGCGCAGGGCATAGGTGGCGACGATGCGGATCTCATCGAAGCGCATCTCGGTCAGCCGCTGGCTGAATTGCCTCAGGCACTCCAGCCCTCGCTCCATCGACTCCGGGTGGAGGTTGCCCTTGTCGTCTGCGTCCTGGGCCAGCTGCACCCGCTGTTTCATGCGGTGCATGGGCTGGATGCTGCCTTCCAGTGCCCGGGCAATGCCGAGATGGAAGCTGTTTGAGCCCAAATCGATGGCGGCCAGGATGCGGCCCTGGGAGGTCTCTGCTGGTGTCATGTGTTTATCTTCAGTGCCAGTCTCTTTTCATGGTCGAACAGATAGTCGTAGATCGCCATCTGTGAGCGGATTTTCTTCCGGTTTCCACGCTTTACGTAGGGGTTGTTCTGCTCGCGGTTCAGGACCCGGGCCTTGGTGGTGTCTTTGAACTGCAGTGCCAGGATGTCCAGTACTTGCTGTCTTAACAGAGGATCGTATATGGGGCAGCCCACCTCAATGCGGCGGTCGATGTTTCGGGTCATCCAGTCGGCGCTGGAGAGATACACCTTGGGGTCACCGTCATTGTCGAATACCATGATCCTTGGGTGCTCCAGGAAGCGATCGACGATGGAGATGGCCTCGATGTTGTCTGAGGCGCCGGCGACTCCCGGGATCAGTGAGCACATGCCGCGGATGATCAGCCTGACTCTGACGCCGTTTCTGGACGCGTCATAAAGCCTCTTGATCAAGCCACTGTCCACCAGGTTGTTGAGCTTCAGGGTGATGCCGGCGCTCTTTCCTGCCAGTTTGTTCTGAATCTCCCGATCGATGAGGCTGTACAGCTTACGCCTGGCGTCATTGGGGGAGACCATCAGGTGGTTGAAGCGGAACTTCTTGTAGCTGTGTTCGATGAACTCAAACACGTTTTCCACCTCGAAGCAGATCTCTTCGTGACAGGTGAACAGGGCGAAGTCGGTGTAGATCTTGGCGGTTTTTTCGTGAAAGTTGCCTGTCCCTATGTGGGCATAGTTGCGCAGTTCGCCGTTCTCCAGGCGCTTGATGAGGATCAGCTTGGAGTGGATCTTCAGGGTGGGAATACCGAAGTTGATGCGCACGCCGTGATCGGTGAGGAATTTGGCCCAACCTATGTTGGCTTCCTCGTCGAACCTGGCCTGCAGTTCCACCACCACGGAGACATCCTTGCCGTTTTTCACCGCCTCGATCAGTGAATGGACGATCTGGGAGTTCTTCGCCACCCGGTAGATGTTGATTCGGATGGATCGCACCGCAGGATCGAACGCCGCCTGGCGCAGCATCTCGGTCACATGGCTGAAGGCGTGATAGGGATAGTAGAGCAGGATGTCTTTGGCCCGGATTGCCGCAAAGCTGTTGGGATAGGCGGTAAACTGGCTGCTGCGCAGCGCCGGCACCTTGGGGTTTTCCAGGTAGCCCCGCCCCGGATTGGGGAAGGCGATGAAGTCGCGGAAGCTGTGGTAGCGGCCTCCGGGAATCATGGCGTTGGCGGCGGTGATCCCCAGTTTTTGCTGCAGCATTTCCTGCATGGTCTGGGGCATCTCCCTGTCGTAGACGAAGCTCACCGGTTCGGCGGTCAGTCTCTGCTTCAGTCCCGAGGACATCTTTTCCAGCAGACTCATCTCAATCTCGTCGGACAGGTCGTACTCGGCGTCCCGGGTCAGCTTGATGGAGTAGCACTCGACGGTGTCGAACTCGAAGAAGCCGGTGAATACCTCTGCCAAACAGTAACGGATGATGTTGTCCAGCAGGATCAGGGTCTTCTTCTTCTTGCTGCCGGCCGTGGGCAACTGGACGAAGCGGGGCACCTGGGCGGTGGGGACCTCGATCAGGCTGTGGGTGACCTGCTGGCCTTTGCGGATGGCGGTGACCAGATAGGTGGTGCCATCGTTGAGGGTACGGGAGATGTTGGTGTCGTCGGTGATGATCAGCGGCACGATGTGGCGCCGGATCTTGTCCCGGAAGTGCTTTTTCAGCCATTTGCCCTGCTCTGGGGAGAGCTGGGTTTCGTTGACCAGAAAGATGTTGCGGCGGGCGAGATCCAGCAACAGCTGCTTGTAGATCTCATCAAATTTGACTTGTAATTCCAGTACCTTGTCGTTAATGGCCGCCAGCAGGTTGCGGGCACGTTGGCCGCGCCCCTTGGATTCGTCGATGAGGATCTGACGGCGGACGTCCGCCACCCGTACCCGGAAAAACTCATCCTGGTTATTGGAGTAGATGCCAAGGAAGCGGACGCGTTCGATCACCGGAACCTTGGGATCGGCCGCTTCCTGCAGCACCCGCTCGTTAAAGGACAGCCAACTGAGCTCTTTTTCGATATAGGGAAAACTCGTTTGCGCAGACATCTTAGGGTCCTTCTTAAGTGAGTTGCGCACATTCTCTGTCAGAAAAGTGTCATCTTTATGAAACTTAGCAGAGAATTTTCAGTTAGTTGGCGATACGCTCATACTCCACCATCAGGTCGTCACCCAGGGTGAACAGCTCCTGTTCGATTGTGTCAAGACTGGCCTCATCCGGGGCGGCCAACAGGATGTTGAGACGGAACAGCGGCACACCGGTGTGGTTGGCGGTGTCCAGGTCGCTCTCCAGCTGTTCGATGTTGGCGTGATTGGCCTTGAGGATCTGGGTGACCGCAGCGACGATGCCGGGGCGGTCATTGCCGATGACCTCCACCTGAAACTGCAAGCTGGGCTGAGCCTTGGGCGAGACCCGTTGCAGCTCGATACTGAGCTTGGGCACATCCGCCAGCTGGCGCTTCAGTGCCTCGGAGTTCTCCTTGGGCAACTCCATCTCGATGATGCCGGCGTAGCGGTCTCCCACCCGCCGCAGGCTGGCATCCAGCCAGTTGGCGCCGTTGTCCTTGAGGATCTGGGCAAGGGTCTCGGTAATACCAGGGTAATCCTCACCGATTACACTGGCGATCCATTTGTCCATAGGGGCTCCTTAATGCGCTCTTTGTGACTCGGGGTGTAACACTAGTGTCATACAACCGACATATACTCCCCAACAATTTCAGAAACGACTGCTCCCATTTGCTCGAGGATATTGATGGAACAGACGATTGTTGACCGATATCGTGCCAGCAACAGGCGCCTGATCAAGGACAGGCTGGCGAAGTACGGTGTTACCTCCGGCGGCGTCATGGTGCTGATCGCCCTGCTGCTGATCTTCTTTTACCTGCTCTACGTCGTTGCGCCGGTATTCAAGGGAGCCAAGCTGACCCCGGTTTACACCACCAGTGTAAGCGACGGGGCTGCGACGGTTCAGTTGGGGACCGACGAGCAGAAGGAGTATCTTTACCGTATCACGTCCTCGGGCAAGGTACAGTTTTTTTCGTTGGGTTCCAAAGACCTAACTACTGACCTTCAAGTGCCTGTCGCACCTGGCCTCACCGGCACCGGCTCCGCTCGCAGTAACCCAGCTCAGCGCAGCTCGGCACTGGCCTTTGATAATGGTTCAGTGTGGGTGGTTCAGCCTGACTTTGCCATCAGCTACCCCAACGATGTCCGCACTGTGACCCCTCAGCTTCGCTACCCTCTGGGGCAAGAGGCGATTCAACTGAGTGACGGCCTGGCCATCGACCAGCTGGTGTTTGCCTCAGGTGAAGAGGCCAGCACCTTCATCTGGAGCGACACCGAGTCCGATACCCTGAACCTGACCCGCATGGGCGCCGAGGTGGACTTCCTCACCGATGAGGTGGTGTGGACCCGTGAAGATCACCAGTTGCCCCGTCCCGCCGAGCCGGTCAGCAAGATGCTGCTGACCCCGGACCAGCGCAATCTGATGCTGCTGGCGGGCGATCGCATCACCGTCCTCAATGTGGAGGAGGGGGACAACGTCTTCATTGAGCAGGTGTTGGAGCCCGCCGAGAGTGGCGCGCACATCTCTGACATCGAGCTGCTGGCCGGAGCCAGTTCGCTGATGGTGGCCAATGACAACGGCGTCATCTCTCAGTGGTTCCAAGTGCCGGGCAAAGACGGCCGTCGCTTCCAGCGCATCCGTGATTTCGACACCGGCACTGCGGCGGTGTCTCTGGCGTCGGAGTTCTTCCGCAAGAGTTTCGTGGCCGGCACCGACAATGGTGAAGTCCAGCTGTTTTACACCACCAGTGAGAACAAGCTGCTGACCGAATCCCTGGCCAGTGCGCCTGTGGAAGCCATGGCCTTCTCTCCTCGGGGTAATGGCCTGGCGATTCAGTCGGGCGATACCCTGACGTTCGCCGAGCTGGACAACGCCCACCCCGAAGTGTCCTGGAGCGCCCTGTGGACCAAGGTCTGGTATGAGGGCTACCCGGAGCCTCAGTTTGTCTGGCAGTCCACCTCAGGCTCCGATGACTTTGAGGCCAAGCTCAGCCTGATGCCTCTGGCGTTCGGTACCTTGAAGGCGGCCCTGTACGCCATGCTGTTCGCCACCCCTCTGGCGTTGGCCGGCGCCATCTACACCGCCTACTTCATGTCCGGGCGGGTGCGCAGCGTGGTCAAACCGACGGTGGAGATCATGGAGGCCCTGCCTACGGTAATTCTGGGCTTCCTGGCCGGTCTGTGGCTGGCGCCCCTGGTGGAGGACAACCTGCCGGGCATCTTCATGCTGTTGTTCTCCCTGCCGGTCTCCATTTTGCTGGCGGCCTTTGCCTGGAACATGCTGCCCCGCGAGATTCAGAACTCCCGCTTCGGCGAGATGCGTGAGCTGATGTTGATCCCCCTGCTGCTGTTTGTGGGCTGGGCCGCCATTGAGCTCAGCCCGCTAGTGGAAAACGCCTTCATGGGCGGCGACGCCCGCCGCTTCGTGACCAACGAACTGGGCATCACCTTTGACCAGCGCAACGCCCTGGTTGTGGGCATCGCCATGGGTTTTGCGGTGATTCCCACCATCTTCTCCATCGCCGAAGACGCGGTGTTCTCCGTGCCTCGCCATCTGATCAACGGCTCCCTGGCCCTGGGTGCCACCCAGTGGCAGACCCTGGTTCGGGTGGTGATGCTCACCGCCAGCCCAGGCATCTTCTCTGCGGTGATGATGGGTGTGGGCCGGGCCGTAGGTGAAACCATGATCGTGCTGATGGCCACGGGTAACACCCCGCTGATGGAGTGGAACATCTTCGAGGGGATGCGCACCCTGTCCGCCAACATCGCCGTTGAGATGCCGGAATCGGCCATTGGCAGCTCCCACTACCGGGTGCTGTTCCTGACCGCCTTCGTGCTCTTTATCTTCACCTTTATCTTTAACACTCTGGCTGAGTTCATCCGTCAGCGTCTGCGCGACAAGTACAGCTCCCTGTAATGGAAGGTAATAAATCAATGGGTAAGTGGATTAAATCGGGCTCTCCCTGGATCTGGATGACCGCAGGTTCGGTCAGCCTCAGCTTGATTGCGGTACTGGGTCTGTTGCTGATGATCGCCTGGCGTGGCCTGGTCTACTTCTGGCCATCCCCGGTTCATCAGCTGGAGCTGGAAGTGGCCAACGGTCAGGTTGAAACCGTCATCGGTGAGATCTATGACCGGGAGCAGGTGCCGCTGGAGCGCGTGCTGCAGTCGGGCATTGAACTGAAGAGCGACGAAGAGTTTGTCACCCGGTACCTGATTAAGACAGGTAACCGTGAATACGTGCCCCTGGATTTCCGCTGGGTGCTGGAGCCGATGATCCAGTCTGACACCAAGCCGGTGGATGTGGCGGTCTTCGAGCGGAACAAGAACGGCAACTTCTACGGCTTCCCGGTGGAGCTGAGCTTCAACGGTCAGATCTACACCGGTGCCGACATCCATGACCAGCTGTTGCTGGCCATCGACAAGGCCGCCGACATCAACGATGAAGCCCAAGAGCTGCAAAAGGTGGACATCGGCCGCATCAACTATGAGTTGGAGCGTCTGCGCCTGGACCAGCGCAAGCTGGAGCTGAACAACGCCCTGACCGAAGCGGCGATGGCGGACCTGGCCAAGCGTCGTCAGCAGCTGGACGATGAGTACCAGGTGTTGGAGAAGGACCTGTTCGCCCTGCGCGACCAGGCCGCCGAAGATTATGTGGTGGTCCGTGACATGCGCGGTGAGCGTGTCACCCTGCCCATGGACAGCGTGCTGGATGTGGCCTTCCCCAACGAACTGGGCTTTGGCGGTAAGGTGGCCCACTGGATGCATGCCATCGCCAAGTTCGTCAGCGACGATCCCCGTGAAGCCAACACCGAGGGCGGGGTGTTCCCGGCCATCTTCGGTACCGTATTCATGGTGTTGCTGATGGCGGTGATCGTGACCCCATTCGGCGTGATTGCCGCGGTCTACCTGCACGAGTACGCGGCCAAGAACGCCCTGACCAAGCTGATTCGCATCGCGGTGATCAACCTGGCTGGCGTACCCTCCATCGTTTACGGGGTATTTGGCCTGGGCTTCTTCGTCTACATGGTGGGCGGCTCCCTGGATGACCTGTTCTATCCCGAGGCGTTGCCGAACCCCACCTTTGGTACGCCCGGGGTGATCTGGTCCGCCCTGACCCTGGCGATTTTGACCCTGCCGGTGGTGATCGTCTCCACCGAAGAGGGCCTGTCCCGTATCCCGTCAGCGGTCCGTCACGGCTCCCTGGCCCTGGGTGCCACCAAGGCGGAAACCCTGTGGCGCATCGTGATTCCCATGGCCAGCCCGGCAATCATGACCGGCCTGATTCTGGCCGTGGCCCGAGCCGCCGGTGAGGTTGCCCCTCTGATGCTGGTGGGTGTGGTGAAGCTGGCGTCCACCCTGCCGGTGGACGGCAACTGGCCATACATCCATCTGGATCGTAAATTTATGCATCTGGGCTTCCACATCTATGATGTCGGTTTCCAGAGCCCTAACGTGGAAGCGGCGCGTCCGCTGGTATACGCCACCTCGTTCCTGCTGGTCAGCGTGATTGTTGCCCTGAACCTGACCGCCATTGGCGTACGTAACCACCTTCGTGAAAAATTCCGTTCCTTGGAACACTAAGCCGAGATGACCAAGATGATTGCTATTGAAACCCTGAACAAATCCTCGGCGCCGCTGGATCTGAAACAGCTGTCGCCTGAGATGACCGCGTTTGACATCAACAACCTGGATCTCTTCTATGGTGACAAGCAGGCCCTGTCCGGCATTACCATGAAGATTCCCCGCAACCAGGTGACCGCCTTCATCGGCCCCTCAGGTTGCGGCAAGTCGACTCTGCTGCGCTGCCTGAACCGGATGAATGATTTGGTGGACAGCTGCCGGGTTGAGGGAAAGATCCTGCTCAACAACGATGACATTTACGGCAAGCATGTGGATGTGGCGTCGCTGCGCCGCAACGTGGGCATGGTGTTCCAGCGTCCCAACCCCTTCCCCAAGTCCATCTATGAAAACGTGGTCTACGGCCTGCGCCTGCAGGGGGTGAACAACCGCCGTGAACTGGATGATGCGGTAGAGCGTGCCCTCAAGGGCGCCGCCCTGTGGGATGAGGTGAAGGACCGTCTGCACGACAACGCCTTTGGCCTCTCCGGTGGTCAGCAGCAGCGTCTGGTGATCGCCCGCGCCATCGCCATTCAGCCTGAAGTACTGCTGCTGGATGAGCCCACCTCGGCCCTGGACCCCATCTCCACCCTGACCATTGAGGAGCTGATTCACACCCTCAAGGACCAGTTCACCGTGGTGATCGTGACCCACAACATGCAGCAGGCGGCTCGCGTATCCGATCAGACCGCCTTCATGTATATGGGTGAGCTGATCGAGTACAGTGACACCAACACCCTGTTTACCACGCCAGCTAAGAAAAAGACCGAAGACTACATTACCGGTCGTTACGGATAAGGATCAGAGCCGATGGACAACAACAACCTGGGAAGACACATCTCCGGCCAGTTCAATGTGGAGCTGGAGGATGTTCGCAGCCAAGTGATGGCCATGGGCGGCTTGCTGGAGCAGCAGCTGAACGATGCCCTGGAGGCCCTGCAAAGTGGCGACGGTGAACTGGCCCGCAAAGTGGTGAGCGCTGATCGTAAGATCAACTCCATGGAGGTGAACATTGACGAGGAGTGCGCCCGCATCATCGCCAAGCGCCAGCCCGCCGCCTCCGATCTGCGCCTTATCCTGGCCATCTCCAAGACCACCGCCGATCTGGAGCGCATTGGTGATGCCTGTGTGCGTGTGGCCAAGGCGGTAATCGACAACAACGAAGGCAACCGCAAGGGTCTGCTGGTCTCCATGGAGGCCATGGGCCGTCACTCCGCCCGCATGTTGCACGATACCCTGGACGCCTTTGCCCGAATGGACATCGACGCCGCGTTCCGCCTGCACAAGGAGGATCGCAAGCTGGACAAGGAGTTCGAAGCGGTATTCCGTCAGCTGATGACCTTTATGATGGAGGACCCGCGCTCCATCCCAGGCATCCTGGATGTGATGTGGGCCGCCCGCGCCCTGGAGCGCATCGGTGATCGCTGTCAGAACATCTGTGAGTACGTTATCTACTTCGTTAAGGGGAAGGACGTGCGCCACATGGACACCGAGGATATGGAAGACCTGTTGGGCTAACCCAGAGGTGTTTGACACAGAGAAAGCCGGGCCCAGTGCCCGGCTTTTTTCTTTTCCTAACCCAGAACCTTGAGCTGGCGCCAGTGAGCGATCACCGCCTCGGCGATGGTCAGCCCCAGTTCCTGGGGCGGCTGCGGGAGTCGTGCCAGGGGGTAGTAGCCCTCCTTGCCGGCGGCGGTGTAGCCGGTGGAGACCCCGTAGTAGAAGGCGTCGGGCTGAACCGGCTGCCATTGCCCGTCTCTGTCTAATTGCAGATCCCGAATCCGTTCCCCCATAGGGGCATCGGCCTGATAGTGGAAGCGCAGGCCGGCGGCATAGGGGTAACTGCCGGTGCCTGTCCCCACTACGCCGTTGTTGGTGGCGTTGTTGATGGCGGACTCCAGGGTGTCCGCCAGCTCCTGACCGGTGAGGCGATAACGCTCGACACCGATGGCGAAGGGGGCCAGGGTGCCGGCGATCCAGCCGGCGCTCACCTCTCCCTGGGGGATGGAGGATCGGGTGCCGCCGGCGTTGTGCAGGCCGAAGTCGGTCTCCAGACCCAGTTCCCTGGCCTGCCAGCGCATCGCGTGTGCCAGCAGCGGCGCCACCTCACTGCCGCCCTTGTCATCGGGAATGCGGATATGGCGCAGATCCCGCTGAGCCAGGGCGATCTTCTGTCGCTCAAACTCCAGGATCTTGGGACGATAGTGCTCTTCGATGAGTCGGTGCACCTTGGGATCCGGCGTCACCTGCCATAGGTTGTCCTGAGCTTCCAGGTAGGCCCAGGCCTGCTCATCTTCGGGCGGGGTCAGAGGTGTCTGGCCCCCCGAGTCGCGGCTGAGGCTGTGTCCCAGCAGCAGCAAGTTGCCTCCGTCCACTCGGTCCAGGCTGCCGTCGGCGTTAAGATCCAGTTTCAGCTGGCCGAGGAACAGGGCGTTGCAGCCGGCCTGGACCACGGCGGTGCCATTGATCACCACCCCGTAATGGTCGCGACCGCCGAGACCCAGGTTGTCGAAGTGGCCCTGGAGGGTGTGGGTGTGGCCGCCGATGATCGCCGCCACCTGATCCAGCTGCTCGGCCAGCATCAGGTCTCTGTCGTAGCCCAGGTGACTGAGCAGGATGATCTTGTTGATTCCCTCCCGGCGGATGGCGGCCACCGTGTCTCGGGCGGTGGTGAGGCAGTCAAGGAACAGGGTGTCCGGATCGGCGCAGGCCAGTTCCGGCATGTTATCCGGGGAGAGGCCGAACAGGGCCACGGGCTCGCCACCTAGATGACGCACCAGGTAGCGACCATGGCCGGCGTCCTTGTCGAAGTCGTAGAGCCCGGGTTTGCCCCGCATGGGGTTCTCCTTGGAGGACTCCTCCTGACTGAGGTCCATGTTGGCGCTGAGCATGGGGAACTGAATGTGGTCGAGGAAGGCGGACAGGGGCGGGTTGCCCAGGTCGAACTCATGGTTGCCCAGAGCCATGGCATCCAGATCCAACTGGTTGTTGAGCACCGCATTCATCTTGCCCTTGAAGTGGGCGAAGTAGAGCGAACCCTGAAAACAGTCACCGGCGTGCACCAGCAGCAAGTGCCGATTCTCTTCAACGGCGTCGGATTTGGCCCTGTCCACGGCACTGCACAGGCGGGCATAACCGCCACATTCGGCAAAAAGTTCGCCCAGACCCGGCAGGGTCAGTTTGAGCCGGCTGGCGTCGAAGTGTGAGTGGGTGTCATTCAGGTGGGCCAGGGTCAGGCTCAGGGGGCGGTGTGCGGTCATCTTACTCTGTGGTGCGGGTAGTGAGGCCCACCAGTGTAGCACTTTCCGCCAGCGTCATTATGACAGAAACCAATTCATGCTGGCGTTGGCATGGGAACTGCCTTTATACTGTCCGCCGACTTCGGGGGAGTAATCGCCCTGCAAAAGCAGGGGGCAACATCAACATCCTCGGCCATTCGGCTGTGGTGTTGCCGGCGGGGCTCAGGCCTTAGCTTGGTGAGACTCGAACGCGCCATCTCCGGCGAGGGCAGGGGAGGGTTCGTTCGTGTGTATCTGCCCTCTGAGTTGTATCTATGTCTTCATTACTGCTTCCCATACTCGCCGTTCTCGGCGGTTTCCTGGTGCTGACCGTCAGTGCCGACCGATTGATTGCGTCCGCCGCGACCCTGGCACGTCACTTCGGCCTCTCCATTGTATTTATCGGCATGACCATAGTGGCCTTTGGTACCTCGGCCCCCGAACTGTTGGTGAGCGCCGTGGCAGCGGCCAACGGAGCCGATGGCCTCTCGGTGGGTAATGCCATCGGATCCAACATCATCAATACCGGACTGGTGCTCGGGATCTGTGCCCTGGTGACGCCACTGATGATCAGCCGCCGCTTCCTCAAGCGGGAGTTTCCCATCCTGCTGCTGGTGATGACCTATGCCGCCCTGGTGTTGATGGGCGGATCCCTGGGTTGGCCCCAGGGGCTGGCCCTGCTGGGGGCGATGATCGCCTACGGCCTCTACCTGGGGCGCAGCCACAACAGCGAGGAGGAGCTGGAGGTGGAGTTCCTCAGCATCGGCAAGGGGCGCGCCATGGCGGAGACCGGGCTGATGCTGGTCCTGCTGCTGTCCAGCTCCCAGGTGATGGTGTGGGGCAGTGTCGAACTGGCGCGGGCCTTTGGGGTCAGCGAGTTGGTGATTGGCCTGACGGTGATCGCCTTTGGCACCAGCCTGCCAGAACTGGCGGCGGCGGTGGCTGGGGTGCGTCGGGGTCTGTATGACATGACCCTGGCCACCGTGGTGGGCTCCAACATCTTCAACCTGCTCGGGGTATTGGCGTTTCCCGGGTTGATCGGGGGCGGCATGACCCTGCCGGAGCAGGTGATGGCCAGGGATGTGCCGGCGATGTTTGCCCTGACCCTGATCCCAGGCTTGTTCTTCCTGCTGGCCCGTTACCGTCATGGCCGGGCACCCTATATTCCCATGAACCGCTTGGCCGGGGCTCTCTTGCTTATTGGCTTTGCCGGTTACATGGGTCTACTGACGCTGGAAGTGTTGTCAAAAGCGTAAAAAAATTGATCAATTCAGTCAGTTGAAACTTGGTCGATAGATGAGCTGTGATATGCTCAGGAAAGTTGCAAGTATGCAGATTTCCAAGGGTAAGGAGCAGCTCTATGAGAGGGATAGCCTGGTTAGGTTTCGTGTCGTTGGCCCTGTTAGGAGGCTGTAACCAGGCCACCACGGCCCCTCCTCCTCCGCCTCCCAGCGTCACCACCACCACGGTGGCCCTGAAGCCGGTAACCTACACCATGGAGTATGTGGGCCGAACCCAGGCCAGCGAGGATGTGAGCATCCAGGCCCAGGTTTCCGGGCCCATGCTCAAACGCCACTTCATCGAAGGGGACCATGTGGAGCAGGGGGCGTTGCTGTTTGAAATTGACCCGGCCCCCTACCAGGCGGAGCGGGCCCAGGTGGCCGCCGAGCTGGAGAGAGCCGTCGCCGCCCGTGATGTGGCGATCCTCAACTGGCGCCGGGGCAAGAAGCTGTTCCCCGATGGCATGATCTCCGCCACCGACATGGACTCTCTCACCGCCAACAAGCTGCAGACCGAAGCCCAGATGGTCCAGGCACAATCTGCCCTGGAGGCGGCTGAGCTCAAGCTCTCCTACACCAAGGTGACCGCCCCCATCGCCGGCAAGATCTCTACCGCATTGATCTCTCAGGGGGATCTCATCAACCTGCAGCAGGATCTGGCCACCCTGGTTCAGGTGGATCCCATTCGGGTGATCTTCCAGGTCTCTGCCCGGGAGATGTCCAACGCCTACCGGGTGATCCGGGAGAACCCCAGTGCCCTGCCCAGACTGGAAGATCTCATTCTTAACCTGAGACTGCCCAATGGGGATGAGTATGCCCATCAGGGCAAGGTTGATTACGTCTCCAACCGAGTGGATTCCGCCACCAGCACCGTGGAGCTGCGGGCCACCTTCCCCAACCCCGACGAGTTTGTCCTCCCCGGCACCTATGTCACCGTGGTGGTGAAGGCGCCGGAGACCGAGATGGCGCTGTTGGTGCCTCAGGCCTCGGTGCAACAGGATCAGCAGGGACGTTATGTGTTCGTGGTCGGCGCCGACAGTAAGGTCGAGAAGCGCCTGGTGACCCTGGGTCAGCAGTTTGGCGTGGACTGGGAGGTCCGCGACGGTCTCAAGGATGGCGAACAGGTGGTGGTGGAAGGCTTGCAGAAGATCCGCCCCGGGGTGGAAGTGAAAGCCACCGAGCGCAGTGCCACCCCCTTTAACCAGGGTTAGGGGGCCGTATGATCAGTCGCTTTTTTGTCTTCAGGCCCAAGTTTGCCTTCGTAATCTCCATTGTCCTGACTCTGTCGGGGCTGCTGTCCATTCCTCTGCTGCCGGTGGCGGAATTTCCCGATGTGTCGCCGCCGCAGATCAATGTGACCACCAGTTTCTCCGGGGCCAGCGCCGAGGTGGTCAAGGATACCGTGGCCCAGGTGATCGAAGCCGAGGTCAACGGGGTGGAGGACATGATCTACATGTCCTCAAAGTCCGCCAACGACGGCAGTTACTCGCTGACGGTCACCTTTGAGGTGGGCACCGACGCGGACGCCGCCCAGGTGAACGTGCAAAACCGGGTGCAGCAGGCCCTGCCCAGGTTGCCGGAGACGGTGACCAAGCAGGGGGTTCGGGTGAAGAAACAGAGCCCCAACTTCCTGATGCTGGTGAACCTGGTGGCGCCTGAGGGCAGCCTGGACTCCCTGTTCCTCACCAACTACGCCACCCTGAATGTGAAGGATGTGCTGGCCCGTCAGGGCGGGGTGTCCGAGGTGCAGATCATCGGTGGCCTGGATTACGCCATGAGGATCTGGCTGGATCCGGACAGGATGGCCGCCCTGGCCATTACCGCCAGTGATGTGCAGGCGGCGCTGCAGGAGCAGAACATCCAGGTGCCGGCAGGCCGCATCGGCTCCGCCCCCATCTCCCCGGACCAGCAGTTTCAGCTGAGCCTGCAGACCCGGGGGCGACTGGTTGAGGTGGAGGAGTTCGAGCAGGTGGTGCTGCGCTCCAACCCCGACGGTTCCAAGGTGGTGATTGGTGACATCGCCCGGGTGGAGCTGGGCTCCCAGACCTATGATGCCCAGGGCCAGCTCAATAACGCCCCCAGTGCCATTATCGCCGTCTATCAGAGCCCGGACGCCAATGCCCTGGAGGTGGCCAAGTCGGTGCGCGAGCAGATGGCCCTGCTCCGCCAGAACTTTCCCCAGGATATGGAGTACACCATCCTCTACGACACCACGGAGTTTGTGACCGTCTCCATCAGGGAGGTGGTGACCACCCTGTTCGTGTCCGTGGCCCTGGTGATCGCCGTGGTCTACCTGTTCCTGCAGGATTTCCGCGCCACCCTGGTGCCGGGAATCGCCATTCCGGTCTCCCTGGTGGGCACCTTTGTGTTCCTGCTGGTGGGGGGGATGACCATCAACACCATCTCCCTGTTTGCCCTGATCCTGGCCATCGGCATCGTGGTGGATGACGCCATCGTGGTGGTGGAGAACGTCAGCCGCATCATGGCGGATGAGGGGCTGGACGCCAAGGCGGCCACCATCAAGGCGATGGAGGAGGTCACCGGCCCTGTGGTGGCCACCACCCTGGTGTTGCTGGCGGTGTTTGCCCCAACGGCGGTGATGCCGGGGATCACCGGCCAGATGTACGCCCAGTTCTCGGTGACCATCTGCGTGGCGGTGCTGATCTCCTCAGTCAACGCCCTGACCCTGTCACCGGCGATCTGCGCCTCGGTGCTCAAGGCGCCGCAGCCCAAGACCACCGGCCCCTTCGGGGCCTTCAACCGCAACTTCGACAAGCTGACCCTGGGCTACGGTGGCTGGGTGGGGGTGCTGATCCGTCGCAGTGGCCTGGCGATGCTGGCCTTTGTGGCCGCCATCGCTGCCACCGCCTGGCTGGGGACCTCTCTGCCCACCGGCTTTGTGCCTGCCGAGGACAAGAAGTCCTTCCTGGTGGACGTACAGTTGCCCAACGGTGCCTCCCTCAACCGTACCGAGGCGGCGATGGCCCAGATGGTGGACCAGACCCTGGCGGTGCCCGGGGTCAACTCCGTCATCCATGCATCCGGGTTCTCGGTGCTCTCCGGATCGGTGTCCTCCAACGGCGGTCTGCTGGTGGTGGTGCTGGATGACTGGGACGAGCGTCAGGCGCCGGAGCTGACCGATAAGGCGATCATGCGCCAGCTACAGGGGATCTACGCTCAGAATCCGCTGCTGCAGGCGATGGTGTTTGCCCTGCCACCCCTGCCTGGGGTGGGGGCCGTCGGCGGCTTCGAGTTTGTGTTGCAGGACAACATGGGGCGCAGCGCCGCCGAGCTGGCACAGGTGATGCGAGGGTTGATCATCGAAGCCAATGGACGCCCGGAGATTGCCATGGCCTTCAGTAACTTCCGTGCCGATACCCCGCAATTGTTCGTGGATGTGGACCGCAATCAGGCCAAGGCCCTGGGGATCCCCCTGACCGAGGTATTCTCCACCCTGCAGACCCAACTGGGCGGCAACTACGTCAACGACTTCAACCGCTTTGGCAAGGTGTTCCGGGTGATGCTGCAGGCGGAGGAGGAGTACCGCAACTCCGACCGGGATATCTCCCGCTTCTATGTGCGCACCGCCCAGGGGGAGATGGTGCCTCTTTCCACTCTGACCCGGGTGGAACCCATACTGGGGCCCGAGGTGGTCAACAACTACAACCTCTATGGTTCGGCGGTGATCAACGGTATTCCGGCCCCGGGTTACAGCTCCGGACAGGCGGTGGCGGCCATGGAGCAGGTGGCGGCAGGCAACCTGCCGGCGGGCTACAGCTTCAGCTGGACCGGTCAGACCTACCAGGAGATCAAGGCGGGCAACCTGGCGCCGCTGATCTTCAGCCTGGCCCTGGTGTTTACCTACCTGTTCCTGGTGGCCCAGTATGAAAGCTGGACCATCCCCCTGGCGGTGATGCTGGCGGTGCCTGTGGCCGTGCTGGGGGCCTTCCTCCATGTGTGGCTGGCGGGCTCGGAGGTGAACCTCTACACCCAGATCGGCCTGGTGCTGCTTATCGGCCTGGCGTCGAAGAACGCCATCCTCATTGTGGAGTTTGCCAAACAGCAGAGGGAGAGCGGCGTGAGCGTAGTCGACTCGGCGGTGACCGCGGCCAGACTGCGTTTCAGGGCGGTATTGATGACCGCGTTCTCCTTTATCCTCGGCGTGCTGCCCCTGGTGGTGGCCACTGGGGCCGGGGCCGAGAGTCGCAACAGTCTGGGCTATGCGGTGTTTGGCGGCATGGTGATGGCCGGCGTGGTGGGCACCCTGCTGGTGCCGGTGTTCTACTACCTGCTGCAGACCATGCGTGAAAAGATGAAGGGACAGCCCGGATAACCTCTTGGACCGCATAATATCATGGGGGCTTCGGCCCCATTTTTGTGCCTTCACGGTCCATAAATTGCCATATTGGCCCTCTTCGAAGGGCAATTTTGCCTGGATGCCCGATGGCGGAGAGATGGCCCGAATTGCGCAGCAAATCATTCCGTTGTGGTCAAACCCGTGATCTCACGCACGTTATCTTCCATCACCCCCCTTCAGAAAAGATGAGAAAAGCCGGCCCCTGTCCCCTTGACCCTTTTCAGTCCCTGTGTTGGTGATTCTCTGTGGTGACAGATCAAAAACTAGGTAAAACAGCTTTATACCGAAATATTCGCCATTGCTTAGCTATAAGGAATCAATATCTGGCTAATGCCAAACTTGTGAAAATAAGTGAATAAAGGCGAGTAAATGCCCTGTCCAAAAATCAAATGTAGGAAATTAACCACAAAATTAGACTAAAGGCGTAGAGTCTGATCGGCAAATTTCAGTCGAATGATTAAAACTGTTGTTTAAAGCATTTGTTCTAATTAAATATTCTTTAATTACAGTTATTTGGGTTGTTTTGGTAAAAAAGTTGTCTTTTGGCTGTTGATCTTGAAATCCCTCTGTTGCAGGTTAATTAGACAGCCTTTAGGGCATATCTTGACCGAATGTGGTCTAAGCTTGTTCCAAAGCAAAGTGGTTTTCTAGTTACAAATGAAAGTTGCACTGGAGGTGCGCCATATGAGCCAGGTTACGGAGTTAGCGCAGGGGTTAAAGGTTATCGGTCCTCACAAGCCGGAATACGACACGATCCTTAGTGAGGATGCACTGGCGTTTCTGGCGGATCTGGCTGGGCGGTTTGCGCCCGGCGTCAAGCAGCTGCTGGCGGGACGAGAGGCGCGCCAGGCGATGGTGGATGCGGGCCAGTTGCCTGACTTCCTGCCCGAGACCAAGGACATTCGTGACGGTGACTGGAAGATCCTGGGGATCCCAGAGGATCTGCGGGATCGCCGTGTCGAGATCACCGGCCCGGTTGAGCGCAAGATGGTGATCAACGCCCTAAACGCCCGGGTGAAGGTGTTTATGGCCGACTTCGAAGACTCTCTGGCCCCCGCCTGGGATAAGGTGATCGAAGGTCAGCAGAACCTCAAAGATGCGGTGGAAGGCACCATCGAGTACACCAACCCTGCCAACGGCAAACACTACCAGCTGGATGAGAATCCTGCGGTGCTGATAGCCCGGGTCCGTGGCCTGCACCTGAAGGAGAACCATGTGCTGTTCAATGGGGAGACCATTCCCGGTGCCCTGATGGATTTCGCCCTCTACTTCTACCACAACTACCGTACCCTGCTGAAGAAGGGTTCCGGTCCCTACTTCTACATCCCCAAGCTGCAGAGCCATCTGGAAGCGCGCTGGTGGGCTCAGGTGTTTGCCTACACCGAAGAGAAGTTCTGCCTGCAGCCGGGCACCATCAAGGTGACCTGCCTGATTGAGACCCTGCCTGCAGTGTTCGAAATGGATGAGATCCTCTACGAGCTGCGCAACAACATCGTCGGACTGAACTGCGGTCGCTGGGATTACATCTTCAGCTACATCAAGACACTGCGCAGCTACCCGGATCGGGTTCTGCCAGACCGTCAGCAGGTGACCATGGACAAGCCCTTCCTGTCCGCCTATTCCCGACTGCTGATCAAGACTTGCCACAAGCGCGGCGCCCTGGCCATGGGCGGCATGGCGGCCTTCATTCCCGCCAAGGACCCTGCCAAGCAGGAGCAGGTGCTGGCCAAGGTGAACCAGGACAAGGAGCTGGAGGCCCGCAACGGCCACGACGGCACCTGGGTGGCACACCCCGGCCTGGCGGACACCGCCATGGCGGTGTTCAACGACCACATTGGTCCGGACATGGACAACCAGCTGCACATCACCCGGGATGTGGATGCGCCCATCACCGCCCGTGAGCTGCTGATGCCCTGCGAAGGGGAAGCCACCGAGGCGGGCATGCGTGCCAACATCCGCATCGCGGTGCAGTACATCGAGGCCTGGATCACCGGCAACGGCTGCGTACCCATCTATGGCTTGATGGAAGACGCCGCCACCGCCGAGATCTCCCGCTCCTCCATCTGGCAGTGGATCAAGCACGGCAAGCACCTGAGCAATGGCCAGCTGGTGACCGCCGATCTGTTCCGCTCCATGCTGAAAGAGGAGCTCAAGGTGGTGCGAGACGAACTGGGGGATGAGCGCTTCAACGGCGGCGCCTTCGACCGGGCTGCCGAACTGTTCGAGCAGCTGACCACAGCCGATGAGCTGGCAGAGTTCCTGACCCTGTCCGGCTACCAGATTTTGACCCAAGAGACGGTTTCTTAAGGATTTGCAATTTAAAGGAGTAACACTATGTCCACCTACAAGTCAGACATCGACAACGCAGCCACTTTGATTGGGTCTCAAGGCAGTGCCTGGAATGCCATCAATCCGGAGTACGCCGCCCGGATGAAGGCGCAGAACAAATTCAAGACCGGACTGGATATCGCCCGCTACACCGCCAAGATCATGCGGGCCGACATGGAGCGTTACGACAACGATCCCTCCCAGTACACCCAGTCCCTGGGGTGCTGGCACGGCTTCATCGGTCAGCAGAAGATGATCTCCATTAAGAAGCACTTCAACAACACGGATCGTCGCTACCTGTACCTGTCCGGTTGGATGGTGGCGGCCCTGCGCTCCGACTTTGGTCCTCTGCCGGATCAGTCCATGCATGAGAAGACCTCGGTGGCTGGCCTGATTGAGGAGCTGTACACCTTCCTGCGCCAGGCCGATGCCCGTGAGCTGGGTGGCCTGTTCCGTGCCCTGGATGCGGCCCGTGAGGCCGGCGACAGCGCCAAGGAAGCGGAGATCCAGAGCCAGATCGACAACCATCAGACCCACATCGTGCCTATCGTGGCAGACATCGATGCCGGTTTCGGTAACGAGGAAGCCACCTATCTGCTGGCGAAGAAGATGATTGAGGCCGGTGCCTGCTGCATTCAGATTGAAAACCAGGTGTCCGATGAGAAGCAGTGTGGCCACCAGGATGGCAAGGTGACCGTGCCCCACGAAGATTTCCTGGCCAAGATCCGCGCCGTCCGTTACGCCTTCCTGGAGCTGGGGGTGGATGACGGTGTTATCGTTGCCCGTACCGACTCCCTGGGCGCCGGCTTGACCAAGCAGATCGCCATCACCGAAGAGCCCGGTGATCTGGGTGACCAGTACAACAGCTTCCTGGACGGTGAGTACATCGACAGTGCCGATGACATCGCCAACGGTGACCTGGTGATCAAGGCCAACGGCAAGCTGCTCAAGCCCAAGCGTCTGCGTTCCAACCTGTTCCAGTTCCGTAAGGGCACTGGCGAGGACCGTGTGGTACTGGACTGCATCACTTCACTGCAGAACGGCGCCGACCTGCTGTGGATTGAGACCGAGAAACCTCACGTAGGCCAGATTGCCGCCATGGTGAACCGCATCCGTGAAGTGGTGCCCAACGCCAAGCTGGTCTACAACAACAGCCCCTCCTTCAACTGGACCCTGAACTTCCGCCAGCAGGTGTTCGATGCCTGGAGCGAAGCGGGTAAGGATGTGTCTGCCTTTGACCGTGCCAACCTGATGAGCGAAGAGTACGACGCCACCGAACTGGCTCAGGAAGCGGATGCCAAGATTCGCACCTTCCAGGCGGATGCCGCCCGTGAAGCGGGGATCTTCCACCACCTGATCACCCTGCCCACCTACCACACCGCGGCCCTGTCCACCGACAATCTGGCCAAGGAGTACTTCGGTGAGCAAGGGATGCTGGGTTACGTGAAGAACGTCCAGCGTCAGGAGATTCGCCAGGGCATCGCCTGCGTGAAGCACCAGAACATGGCCGGCTCCGACATGGGCGACGATCACAAGGAGTACTTCTCCGGTGACGCGGCCCTGAAGGCAGCGGGTAAAGACAACACCATGAACCAGTTCGGTTAATGGTGTGGCGGTGGCCTCCCTCGGCCACCACCATGACCGGCTTCGAGCAGTTGGAGGCCGGTGCTCCATCCACCGCCATGCAGTAGGGCGGTGGGTTGGCGGAGTGGAGTGACTCCCAACCGTCAGCCATGGGGTACCACGAGTACCCTGCCCCATAAGGGGCATCCTTCCAATTTAGCTACGTTGCTTGTGCTTAGGGGAGTGGATCTTGCGGCCACTCCCCCTTTTTTTGTCCCGCTTTTAGCCTCCGTTGTCACCCTTTAGCGCCGCCGTTATGGCGGAGCGGCTCAGCTGGTGAATGTGCAGGGCCATCTCGTCGTTGCTGTAGTTCTGTTTTCCCGAGAGCCACTGGGTCAGCATCCAGGCGTAGGAGCCGGCGATGGAGTGGGCCAGCAGCGGCAGGGGCAGGGTCAGCGCCTTGTCGGCGAAGCAGTGGCCGAGGTTCTCCTCCACCAAGGTGGTGAGCAGCTCGCGGGTGTGTCGGGAGACGTACCCGGTATCCGTGCCCAGCCGGTAGGCCACCGCCCGGCGCAGACTATGACGGCTCTGATACTGCTCCAGGAAGCGCTGCAGTGACGGGGGCGGGGTGTCCGCCAGCCACTGTTCGCTGCTCTGAAGGTCCGCAAACAGATCCAGGAAGATGCTGCGATGCAGACCCACCAGCAGATCCGCCTTGCTCTTGAAGTGGCGGTAGAAGGTGCTGCGCCCCACGTCCGCCGCCTCGGCGATCTCGGCGACCCCCAGCTCGTGATAGTGGCGCTGGCCAATCAGCCCGGTGAAGGCGTTGATCAGCCGGGTAACGGTACGGTTCTTCTGGCGCTGGCCTGCTTGCATGGCACACTCCGGTGGGACAAAGGGGCTGGTCTGTCTCAGTTGGGACTGAGGCTGACCATTGTCCTTAGGTGGTGAAGGTTGGGCAACTTAGACTGTCAGTGTTGGGATCGCGGTCATTTTCTCAGGAAAGAGGCAGACAAAAATGACCACAGGACAACTGGACAGAAGATAGTGACCATTACCGAACTCCTCTCCCTGGCTCTGTTTGCCGCCCTGGGCGCCTGGCTGCTGCTGAGCCGCTGGCCCAAGATGGGCTGGCTTCCCGCCGCCACCCTGGCGCTGACCGCCTGGGTTCTCTCCCTGGCGCCCCTGGTGTGGGGGGCTTTCCTGCTGCTGGCCGCATTGATGGTGCTGACCTCGGCCCTGGTGACCCTGCCCCCTCCGGCACTCAAAAGGGTGGACCAGTGGCGAGGCTATGCTCAGGCCGCCTGTGCCCTCTCCTTTGGCGCCATCGCCGTTCAGTATGCCCTGCACGTGATGCAGCTGTGGGACGGCATCCCCTGGATCGCCCGTCCGGATCTGGTGGACGGCTTTCTGCCCATCGCCGCCGGAATTCAGTTGCAGGCCTGGCTGGCGGAAGGCTACTGGGACGGCCACCACCCTGCCGGGGTGATCCTGCTGCTGCTGACCATGCTGGTGAGCCTTGGGGTAAAGCGTGCCTTCTGCGGCTGGATCTGCCCCCTGGGGTGGGTCGGGGAGCGACTCTACCAGTTCCGTCTGAAGTTCTGGCCCGCCAAACTGACGCCCCCCGCCTGGCTGGACTGGCCGCTGCGCTCGCTGAAGTACATCCTGCTGGGGGGCATCGTTGCCATCGTCCTCAGCCTGGGGGGCAAGGGATCCATTGGTTTCCTCAATGGTCAGTACCACCAGGCGGCGGATCTGAAGATGTGGTACCTGTTTGCCAGCCCCACTCTGATAACCGTCCTGTGTGTGGCATTGGTGGTGGCCGTGATGGCCCTGCGCCGGGGTGCCCTGTGCCGCTATCTGTGTCCCTACGGCGCCTGGCTGGCCATCGGTGGTTTGCTGAGCCCCTTCAAGGTGCGTCGCAACCCACAGCGGTGCCTTAAGGAGGCCAAGGGGATGGCCTGTGACAAGTGCACCCGAGCCTGTCCGGCAGGGATTCCGGTGGACAGACGGGGTACGGTGCACAGCGATGAGTGCAACAGCTGCCAGCGCTGTGTCAGCGCCTGTCCGGTGAAAGGAGCGGTGACCGTCAGCCTGCCTGGCCATCGGCTGCCCCTGTCGCCCCTGGCCCTGGTGCTGTGGCTGATGTTGGTGATGCTGGTGTTGCCCTTCCTGCTCCATGGTGCGGACCTGTGGCAGAGCAGCACCGACCCCGAGATTCGCAGTCTGCTGCTGAACAACCTGGGCTTCCTGGGGCATTAGGGGGCATAGACCTTTGCTGAGCAAAGCGCCCTTCGCGGCCAAACTCTAAACACCTGAAATCAACACGCCTTACCAAGAAAAAAAGGTGCCCTCTGGGCACCTTTTTCTATTCCTCCGGGGCGCGTCAGCGCTCCAGGCAGGGTTTCAGTCGTTTGGCGCGAACCCCCTGCCATAACCAGACGCCGAGGAAGATCAGGGCGCCGTAGATCATGGCCCCGCCCAGGGACCAGGCGAACAGCAAACAGGCAACGCTGCCACTGACGGCCTTGAGGCGGAAGCGGCCGGGCAGCAGGCGCCAGGCCGCCAGCATGGAGAGCAGGTAGATCACCACGAACACGCCATTGACCGACTCCAGCAGGGTCTCAAAGCCCCAGCCAAAGCCGTGGGCCAGCACCAGGGAGGCGGCCACCACCGACAGCAGCACCCCAAGGCCCAGGGCGGGCACCCGATGGCGGTTGAGTCTGGCGAACAGTGGCGGCAGCTGCTTCTCCTGGGCCAGGCTCCAGCCCAGGCGGGACATGCCAGCCAGATAGGTGTTGACCGTGGCGATGCCGGCGGCGGTGCCCAGCACCCCGACCACCAGCTCGCCTCCTCCGCCCAGCACATGGTTGAACAGACGCACCATGGCCAGGCCCTCTCCGGCGGAAAGCGCCTGAATCAGCGCGGTGCAGAGCAGGTAGATGGCAGCCACCAGCAGGGTGGCGATCACCATGGCGGGCACAAAGTCACGCTCCGGGCGCTTGAACTCGGCGGACAGATGGCTGACCACCTCCACACCCAGGTAGGCCCACAGAGCCAGGGCAAAGGCGCTCCAGACTCCAGGGGTAAACTGCGGCAGCTCGCCGCTGGGCAGGGAGAGGCCGCCACTGACCCCCAGCACCACCGCCAGGATGGCCAGGGTCAGGCCCAGTTGCAGGGAGCTGGAGAGCTGCATGCCGCGCACGTTGATCAGCCAGAGCCCGGCCAGCATCCCCAGCTGCGCCAGCAGCAGGGCGCTGCCCTCCAGGTGCACCAGGGGCCGGATAAATTCGAAGGTCATCATGATCGCCGCCGGGGTGCCTATGGGGGCGGCCATCAGGAACAGCATGCCGACACTGGTGCCCAGGCGGCGGCCAAACGCCAGCTGGACGAAGTGGGAGGGGCCGCCGGCGTTGGGAAAGCGTTTGCCCAATTCGGCGAAGATCAGCGCCAAGGGCAGGATGGCGGCCACCAGCAGCATCCAGGCCCACATCGCCCCCTCTCCCGCCATTTTGACGGTGAGCTCCGGCAGGATGAATACGCTGGTGCCCAGCAGTGAGGTGGTGATCAGTCCCACCCCCTGCCAGCGGCCTATGGTGCCTTTCAATTCGGTCATGACTGGTTCTGGTGTTAAGGGATAATAGAGGCAAGTGTACGCCTAAATTTTCCTTGTCGGCGTCGGAAATGGCACGCAAACTATCGGAGTTTGCCGACGGATCGTCGGCAGTCACCGACAGGAGAAAACCGATGCCTCAAACCCTGGACTCATTCGATCAGGCGATCCTGGCGGAGCTGCGCCTGGATGCCCGTCAGTCGGTGGCCGCCATCGCTGATAAGGTTAACCTGGCGCGCTCCTCGGTGTCAGAGCGGATCAAGAAGCTGGAGCAGCGCGGGGTGATCCGCGGTTACCGGGCCCAGATCCAGCAATCCATGCTGTCGGGGATCAGCGCCTACTTCGAGATCATCCATGAGGATAAGAGCTGCCTGGACATCATCGACGTGATTCGTCAGATCCCCGAGGTGATGAGTTGTCATGGCATCAGCGGCCACATCGACCTGCTGGTGTTCGTCAAGATGGACTCCATGCAGCGCCTCCATGAGATCCGCGCCGAGATCAACGATCTTCCCTCGGTGGTGAAGATCACCACCCATGTTGTGATGAACGAGTGGCTCTAAACGGCAATGATGATTAGCCCCTGGGCCACTCCTGCGCTCGCCGGCGGGCGTAGTCCATCATCTGAGGGTAGAGCTCTTCGAAGGTGCCTAAGATGGCGTCCTGGTGTTGCCACAGCACCGTATCCCCCCCTTCCAGCAGCTGCGGCCGGCTCAGGCGGCGGCTGATCCCGTTGACCGCCAGGGTGATCCCCTCACGGTAGCGATAACTGCCCAGCCAGTCGCCCCTGGCCATGTTGGTCACCAGTCGGTGGCCGACCTGAGGAAGCTGGGGGTCGGTCAGCAGGGCGTGGTAGCTCTGCTGGCAAAAGTGCTCCAGGGAATCGTGGTGATAACCGGACCAGTGGCTGGCCAGTTGGTGGTCGAAGGCCATGTCCAGCAGGATGCCGGCGGTACGCCGGTAGGGGCGGGGGAACAGCGCCTTGAGGGCCTGCATCTGTGGTTGGGCATCGATGTGGCTGTCCAGCTGACGGTGCAGCCAGATCCCCTGCTGCAGAGGGTGGGGCAGGTGGTCGATGGGGCCCTTGACCAGATCCCCGGCCAGGGCGCCGGCCAGACTGGTGTCGGTGATGTGAGCCAGATGCAGGTGAGCAAGGAAGTTCATGAGCCCACCTTAGCCCCCGGGCGCTATGGCGGCAAGGCCTCAGTGGTTGCGGCGCTGTTTCATCTGCTCGCGCATCTTCTGTTTCTGCTCATCGCGAATCACCTCATACTCCTGCCACTGGGTCTCGGTGAGGATCTCTCGCATTGCCACATCCCGGGCTTCGGCGGCATCGCGCATCTGCCGTCCCTTGTCTCGGCGGCTGCCGCTGCTCTCCTTCAGGGAGAGCAGGGTGTCACTGAAATGGGTCTGCTGCTCCAGGACTTCCGCCTGTTGTGAGTCGGTCAGCGACAGGGCCTCGGTGAGGCGGTCGGTCATCTCCTGGGCCAGCTCATTGGCTTCGCCGGCCTGCAGGGTCAGGGGCAGTGCCAGCACCAGGGAAAGAATCAGGCTACGCATGGTGGGTATCTCCGTTTGCAATCAGGAGCTCCTATTCTAGTGAGGAGAGTGTCAACCGCTGTCCGCGGTGGGTAAAGATAGGAAAACTTGATTATGGCCCGTTCACTTCTTAGACTAGCGCCCCCGCCCTAAGGGGTGATGCCACAGAGTAGATGAGTATGCAGGTTGCTGACTTCCAATTTGACCTTCCCGATGAACTGATTGCCCGCTATCCCACCGAGGAGCGCAGCGCGTCGCGCTTGCTGCATCTGGATGGCAACAGCGGCCATCTGGTGGACAGTCAGTTTCCGGACCTGCTGGACCTGCTCCACGACGGGGACCTGTTGGTGTTCAACAACACTCGGGTGATTCCCGCCCGTGTCTACGGCAACAAAGCCTCCGGCGGCAAGATTGAGGTGCTGGTTGAGCGGGTGCTGGATACCCGCCGGGTGCTGGCCCACGTGCGCTCCTCCAAGTCTCCCAAGCCCGGTGCCGAGCTGGTGTTTGACCAGGGGATCAGCGCCACCATGGTGGCCCGCCACGATGCCCTGTTTGAGATCGAGTTCCACGGCGACACCCCGGTTCTTGCCATTCTCGATGCCATCGGCCACATGCCTCTGCCTCCCTATATCGACCGTCCCGATGAGGAGACCGACAAGGAGCGCTATCAGACCGTCTACAACCAGCGTCCCGGCGCGGTGGCGGCGCCCACCGCCGGCCTGCATTTCGATGAGGGGATGATGGCCAAACTGAAGGCCAAGGGGGTGGAGTTTGCCTATGTGACCCTGCACGTTGGGGCCGGCACCTTCCAGCCGGTGCGGGTTGACAAGGTGGAGGACCACCACATGCACTCCGAGTGGGCGGAGGTGCCCCAGGAGGTGGTGGACGCGGTGATCCGCACCAAGGCCAATGGTGGCCGGGTGGTGGCCGTGGGCACCACCTCGGTACGCTCTCTGGAGTCGGCCGCCCAGGCGACCCTGGCCAAGACCGGCGTGCTGGAGGCGTTTGCCGCCGACACCAGCATCTTCATCTACCCTGGTTATCGCTTCCAGCTGGTGGACGCCATGGTCACCAACTTCCACCTGCCCGAGTCCACCCTGATCATGCTGGTCAGTGCCTTTGCCGGTCAGGACAATGTGATGAACGCCTATCGGCATGCCGTTGAGAACCGGTACAGGTTCTTCAGCTATGGTGATGCCATGTTCATCAACCGGGATGAGAAGCTCCACGGCGAGGTGGAGTAGATCCCGAATCCAGATGTGATGCGCCGCCCCTGGGCGGCGCTCTGTTTTTCGGCGTTCGGAGCCCCTGAGGCCCAGGTTTTCGGGGTTTTTTGATCCCCATCTCACTGGCTCCCTTGAAATCCGCTACCTGAATCCACATTTTGTATTTCATGCCAAGGGCATGTGTATTTCGTCAGACTGTTTATCTGGCACAAAGAGGATGTAATGAAGTTCGATCTGATCACCACCGATGGCCGCGCACGCCGTGGCCGCCTCACCTTTGAGCGGGGCACAGTAGAAACCCCGGCCTTTATGCCCGTGGGTACCTATGGCACCGTCAAGGGGATGACTCCGGAAGAGGTGGAGGCCACAGGCGCAGAGATCTGCCTGGGCAACACCTTCCACCTGTGGCTGCGTCCCGGCACCGAGATCATGCAAAAGCATGGGGACCTGCACGATTTCATGAACTGGCAGAAGCCGATTCTGACCGATTCCGGCGGTTTCCAGGTGTTCTCCCTGGGGGACATCCGTAAGATCACCGAAGCGGGCGTGCACTTCCGTCACCCCATCAACGGTGACAAGATCTTCCTGGACCCAGAGAAGTCCATGGAGATCCAGTACCATCTGGGTTCCGACATCGTGATGATCTTCGATGAGTGCACCCCCTATCCGGCCACCGAAGAGGAAGCGGGCAAGTCCATGCGCATGTCCCTGCGCTGGGCTCAGCGTTCCCGTGACGCCTTCGACAAGCTGGAGAACCCCAACAATCTGTTCGGCATCATCCAGGGTGGCGTCTATGAGCACCTGCGCGATGAGTCCCTCGAGGGGCTGATGAATATCGGCTTCGACGGTTACGCCGTCGGTGGCCTGGCGGTTGGGGAACCCAAGGAGGACATGCACCGCATCCTTGAACACATCTGCCCCAAGATCCCCGAAGACAAGCCCCGTTACCTGATGGGTGTGGGCAAGCCGGAGGATCTGGTGGAGGGCGTGCGCCGTGGTATCGACATGTTCGATTGCGTAATGCCCACCCGAAATGCCCGTAACGGTCACCTGTTCACCTCCGAAGGGGTGATCAAGATCCGTAACGCCAAGCACAGGGACGACACCCGCCCCCTGGACGCTGAGTGTGACTGTTACACCTGTAAGAACTACAGCCGCTCCTACCTGCACCATCTGGATCGCTGTAACGAGATTCTGGGCGCCCGACTGAACACCATCCACAACCTTCGTTACTATCAAAAGGTGATGGAAGGTTTGCGGGGGGCTATTGAGCAGGGTAAATTAGAGCACTTTGTCGAAGAGTTCTATTCCAAGCTGGGCCGCCCTGTGCCGCCTTTAAACGATTGATTAACAGAGAACTAAAAGAGAACCACTATGTTTATTCCAATGGCATACGCTGAAGCTGGCGCCGCCCCCCAGGGTGGCGGTCTGCAAACCCTGATCATGCTGGTGGTATTCGGTCTGATCTTCTACTTCATGATCTACCGTCCCCAGGCCAAGCGCACCAAGGATCACAAGAACCTGATGTCCTCCCTGAGCAAGGGTGACGAGGTCCTGACCAACGGTGGTCTGGTTGGCAAGATTGCCAAGATCAAAGAGGACGATGATTTCGTGGTTCTGTCCCTGAACGATCAGACTAACGTGACCATCCAGAAGAGCTTCATCACTGCTGTTCTGCCTAAGGGTTCCCTGCAGTCTCTGTAAGTTGGTTGAGAGGGCACAGCGGTGCTGAATAAATATCCATTATGGAAGAGCCTGATGGTGGTGTTCATCATCGCCATCGGTGCTCTTTACGCCTTGCCGAACGTGTTTGGCGAAGATCCTGCTCTGCAGATCTCCGCCGGCCGTAACGCCGAGGTGACCCCGTCTACCCTGACCCGGCTGCAATCTGCGGTGGAGTCCCAGGGGTTGACCATTAAGCGGGCTGAGCTGGAAAACGGCCAGATCCTGATCCGTTTCAACAGCGGAGACGATCAGCTGAAGGCCAAGGACCTGGTGTCCAAGGAGCTGGGGGACGATTACTTCGTTGCCCTGAACCTGGCCCCGGCCACCCCTGACTGGCTGGCAGCCATCGGCGGCAGCCCGATGAAACTGGGTCTGGACCTTCGTGGTGGTGTGCACTTCCTGATGGAGGTGGACATGAGCGAAGCGGTGCGCAAGCAGGAAACCCAGCTGGTCACCGACTTCCGGGCCGACTTGCGCGGTGAGCAGCTGCGTTATGCCGGCATCCGCGCCGGTGCCAAGGGCATTGAGATCCGCTTCCGTGACGAGGAGACCCTGGTCAAGGCGGAAGACTTCCTTAAATTGCGTAACCCCAACCTGCTGTTCGATGACAAGGACCTGACCCTGCACGTCACCATGGGCGACGCGTACCTGGCCGAAGTTCAGAAGTACGCCCTGCAGCAGAACATCACCATTCTGCGTAACCGGGTGAACGAACTGGGTGTGGCCGAACCTGTGGTTCAGCAGCAGGGTTCCAACCGCATCGTGGTTGAGCTGCCTGGTGTTCAGGACACCGCCCGTGCCAAGGAAATTCTGGGCGCCACGGCGACCCTGGAGTTCCGCATGGTAACCGAGGGGGCCGATCTGGGCGCCGCGGTTCGTGGCCGTGTGCCTCCAGGCTCTCAGCTGTTTGAAGACTCCAACGGCCGCCCCGTGCTGCTGGACAAGCGGGTGATCCTCACCGGTGATCACATCACCGGCGCTCAGTCTGGTTTCAGCGAAACCAGCCAGCCTCAGGTGAGCATCAACCTGGATGCCACCGGCGGCAACAAGATGGCGGACTGGACCCGGGACAAGATCGGCAAGGCGATGGCCACGGTCTTCATCGAGTACAAGTCCACCGGCGAGCGTAACCCAGACGGTTCTCCCAAGTTCGATAAGCACGAAGAGGTGATCAACACCGCGACCATTCAGGCTCGCCTGGGTCGCAGCTTCCGCATCACCGGCCTGGACACCCCTCAGGAGGCCCAGAAGCTGGCCCTGCTGCTGCGTGCCGGTGCCCTGATTGCGCCGATCACCATCGTCCAGGAGAGCACCATCGGTCCCTCCATGGGTCAGGAAAACATCGACAACGGTATGGCCGCGATGCTTTCCGGTCTGGTGGCCACCATCCTGTTTATGGCGGTCTACTACCGTAAGTTTGGTTTCATCGCCGTGGGCGCCCTGGTGGCCAACATCGTACTGATGGTGGGCATCATGTCGATGATCCCCGGTGCCACACTGACCATGCCAGGTATTGCCGGTATCGTACTGACGGTGGGTATGGCGGTGGATGGTAACGTGCTGATCTTCGAGCGTATCCGTGAGGAGCTCAAGGCGGGTCGCAGCGTTCAGCAGGCGATCCACGAAGGCTATGCCAACGCTTTCTCCACCATTGCCGATGCCAACATCACCACCCTGCTGACCGCGCTGATTCTGTTCGCCGTGGGTACAGGTCCGGTGAAGGGCTTCGCAGTGACCCTGATGATCGGTATCGCTACCTCCATGTTTACCGCCATCGTCGGCACCCGTGCCGTTGTTAACGGTCTCTGGGGCGGCAAGCGTCTCAAGAAGCTGTCGATTTAAGGGGCTGTCATGTTTGAACTGTTAAAACTGAACAAGACCGTTGATTTCCTGAAGCACGCCCGGGTGATCAGCATGATCTCCCTGCTGCTGATGGCGGCGTCTGTGGCCTCCCTGGCCACCCGAGGCATCAACTGGGGTCTGGATTTCACCGGCGGCACCGTCGTAGAGATTGTCTACTCCGAAGCCAAGGACACCTCAGAACTGCGCAAGGCTGTGGAAGCCCAGGGCGTGGAAGGGGTGATTGTCCAGCACTTCGGCGCGGCCACCGATCTGATTGTCCGTGTTCCGCCTAAGGCGGGTAAGGGCAACGAGATGGTGTCCCGCATCGAGAGTGCGGCCCGCAGCCTGGAATCGGACGCGGTGATCAAGCGCGTCGAGTTCGTCGGCCCGCAGGTGGGTAAAGAGCTGGCAGAGCAGGGCGGCCTGGCCGTACTGACCGCCATCATCTGTATCCTGGCCTACGTGGCGTTCCGCTTCGAGTGGCGTCTGGCCCTGGGGGCGGTAGCGGCCCTGGTGCACGATGTGATCGTCACCCTGGGTGTGTTCTCCTTCTTCTTCCTGGAGTTCGATCTGACGGTACTGGCGGCGGTGCTGGCGGTGGTGGGTTACTCGCTCAACGACACCATCGTGGTGTTCGACCGGGTTCGGGAGAACTTCCGCAAGATGCGTAAGGGCACCCCGGAGCACGTGGTCAACACCTCGGTGACCCAGACCATGAGCCGGACCATCATCACCACAGGCACCACCCTGTTCGTGGTGATCGCCCTGTTCGTTCAGGGTGGCTCCATGATCCACGGCTTCGCCACTGCGCTGCTGCTGGGCATCGGCTTCGGTACCTTCTCCTCCATCTATGTGGCCAGCTACGCCTCCATCAAGCTGGGCCTGACCCGCGAGCACATGATGCCCGTGGTGGTGGAAAAAGAGGGCGCCGATCAGGAAAGCTTGCTGCCCTGATTCAGTGCCAGTCACATTGTTCAACTCTAAGCCACCCCACGGGGTGGCTTTTTTATGGCTTTTTGTAGATGATGTCCGGGCACAACTCATAAAGGATCAGTGATGTGCTTGGCCAGGAATGCGGCGGAGGGGACTTTGACAGGAGCCCTGCTGCGGGTCGACACTGAACGGAGTGACACGAGGATTAGAGTGTGGTTATGGACAGCTTTGTTGAGTTATACCGGGCCAGTAACGCCCTGGAAGCCCACGCCCTGAAGGGGGCGCTGGAGCAACAGGGAGTGATGGTACGACTGTTGGGGGAAGCCCTGGCAGGCGGGACCGGTGAGCTTCCCGTCGACAGTCAGGAGGTCGGCTTGTTGGTGCAACGTCGTCATTTGGAAAAAGCCAACGCCGTCTTGGAGCAGTATCATCAGAGTCAGGCCCCCTGGCAGTGTCCCAGCTGCGGGGAGCAGAACGATGGCCATTTCGAGACCTGTTGGCGGTGCGGGGGCGTCCCCCAAAAATAGGTCTTACACATGAAGCACAATCCCGGATTTGAACAACTGGTGGACTCACTCCGCCCCCAAGTCAATGAAATCTCAATCGATACCCTGCTGAACTGGCAGGGGGACAGCACCCCCCACCACCTGGTGGATTGCCGTGAGCAGGATGAGTGGCAAAAAGATCGTCTCCCCGGTGCCGCCTACCTGGGCCGTGGTGTGATGGAACGGGATGTGGAAAGCCTCTACCCCAACAAAGAGAGCGTGCTGGTGATCTACTGCGGCGGTGGCTACCGCTCGGTGCTGGCGGCGCACAACCTGGTGCAGATGGGCTACACCCAGGTGCACTCTCTTATCGGCGGTCGCCGTGAATGGATGGCCCGCAGCCTGCCCATGGAAGCCTGATGCGTTACTTTCCCCTGTTTTTCGACACCCAGGATCGCCAGCTGCTGATCGTTGGCGGTGGCGAGGTGGCGGCCCGCAAGCTGTCGCTGTGGCGCCGCAGCGAGATGGCCATCACCCTGGTCTCCCCGGTCCTCAATGATGAACTGAGTGCCCGCCAGGAGGAGTTTACCTGGCTGGCTCAGGGCTTCAGCGATGAGCTGGTGAGGGGAAAGCACGGGGTGATTGCCGCCACCGACGATGAGGCCCTGAACCGGCGGGTAGCCGCCCTGGCCCGCCAGGCAGGCGCCTGGGTCAACGTGGTGGACGATCCCGAGTCCTGCACGGTGATCACCCCGGCCATTGTCGATCGCAGCCCTATGGTGGTGGCCATCGGCAGTGAAGGGGCGGCCCCCGTGCTGGTCAAGGAGCTGCGGCGCCGCATCGAGTCTTTGCTGCCGGAGTCTCTCGGTGCTCTGGCGCGCTTTATGGGGCAGGCCCGCTACCTCATTCCCCTCAAGGAGCGTCGCTCTGTCTGGGAGCGATTCCTGGGCAGCAATGGCCTGGAGTGGGATGAGCACAACAGCGAAGGGCGGTTTCAAGCAGCCCTGGAGGGCGAAGAGCAGCCAGGTTGGGTGCTGTTGGTGCCCTCGGATCTGGATGCGGAGCTGCTTCCGCTTAAGGCGGTTCGGCTGATGCAGGAGTGTGACGCCCTGTGGCATCAGGGGACTCTGCCTCAGGCCCTGGACGAACTGTGTCGCCGGGATGCGTCTCGCCTTACTGTGGGTGAGCAACTGCCCCAGGTTCGGGGCAAGGTGATGCTGGTGCTGGACAGCGAAGCCGAGCAGCGACTCACCGCCCAGTTGCACGGGGTTCAACTTATCCGCGTTGAGCCGGGCAGGGTGGCCGATTAGAACAGATCGTTGCCGGTGACCACCATCAGGGCGAAGATCCACACGGTGAAGGCCATGCACAGGTGCACCAGGCCATAGATCAGGGCATCGGAGCGTTTCATCACCCGGTCATCCACCAGCAGATAGAGGTGGAGCAGGGCAATCAACCCCATGGCGATGTTCAGCGGCCACTGGAAGGCATGGTTGCCTTCGGGGATCACCAGCCTCACCAGGATGGCAAACACCACCATCATCAGGGTTAATATCGGCGCCAAGCCGATTCGGTAACTGTCCGGATACCACTGCAGCACGTTATCTCCTTATCTGTGTGCCGATCACTTCCTGGCGATCAGTTGCGCCGTGAAGCGGTGCGGCTGGCTGTGCTCCTTTTCAACGTAATGCAGAGTGGTCAGGGATGCAAAGTGTTGTTGCAGCTCGCCGGGCGTTAACAGGAAATCCGGGTTGCTGGGTTTGCCGATGCTGGCCTGCTGCTCCAGGAAGGTTTCGTACACCAGCAAGCCCCCTGGCATCAATGCCTGCTCTATGGCGCTCATCAGAGGGCGGTGCAGATAATTGAATACCAGGATGGCGGCAAACTGCCGCTCCCCCAAAGGAGAGGGGCCCGGCTGTTCCAAGTCCTGTTGCCAGGTGACCAGATTCAATCGCTCCTCAGCCGCCGTCCGTTGTAACTGGGTCAGGGCATCGGCATTGCGGTCGCAGCACCACAGGGGCAGGTTTTGTCTGGCCAGATGGAGGGCATTGCGGCCACGGCCACAGGCCAGGTCCAGTATGGGGCCCTGGGGAAGGGTGTCGAACAGGGGCAGGTTGTCGGTGATCAGCGATGCCGGGGTCTGGGTACAGGGCATGGGGCTCTCCTTGTCGAATCGCCCCTGATTATACCCACAAAGGGGGCAGCCTGAAGCTTAGCCTTTGATCTCCTTGGGGCCGTCGATGCGCTTGCGGTGCACCACAGAGTAGTGACGCAGCCCGGCGGGGCCGTGGGAGGTGACCACAGAGATCAAGGCCACCAGGCAGAACAGCGGTACCTTGAATTGGGGGAAGGGGTAACACAGGGCCACCAGGACCACCTTGACCAGGGTCAGCACCCCCTTCATCTGAATCAGCCACAGCGGGGAGCGAATGATCTCCCAGGCCATCAGGATAAGGCCGGTGCTCATGGCCAGAATCCACCAGGGCAGCCACAATGCCTTCTCCACCTCATAGAAGAAGCCGCCGCTGGCGCCGATGATCCCCAGCACATGCAGGGCGCGCAGGCTGGACTTACCCAGTCGCTGAATCCAGAACTGTTTCTCGGGAATGTGGGCGTGTTTCTTGGCCATGGGGGGATCCGCTGGAAAAATTTGCCCAAGGGTATCACAGTGCCCCAGAAACAGTGGACAGCCTTATCTCAAACACCCCCCGATGGCGTGATCCTCCGCACGTCGACGACAAATTCCTTAAACCATCGGAAACTGAATGAGATTTTTTTCTGTCCTATGGTTTACAGTTGAAATGAATCCGGGTAGGGAATCCGGCAGTATGGCGACGAAGAGGAGTGGAACATGATGAAGCGACTGATTCTGGGTGCACTGGTGATGAGCAGCGGCGTGTCCGCCATGCCCGGTATGGGCAATGGCATGCCCCAGAATAACCCGGGAGCCAACCCCCATGGCGCCATGCCACTGGAGACCGCCGAACTGACCGGTGTCCTGACCAGCCAGCAACTGATTTTTGAGATGATCCCCATGGGCCGAGAGTACCTGGCCTACCAGGTGGATCAGAGCGCCATGGCCCCCCTGAAGGCGGTCTCTGAACCTGTGGAGATCCTGGCGGTACTGGGCACCTGGGAGCCCAACAGCCAGAAGCTGGTGCCGCGGATGATGAAGATTCTCAAGCTGGCGGAGAACGACAAGATCACCGCCCAGTATGTTGGCGTGGACAAGAAAGGCAGTGCCGGCGACAGCACCTTGCTGGAGGGAGTGCAGGTACTGGCCTTCCCCACCTTCATCGTTCGGCAGGGTGGCAAAGAGATCGGGCGCATCGAAGGGGCCCCCAAGGGCGGGCTGGAGCAGGCCCTGGTCGATATCCTCAAGTAATCTCTTCGAAGCCGCCGCCAGGCGGCTTTTTCATGGCCCAGTCTTAGGCGTCAGCCTTGTGAAACAGCCTCAGGGTCAGGGGCCAGTGTATCCCCCGCTGCCGGTCGGGCTCCCCCCAGGCATGGGCCAGTGCCTGCCAGATGGGGGCCAGCGTCGCCTCTTCATGGTGGCGCAGATAGCTCTGCAGCGCTGACCAGGTGCGCAGGTAGCCGATAAACTGAGCCAGGTTCCAGTGGTGACTCAGTGTGGTCAGCTTAGGGGTCTGAGGCCGAAGCGGCAGTCGGAGTCCTGTATAGCCCTGTTCCACCCAGCGTCTCTCCGGGGTCCAGAACGAACCGAGTACCTCCTCGTAAAGGTGGTGCACCACCTTGTCTACGTCATTGCCGACGCTGCAGTTGCCGTAGCTCCACACCGCCAATATCCCTTGGGGTTTTAGTACCCGGGTGACTTCGGGACCCAGAGAGTCCAGATTCAGCCAATGGAGTGCCTGGGCGATGGTGATCAGATCCACCGTGTTGTCCCCCAAGGGCAGGGATTCCCCCAGGGCCATCAGGTAGCTCAGGTTGGGGGCCTGGCAGCTGTGGCTCAGTTGGTGACGACTGAGATCCGCTCCCAGGACGCGGTCGAAGTGGCGCGACAGACCGCTGGCGGACTGGCCCGAACCTGTGGCCAGGTCCAGGGCCAGGGCGCGGGAGGGAGCCAGTTCGGCCAGCTGATGGAACAGCGCCCCAGGGTAATGAGGGCGGTAGCTGGCGTACTCCTTACTGTGTCCGGAGAACAGGTCCTTGGGGACCGATGGGTTTTTCATAAATATTCGTAATTAAAAATATTACCAAAGATAATTTTTACATCTGGGTGTGGCGACTAAACTCCTTGCATCTGAAGAATATTGGTGGAGTTCAGTGATGCAGCTACAGCTTGAGAATAAGCGGGTTTTGGTAACAGGTTCAACCGCAGGCATTGGCCGTGCCATTGCCGAAGCCTATCTGGCCGAGGGGGCAGAGGTGATTATCCATGGCCGGGATCAGCAAAGATGCGATCAACTGGCGGTGGAGATCGCCGACAAGATGTCCGCCGTAGGCCGGGTGTTTGCCGTCGCCGGTGATCTCTCCGACGCCGAGCAGACCCAGGCGCTGCTGGCCCAGTGCGAGCAGCTCGGTGGCATCGATATCCTGGTGAACAACACCGGCATCTTCGAGGTGAAGGCGTTTGAAGCGATCACTGATGAGGAGTGGCTGCACTACTTCAATGTAAATGTGATGAGCGCCGTCCGTCTCTCCCGTGCCTTGCTGCCAGCTATGCAGGCGCGCGGTTATGGCCGCATCATCAATATCTCATCCGAGTGCGGCATCAAACCCCTGGGGCAGATGGTGCACTACTCGGTGACCAAGACCGCCCTGATAGCCCTGTCCCGCGGCTTGGCGGAATTGACCAAGGGCCAGGATGTCACGGTGAACTCGGTACTGCCCGGACCCACCTGGACCGAGGGGGTGGAGAACTACTTCGGCACTCTGTCCGAGTCAGAGGGCAAGCCGGTTCAGGAGCTGACCGACAACTACTTCAGTGAGCATGAGCCCACCAGTCTGCTGCAGCGTTTCGTTCAGGTGGAGGAGGTGGCCAAGGCGACCGTGTTCCTGTCCAGCAACAGAGCCATGAATGGCCAGGCATTGAGGGTTGAGGGCGGCATCATCCGCGCGCTCTGACACGCAGAAAGGACAGAAATAAGGCGGCCATTGGCCGCCTTATTTGTTAGCTGTTGCGCATCATATTGCGCTGAGCACTGCGCTGCTGGCGCATCTGGGCATCCCACTGCTCATAGAGCCCGAGGATCTGGCCGGCGATCGCCTGATAGCCCTCCTGCAGGGGGGGCTCATACTCCTTGGCAGCGTAGTGGCGAGCCAGCAGGCACACCAGGTGCTCTGTCTGGCTTAAAGGGCCCTGATCCAGACTCTTAATTACCATCAACCGAAAGCCGATGCTCAGCATCTGCAGCAGTGAGCCCTCGTCCAGTTCCTGTTCCCTCAACAGGGCCGGGTCTTCCGCCAACACCAGGTTGGTGAGCAGGTTGACCACCTGATCCAGGGAGGTGGCGCCGTGAAACAGGTTGTGCACCAGGGGATCGGACGCGATGTGGGATTGCAGATCCTGAGCCAGGTCGGCCACTTCCCAGCGGCGACGGCTGAAACTGCGAATGTCGGACATGATCTCTAAACCTTTGTCAGCATCTCTGTTGCGCCTAAGTGTACCTGTGCCTGCCGGGATTGTCTCACCCCATCCCCAGCCCTAAACCCTGGAGTGGAGCAATGACTCAATAACGGCTGACAAGGAGTGTTCTCTGCCGTAGTATTGGGTGAAAAGTGAGCGCTTAGGGATAAGGCTATGAAACGAGTGGTGTTTAACCAGAAAGGTGGTGTGGGCAAGTCCAGCATCAGTGTCAATCTGGCCGCGGTCAGTGCCGCTATGGGGTATAAAACTCTGCTGGTGGACCTGGATGTTCAGGGCAACGCCAGCCACTACCTTGGAGTGGATGAAGCCAGCCTGCCGGCAGGCAAGACGGTGGCCGATCTGCTCAAGCAGACCGTGGGCTGGTTCGGCTCTCTGCCGGACCCGGACCAATACGTGCACAGAACCGAGTTTGACAACCTCAGTCTGCTGCCCGCCAGCCCCGTCCTAGCCAGTCTGGAGCGGGAGCTGGAGATGCGCTACAAGATCTACAAACTCAGGGACGCCCTCAAGGCCCTGGAGAAGCAGTTCGATCGCATCTATATCGATACCCCGCCCAACTTCAACTTCTACTCCAAATCGGCCCTGATTGCCGCAGACCGGGTGGTGATTCCCTTCGATTGCGACGGCTTTTCCGCCCAGGCCATACACAGGCTGATGGACAACCTGCTGGAGCTCAAGAGCGACCACAACGGCAAGCTGATGGCAGAAGGGGTGGTGGTCAATCAGTTCAACGCCCAGGCCCGCCTGCCCCAGCAGTTGGTGACGGAGCTGGAGGAGCAGGATGTGGTGCCCCTGTTTGGCACCCGGCTCTCCTCGTCGGTGAAGATGAAGGAGTCCCATCAGGCCCAGACGCCCCTGATTCATCTGGCACCTGGGCATAAGCTCACCGGCCAGTTTGTGGAGCTGTTCCACGAGCTGGAGCCGGATTTCGCCCGCGCCTGACCCAAGCCATGGGGCCGCTCCCTGTGGAGCGGCCTACCGATTCGGCGAAAACCTCCGGCGGCGTTAACATAGCGACCCATACGCATCCGACTATATCCTTTCAGAATCATCCGCTTATAGAGCAAATGCTCCCCTTTACCCTTTTACGGCATTGTTAATAAACGGGATCGGGATCACCCCTGTTTTCGGGATAATTGCAGTTTAAATGACTCTTTAGAATCTACTGATATACGGTGCTTTTTTAGGGTGGGGGTCGAAGTGTGATCCCTGTCTCGCAGAATATTATGCTGCCTCCGGCTTTTCTGGTTTTTCCTGCAACAAAAGCGACTTAAAAAATACAAAAATAACTGGCAATGATAATGAAAATGGCTATCATTTGCGCCAGAGCCAAGTCCAATAGGGCTTGAATCACAACAAAAAATTTCTGGAGCGATGATGTCCTTTAAGTTGAAACCCATTGTAGCCGGTGTGGCTCTGGCCCTGACCGCCACCTCCTCCTTCGCCGCTGACTCCGTACAGGAACAGCTGAAAGCCCAACAGGAGCTGATCAAGCAGCAGCAAGCTGCCATCGAGCAACTGAGCCGTCAGGTCAAAGAGAACCAGGAAGCGGTAGAAGCGGCCGTGGAAGCGGTAGAGACCGATTCCGGCAGCAGCGCCATGGACAAGGTTACCATTGGTGGCTACGGCGAACTGCACTACAACAACCTGACCGGTGAGGGCGGTGCCAGCGACAAGAAGGCCATCGACTTCCACCGCTTCGTGCTGATGTTCGGTTACGAGTTTGCCGACAACATCCGCTTCTTCTCCGAAGTGGAGCTGGAGCACTCCCTGTCTGGCGACGGTAAGCCAGGTGAAGTGGAGCTGGAGCAGGCCTACATCGATTGGGATTTCTCCGACAACTGGACCTCCCGTTCCGGTCTGTTCCTGCTGCCCGTTGGCCTGCTGAACGAGACCCATGAGCCCGATACCTTCTACGGTGTTGAGCGTAACAACGTAGAGAAGTACATCCTGCCTACCACCTGGTGGGAAGCCGGTACCGGTGTGATTGGTCGTCTGGATAACGGTGTCACCGTTCAGGGCTTCGTTCACAGCGGCCTGGAAACCAGCGCCGATTCCGGCTACTCCATCCGTTCCGGTCGTCAGAAAGTGGCCAAGGCCAACGCTGAAGATCTGGCGGCCACCATCGCCGTGTCCTACGCCGGTGTTCCCGGTCTGACCATCGGCGGTAGCTTCCAGTACCAGGGTGACATCACCCAGTCCGCCGACGCGGATGCCGGCAGCGCCTACCTGCTTGAAGGTCACTTCGACTGGCAGTACGACGCCTTCGCCCTGCGTGGCCTGTACGCCATGTGGACCCTGGATGGCAACGGCCCTGAGTCCATCGGTGCCGATGAGCAGACCGGTTGGTACCTGGAGCCCAGCTACAAGGTGACCGAGAAGTTGGGTGTGTTTGCCCGCTACAGCACCTGGGACAACCAGGCTGGTGACAGCGCCGACAGCGCCAAGGCCCAGACCGACATCGGTATCAACTACTGGCTGCACCCCCGCGTTGTGTTCAAGGCTGACTACCAGATGCAGGACAACGACAACGGCAAGGATCAAGACGGTTTCAACCTGGGCGTAGGTTACTCTTTCTAAGATGCTGAAACAGTTAAAAGGGGGCCTAGGCCCCCTGTTTGCTATCCTGGCCCTGGTACTGACTTTCGGCGCCAAAGGAGCCACCGAATACATGACTCAGGAGGCCTTCCTGGCTCAGGCGTTCAGTGGTGGCCAGCCTCAGCAGGGGACGGTCTGGCTCAAGGGGGAACTCAAGAGTCAGCTCAAGACCCTGATGGGCGAAGGCTATCCCAAGCTCAGGGTGCGTTACTGGGAACAACAGGGGCGCACCGCCTGGGTGTTGGAGTCCGTCGGTAAGGATCAGCCCATTACCTTTGGCTATGTGGTGGAGAATGGCACCATCATTCAGGCCAGGGTGCTGATGTTCCGTGAACACCGGGGCTGGGAAATTCACCGGGACGCCTTTACCCGCCAGTATCAGGGGGTGTCGCTGGACGGCAATGCCCTGTCAGAGATCATCGACGGCATCAGTGGAGCAACACTGTCGGTGCACGCCATGAATCGAACCGCTAAAATGGCTCTTTTCCTGGCAGACCATGTGAATCGATGAAAACCCGAACCCTCACCCGATGGCACAGCAAAATAGGCATCCTGGTGTGCGCCTGGATCCTGCTGCTGGCCTGCACCGGCCTGGTGCTGCAACACGGCCACCGTTTGGGGCTGGATAAACCCTTGTTGACCGGTGCCTTCTGGTACTCCCTGGCAGACCTGCCGCAGCCCAGCGTGTCTGGCGCCAAGGCGCAGGGACTGTATCAGGTGGACAATCGCCTGCTGTCCCGTCATGGCCATCTGGCGATGCTGGACGGCAAGGTACAGGGTTTGGTGGTGGGTGAGGAGTCACTGCTGGTCAGTGATCTTGGGCAGCTGTGGCTGCTCACCTCAGAGGGTGAGCTGGTGGACAGCGTGCCCCTGGAGGGTTTTGTCCTGGCGGGCACCTCGGCTGCGGGCTTGCCCCTGCTCAAGGGAGAGGAAGGCCGCTACTGGCAACTGGACTGGTGGCTGGAGTCTGAGCCTGAACCGACCGATGCCAGGCTGGCGCAAAAGCCGGTGCCCTTTGTCGAAACCAGCCTGCCTGGTGAGATAGAGGACAGCCACAGCGGCGTCAGTGTCGAGAGGCTGATTCTGGCCCTGCACAGCGGCCGCATCTTTGGTCCCCTGGGGGAATGGCTGATGAGCGCCGTGGCCCTGATGGCCATCGGCATCGCCTGCACCGGGTTTGTGATCTGGGGGCGGCGTCGCTAGCCGTAACCAATTCTCATGAAAAGAGGACGCCTTGGCGTCCTCTTTTTTTGGCTCTGAAGTCGGGCGCTAGGCCTGCTCAGGGGTAAACAGCCGCTCCTCCAGACTCAGGCCCAGGGCCAGGCGTCGATAGGGGATGCGGGCGGCCTTGAGGGCGGTAAGCAGCTCCAGGTCGAAGTCCGGGTGGGCGGTCAGGTCGTAGCGCACCAGGTACTCGTCCCTGTCCCGCTTGGTGACCTGACGTACTCCGGCAATCTGGGTGAGTACGGACTGCTGGTCTTCGGTGCCCGGTGCCAGGGTCAGGGTAAGCGCTCCCTCCTGACCGGCATCGTCCACCGCCACCTGGTTGCTGAGCCTGCCGTGATCGATGTGCAGCACGGTGTCGCACATCTTCTGCAGCTCCTCCAGGTTGTGGGAGCTGATGATGAAGCGGCATTGGCCTCGCAGCCGATTTACCAGTTCACGCACCGCCCTGGCGTTGGCGGGATCCAGGCCGGCGGTGGGCTCATCCAGCAGCACCAGTTCCGGCTGGCCGATGAGCGCCTGGGCGATGGTGACCCGCTTGCGCATGCCGTGACTCAGGGACTGGGGCAGGCTGTTGAAGGTCTCCGACAGCTGCACCAGCTCCAGCACCCGCCGCGCTTCCTCTTTGGGCTTGGTGATTCCCTGCAGGGCGGCGTAGTGGGACAGCTGGATGCCGACGCTGAATCCCGGGTCCAGTTGGGCATCCTGGGGCAGGGCACCGATGCGTCCCAGCAGGGCATTGCTGCCTGGGTCCTCCCCCAGTACCTTGATCTCTCCCTGGCTGGGTCTCAGGTAGCCACAGATGAGGGACATCAGGGTGGTCTTGCCGGCGCCGTTGGGGCCCACCAGGGCGATGCTGCCGTTGGCGGCCAGGGTCAGGTCGACCCCGTCCAGGGCGGTCTTGCTGCCATAGGTCTTGGTCAGCCCCCGGGCTTCAATCATCAGGCTCATAGGGCGCTCCTTAGCAGAGTTATACGGGCCAGGGCGAGCATCACCAGGGTCTGGGCCAGGGGCAGCCAGCTGGTGGTGAGAGCGTCGGCCGGGGTCATCACCATCAGGTCCTTGATCTGGCCACCGGGGATCAGCAGCAACAGCTGCTCGAAGGGTTGCCAGGCCATGGAGAGCAGGCCGATGGCCAGGGGCGTCATCAGCCAGAACAGGGTGGCCAGCACCACCGCCTGGCGGCCGGACTTGGCCAGCAGGGAGAGCAGGGCCATGGTGGCGGTAAAGGGCAGCACCACCAGCAACAGGTTGAGGGTGACCAGGGCGCTCTGTCCCAGCACCGGCATCAAGGGGGCGCCCTTGTACAGGGCCAGTCCCAGGGTGCCCGCCAGGGAAGCAAGAATCATCAGCAGCTGAATCGCCAGCATCCCCAGGAAGCGCCCCAGCAGCAGGCTGTCGCGGCTGACCCTCAGGGTCAGAAACCTCAGGGTGCCACGCTGAAGGTCTGAGGCCATCTGGTCCGCCGCCAGGCCTATGGTGGCCATGGGGTAGAGCACCAGGGCTGCTACCCAGAACACCGCCAGCTCAGGGCTGGACCACAGATAGAGGGTGCTCAGGCCATCGGGGGAGAGGGACAGGAAAAACTCCCTCAGGTCGTCCCTGCGCATCAGATCGGCCGCACTCAAGATGGGGTAGCGCAGCAGCAGGCCCCACACCAGGGCAAAGGCCAGCAGCCATAGGGCGCCGCGGCGGGTGGCAAACAGCCGCCTCAGCTCGAAGACGGCGGTGAGCCGCAAATGGGTCAGGGACACAGGGTTCCTCCGTAGTTACTGTCGACCGTCTTGAGCACGGCGCTTCTTGAATTCAGACTCTTCCAGCCACTTGGGCCAGTCGCCATTGTTGGCCAGCCGGGCGGCGATGATCGCCATCAGGGAGAGATCCTGCTGCATCCCCTCCAGGGTCCAGTCCGGGTTATAGTCGTCCGCCGGCTTGTGGTATCTGTGGGGAATGTAGTCGGGGTCATTGTCGCCCAGGCTCATGAACAGCAGGCCGGGCACCCCCACCTTAGCCATGGCGAAGTGGTCGCTGCGATACAGCAGTCCCGCCTGGGGACGGGGATCCGGTTTGACCTTGCGCCCCTGGCTGGCGGCGGCCTCCTGCAGGTAACCCTCCAGCTCCGACACCCCATCGCCGTAACGCAGGATGTAGTCCAGGGCGTTATCCACGTTCATGCCGTCGATGTTGAGGAAGGCGACAATCTGGCCGTTTGGCACCGTGGGATGGGCGGCGAAATGGCTGGCACCAATCAGTCCGGTCTCCTCGGCGGTAAAGCTGCTGAACAGTATGCTGCGCTTGAAGGGGCTTTGGCGGTTCTGCTCGCTCAGTACCCGGGCCAGCTCGATGACCCCGGCCACCCCGGTGGCGTTGTCGATGGCGCCGTTGTAGATGTGGCCGTCACTCTCATTGGTGCCCAGGTGATCCCAGTGGGCGTGGATCATCACCACCTCTTCCGGGGTCTCGCTGCCGGGGAGCAGCCCCAGCACATTGTGAGACTCGGCCATGCGGGTGCTGTTGTCGAATTTGAGGTTGGCCTTGCCGGGCAGGGGCACCGCCTTGAATCCGGGTTTGGCGGCGGCATCGGAGAGGGCCGCCATATCCAGTTTGGCCTGTTTGAACAGCTTCTGGGCGGCGCTCTGGTGCAGCCAGCCCATGACCGGCAGTTCTCCGGCGTTGTTGTTGTCATCCACCAGGGTGTACTTGCTGCCGGTGTTGGAGTTCTCCACCACGCCCCAGGCGTAGCCGGCGGCGTCGGTCTGGTGGATGATCAGGGCGGCGGCGGCGCCCTGGCGGGCCGCTTCCTCATATTTGTAGGTCCAGCGGCCATAGTAGGTCATGGCATTGCCCTTGAAGTGGGCGGGATCCTGGATGGCAAAGCCGGGATCGTTCACCAGCATCACCACGGTCTTGCCCTTGACGTCCAGGCCGGCGTAGTCATTCCAGCCATATTCTGGGGCGTTGATGCCATAGCCAACAAACACCATGGGGGAGTCTTTCAACTCGATGCGTGGGGTGATCTGCTGGGTGCGGGCGGTGAATTCACTGCCGTTGGTCAGGGTGAGGTCGCCCAGGGTCAGGGTCATCCCCTGATCGGCGGTGACCTTGGCCAGAGGCACAGGTTGCAGGAAGCTGTCACCATTGCCGGGCTTGAGCCCCAGCTTGGCAAACTCCTTGGCGATGTAATCGATGCTCAGGGCCTCTCCCTGGGTCAGGGGACCGCGGCCACCGTACTGGTCTGAGGCCAGGGTTTTGATGTGGGTACGCAGCTGCTGTTTATCAAACTCCGGGTCCGCAGCCGTTGCAGCGGTGCTGATGCCCAGGGTCAGCGCCAGGGCCGCCCAGGACTTTGTGGGGAACGCAAACATCCTGTGTCCTTCTTTTATGTTGATTTCTTTATTTGTTTTAATCGGTCAACACTAACACAGGGTGGGGGATAAGGCACAGAGGGGAGGGCGGGCGCCCTCCCCGAAGGGTTACTCGGCTGCCAGGCCGTCCAGTCCGATGACACCTATGCCGATGCCGGGAGTGGCGAGTCCGGTGACGTTGTCAGGATCGTCCACGGCGATGGCGGTGTAGCGCATGCCCGCTTCGAAGGTGAGCTCTGCCGGGCCGACCGCGATGGTGGCGGCATCACCGGCCGGGGTGATCATCAGGTTGTAGGTGCCCGGAGGGATACCGAGGATGCCGGATTCCGCCAGGTAGGGCACATCAGACAGCTTGATGTCTCCCTCGTCCGGGGTGGTGTCGGCGCTCAGGTAGATGTCGACGTTACCGGCGGACTGACTGCCATGCTGGACACGCAGCCTGGATTCGGTGGCGATGCTGCGTAGATCCTCTTCCAGGGCCCACAGGGTCGGGGCGCCCATGGCGTCGATGACGGCAGTGGCGCTGTAGGCGCGACCGGGCATCAGAGTCAGGGCGGGAATGTCGATCACCACGTCCGTGGTGGCATTGAGAGCCACCTGGATTTGGTAATCACCTGAAGGCAGGTCCAGGTAGCCCTGAGCCGGGGTGGTGTTGGTAAAGGTCAGGTTGTACAGGGGGGACCCCATCTCCGGGGCCGAACCATTGACCCAGATGTCCACGCCACCGACGGCGCTGATGCCGTGGGTCGCACGCAGGCCGCTGCCCAAGTTGGCGTCCTGAATGATCGCCGCATCATTGCCGTTTTCATCGGCGGCATTGTCGGCCACGAGAAGATTGACCGGGGCTGCGCCACTCTGGGTGTTGGCCACTGCGGCGATGAAGAGATCCGCCGGATCGGTCAGGGGCAGGGCGCCGCTGTCGTACGCCACGATGGACGCATCATCGGGGTCAGTCAGGCGGACGCGGTAGGTGCCGGTATCCACCATTACCGGCGTTTCGGTGAACTCGCCGAAGTTGAGTTCGGTCAGCTCGGTGGCGGCGCTGAGTTCGTCATCCGGTCCGGTGACGTGTACGCCAACATTGCCGACCGCCGGTGCGGCGTGGGCCACCTGCAGTCTCAGCATGGTGGGGTCGTCGGTGAGCAGATTCCGAGGGACAACCACTGGGGCAAATGGGGTGGGGCCGCTGCCTGCCAGCAGGCTGGCCACCAGGCCGGTGGCGGTGATGTTGTATTCGATGTCCGGATCTAGGGTCAGGGTCGCATCGAAGACGGTGGCCGCAGTGCCGTCCGCCAGAATGCCCTCAACCTGGATTCGGTGACTGCCTGAGGGCAGGGCCAACAGGGTGGAGGCTTGTTGATAATCCACCTCGGACAACACGGTGGCTTCGTCCACCAGGACATTGACCTTGGGCGCGTCCGGTGAGGCGTGGATGACGCGCACATAACTCATGGTCAGCTCTGGCGGCGGGACAACCACGGGATCGTCATCGTCATCATCACAACCGGTCAGAATGAGGGCCGAGGCGGCCAGAATTGCGGATAGGGGTAAGAGTTTCATCGTGGTGCTCCATCAGGAATAAGCCTGGAAAACTACGGAGCACAGTGGCGGGGCGATCACAGAATTGTTTGATTTTTGATCACTCTTTTTGAAAGGAGATGAAGACTTCGGCCACGGTGATGCCGAACTTGTTGATCTTGGCCCGATTGAGCAGGTGCCGGTCATCCACCAGTACCATCAGGTCGTCGAAACTGACCTGCCATTCACCGTCTTCGGTGACCAGAATCATCTCGTACTGCCATCTGAGCAGGGGGCCATGACGCTCTCCCGAGGCGGTGCCCAGGATGTCGTCCGCTTCTCCGGTGTAGCTGTCGGGACCGGTCCGGCGGATGCGCCACTGCCGGAACTGAGTTTCGCCGTCGTCGTAGAGGAAGTATTCGTCCAGTACCCCCTCGCCGTCCTGCCAACGGCCGACCAGATCCACGGTGAATCGCCGAACCACTTCACCACTGAAACTGGTCACCATGCCCTGGGCCTTGACCTTGCCGTCGAAGAACCTCTCCAGTTCCAGAGCCGGTTGCTGGGTCTTCATGGCGCTGTAGTCGGCGCTGCACCCAACCAGCAGGGTCAGCAGCAGGGCAAACAGAGTCCGCATCTTATTCTCCTTTGGCAATGAGCCTGTTCGTCAATCTTGGGTAGGCGCTCTGCTCAGACAACCAGATGGCCAGAAACTGGCTGTTGCCCTTGGAAGGGGGCAGGGCGCAGCGCAGTTCGCCGTTGAACTCGATCTCTGCCCGGTTGTTCGGCGCCAGTGTGAAACTCAGGTTGTCACCGTCACTGACGTCGGGGAAACAGCTGGCCACCTGCTCAAGCCAAGCCTGGCTATCCGGGTCCTGGTAGTCCAGTCGCTGCCACTGCTCTTTGGTGGCTTTCACCAGATCCGCCGAGTCTATGCTGCGGTGGTAGGTGAGGCTCAGGGTCAGGGGCGGGCTGATGCCGGTGAACTGCCCTTGAGGGGCATAAAGCCGTGCGGTGTAGATGTCCCAAAACAGCACCCGAAGCTTGCTCTCTCCGACGAGAGGCAGGGTGGCGGCGGCGGGGCCGCACAGCATCAGGCTGGTGATGCAAACAGCAAGGGCCTTCATGATTTGGTTCCAAGATGGTTGATAAGCAGCATGACCCCGCCCCACCAGAGGATGAAGCCGAGCCACAGGAGGGCTGAGTCGTATTGCAAGCTGGCTGCGCCGAGTTGGGCGGCGGCCAGATAGCTCAGGGGGCCAGTAATGGCGCCCAGGAGAAACAGAGCGTAAGAGGGCAGGGTCACGCAACTGACCAGCGTCAGCAGATATCGTGCACACGCCAGCCACAACAGCATCAGCCACAGGGGCACGGTGAATGGGCCGGGCAAACTGTCATGGGGCAGGAACAGACCAGACTGTATCCACATGGCATCGACGGCGCTGCCCAGCATCGCCAGCACGCCGGCGATGAGCCACAGCCGCCCCGGCCAGGGAGAGGCCAGAGACCAGAGAATGAGCGCCGCGATCTGCATCGGCACATGGGGCGACAAAATGGAAGCAAACCAGAACAGCTGAAACACCGCACTGTCCAGCAGCAGCTGTTTGGTTTGTGGCGTCAACTTCGGCCGGGTAAAAGGGATGCCTGTCATGGTGAGTTCCTCCAAGAGTCTCAACATACGTGCGGGGCGGGTGTTGAGATCACCGGGTGAACTGTTGGCAGCGCTTGTGCGTAACAAAGGTCATTGTGCCAACCCAAGTGACGGAATGATGCGACTACCCCTTTTCCCCTTGAATGCCCACGTGTTTCCCGAAGGGCGTCTCGCCCTGAGGATCTTCGAGGCCAGATACCTTCGCATGGTGCGCGAGCGAGCGGGTCACGAGCCCTGCTTTGCCATGGGCATGCTGGAAAAAACCGCCGACGGCAGCAGCCGGGTACTCGGTGTGGTGACACTGGTGAAGATGGTGGACTTTGATCAACTGGACGATGGCTTGCTGGGCATTACCGTAGAAGGGGTGTCCCTGGCCCGGGTAGATGAAACGGAAAGTGATGAGGATGGCTTGCGCTGGGCAAAGTGCATCCCCTTTGACCTGTGGCCCGAGGAGGCCCCTGGCGAAGACCCACGGATTCAGCAGGCGCTGGCGAGACTCTTTAGTGAGTATCCTGAGATTGGCGGGCTCTATTCCCAGCCCGGACTCGACTCCCTGACCTGGAGTCTGCAGCGCTGGCTGGAGCTGTTGCCCATCGAGGCCTCCGCCAAGGCGACCCTGCTCACTCAGCCCTCCTCCGCCATGGCGGTCAGCCTAATCCATTCTATTCTTGATAAAAGTGATCCATAGTAGTGGAGTCGCCGTATCCAAGACTCTATGCCGATCTGGGGCGCATGATGCGCCCCTCGCCGAGCCGCTACGGGGACCACCTATGAGAGTTGCATCGACGTCAACGAAAAAGAGGGATTCCAAGACATCCATGACAGTGTCTGCCTCCCAGGATGATCTGAACCAGCGCTTGGCTCAGGCCATGACACGTGTGGCCAACAACAGAGACAAGCAAGCCTATGCGGAACTGTTTCGGCACTTCGCCAGCCGTGTGCACGCCTTCTGCTTCACTCGCCTGGGCGACGATCAGACCGCCCGCGAAGTGACCCAGGATACTCTGCTGGCGGTGTGGCAGAAGGCGGCCAGTTTCGATTTGGATAAGGGCAATGTCTCGACCTGGATCTACACCATCGCCCGCAACCGCTGCTTTGACCTGGGCCGGCAGAAGATGTCGCGCCCCACTTTGGTGAGCGCCGACGAGCTGTATCTGGAGCCCACTCCCGTCGAAGACGGCTGTGATCTCCAGGTGCAGGGTGAGGCGGAGAAACGGCGGCTGAATGAGCTGATCGCCCGCCTCCCTGAAAACCAGCGGCAGGTGGTGTCTCTGGTGTATCTCAAGGAGATGAGCCATCAGGCGGTGGCCGAACACCTGGACCTCCCTGTCGGGACAGTGAAAAGCCGGCTGAGACTGGCCATGGAGAAACTTTCGATGCGTTTAACCAAGGGGGCACTGGGCTATGAGTGACCGTCATCATCCAACCGCTAAGGAACTCGAACAGTTTGCCTCTGGTGAGCTGGACGATGTGCTCGCCATCATGGTGTCTGTGCACCTGGGTCAATGTCACCGCTGCCGGGATCGGGTTGAACTGATGCAGCAGCAGCAGGCCGAGCAGCTCTCTGCGCTGATTCCGCCTTCTGAATTTGGCGACGATGAGCTGGCCAGGATGCTGAACAGGCTGGAGGATGCTCCGTCGGAGGCCCCTGCGGCGCCAAAGCCAACCGAGATGGAGTTTCAGGGACGAAGTATTGCCCTGCCGCCTGCCCTGGCTGGCCTGGTGGATCGTGCCGGTCCCTGGAGCCGGGTGGTGAACCGGCTTTGGAGTGCCCCCATTCAGGACCATCAGCGAGATTATCAGCTGAACTTCATCTACATGGAGCCTGGGGGAAGCATCGCCGCGCACACTCACAAGGGTAAGGAGTGGACCCTGGTCCTCGATGGCACCTTCAGTGACGATTCCGGGGATTATGGCCCGGGCGATCTGGTGCACTGCTCGGAGTCCAATGAACACAGCCCCAGGTCTGAGAAGGGGTGTCTGTGCCTGGCGGTGATCGATGCGCCTTTGCACTTTACCTCTGGTCTGGCACGGGCACTGAACCCCTTCAGTCAGCTGTTTTTTAAGACCGGCGGCTGATCTCAAGCCAAACAAAACTGAATACAGTCTGAATAACTGATCGATTTCAGCACACTGGTGGAACCGCTCTGAGCCCTGATAACTCTGAAGAATCAGGAGGAGGAGCGGTTTTTGTGATCTGGTCGATCTTGAAAACCCCCTTCGTCACCCAGAGAGTAGGAGCAGGGCCGCTCATCAGAGCGGTCCGGTTTCTGGAAAAGGAGACTGAATGGGCAAGTTTTTAAAAACGGCGCTGATGTTGTTCATGGTGGGGCAGGCCCCGGTCCAGGCAGCCACTCAGCTATCCCTTGATACATCTCTAGACAAGCTCCCCGGACTGGAGCGCACCAACAAGGCAGAAAAGGGCCTGCCGGGTCTGATGGCCATCGAAAGCCAGGATACTGCATCGGCGATTCAGCCGACCTCAGACTTCGAAAACCTTTATCTTCGCGCGCAGCATGCTCAGAATGAGTTGGCCATGCTGACCCACCGCGTGGCCTATCTATCCTCCACCCAAGCCGACGTCCCCGCCGTAAAAGGCCGTGAGCGCGCGTTGGCAAAGCTGGAGGGCAAACTGGATGGCGATGTAACACTGCTGACGGATCTGGCCCGCACCACCCTGGTGGCGGATGATGTGGAGGGCCTGCTCCGGGCCTACCATGAGCTGGATCGCCAGGGAGAGGTGGTCAGAGTGAAAAACCGGTTTCTCACCCCCAAAGCCAACGGCTACCGGGACCTGAACCTGCTGGTTCGGTTGCCTGAAAGCCTGATGGTGGCGGAGGTGCAGATCCACCTGCGTCCCTTCGCCGAGATTAAGAACGGCCCGGAACACGATCTGTATCAGCAGATCCAGGAGCTGGAGCGCCAGGCACTGGTGCAACAGCGTTCTCTGAGTGAGTTTGAACTGGCCAGGGTAGAGAGATTGCGTCAGCAATCGACCATGCTGTATCAGCAGGCCTGGGAGGCGATCTCAACCCCCGGCAGGGTCAGGTACGGTTAACCACCAAGGGCGGAGTCTTCTCCGCCCTTTTTTTGTGCTTGCTGGGACGCAGGAATCAGTTCAGGTCGCCATCCTGCCAGTAGCGGCTGCCGTTGATGTTGGCATCCAGCAACAGCCCCTTCTCATTGAGGACATAGAGGGCAACGCCGTTGTGGAAAGACTGGCCAAACTTGGCGGATTCGTTCCAGGCCAGGATGCCCGCCTCGGCGCCGCCGCTCCAACCATCGTTGACGAACTTGTCAAAACTGGCTTCATCCTCGAACAGCATCACCTGCTGGTAGAATTTGGCCCCAAAGCCCAGGGCCAGACCGCCCCCCAACATATTCATGTAGGTGCGTTTGCCTCTTGCCCGGTTAACGGCAACACCGGAGCCGCCATTGGTGTGCAGCAGCAGGGAAAACTGTCTGGAATCAAATACCGCATAGCCGTAGGCATCGTCGTACAGGGGTTTGACCTGAGGATGCTCGGTAAGCAGTTTGACCAGGGTCACCTCGGACAGGGTGTTCAGGGCGTCCCTGGCCTCCTGGGGGCTGTCGGGTTCCACCATCTCCTCCAGCTTGGTTTCCCCCTGGTGGTACCAGGTTTTTCCCTTCTCCAAGGCGTCGTCACTCCACTGGCCGGCGCTGTCCAGGGCACCCTCTGCCCAGACGGAGGAGGCCTCCCAGGTGTCCTGACTCCACTCCTTGGTGGCACTCCAGGCTTCCTGGCTCACCTCGGCGGTGCTTTCCCAGGCCTCCTGGCCCACCTCTGAGGCTTTCTCGCCCAGCTCCCTGGCCTTGGCTTTCAGCTCATCCCAGCCTGCCTGGGTGGGAAGGCTCAGGGTGGCGGCCAGCGCCAGCAAGAGTGCCTGTTTCTTCATGGTGCTTTACTCCGATAATCATCTTCGGCGCCAGTGTACCATCGCCAGATGAAAAAGAGGTGAGCGGGCCGCCAGCGGTTGCAGTGGTCGCCGCCGCTGGTTCAGCGGTGCTCAGTCGTCCTCGCCCCAGTCGTCGTAGGGATCCCGTTCGTGCTTGGTGAAGGTCGCGTCGTTGTAGGGCCAGGGCACGGTGGCCAGGAAGGCGGCCAGCTCCGGGGTGCCGGCATGGTGTTCGCGGATCACCGCCAGGGTGCGGTTGATGTGGAAGGGGGAGACCTCTTCGCCACCGCCAATGGCACAAAAGTAGTTCGCCAGCAGCGGCAGCTGCTCTGGTGCCAGGCACAGGGCGTAGGCGGCATTGGCCAGGGGGGGCTCGCCATCATGGCCCACCAGGCGCGCGGCGCAGGGCCAGCGACTGAAGTGGTCAATCAACCGGGCGATCAGCGGGGCACACCCCTCGTGGTGGATCGCCTCATGGAAAAACTGCTTCTCACTCAGGGTCCTGTCCAGGCCATCACTGAACGCCAGATAGAGGGCTCGGCGAGGGGCTTCCTGCCTGGGTTTCACCCTGCCCAGCAGCCGCCCCAACCAGCCGCAGTCACCCCTCTGGGTGTCACACAGGTTTTCCTGCAATGCGGGCAGCAGTCTCAGCAGCTGCGCCAGGGCCTGTTGGCGGCCCTCGGCGCTGTGGAGATCGGTTGTGGTGATATGAACGCAGCCGCTGGGGCCAGGTTGGGCCTGCAGTGTCTCTGGAATCTCCAGCCGTTGGCCCATAAGGGGCCGACAGGCCAGCCACTGCGGCTCCTCCTCCAGAGGCGCTGCGGCCATCGGCTCGGGGAGGGTGGCCTCAAGGTGTTCATCGCACTCGAAGCCGTAGGCCAGGGTTAACCGGTCTAGGTTGCGGCCGGTGGGGACCAGCCGCTCGTGATCGAAGTAAATGGGGGAGCGGCAGCCGCCGTTCGCAGCCTGCTCCCCCAGCCGGTAGAGAGGGGAGAGCCTCTGCCCGTCCAGGCCGATCTTCTGCAGCGTTCCGTCCTGCCAGCCCAGCCAGATCTCGGGCAACTCCGGGTCGAACCAGGCGCCAGTCAGGCAACTGAGAAGCTGCTGCCAGGCGTCGCTGTCGGTATGGGCATACTGGCCGGCGACGATGCGTCCCAGGGCCTCGCCCAGCGACCGATGGCGATGCTCATCCCCCACCTGGGCCAGGTTGATATGGCGCACCACGCGTTGCCACACCACCTCTCCCAGGTTCAGGTCCAGCAGTTGCACCTCGAAGGCGAAGCTGTCTTCACCCACCTGGGTCAGGGTATTCGCCGCGGGCATCAGTGCCAGACCCCGGGCCTTGTCTTGGAACAGCCAGGGACGGACGGTGATATTTTCTGGGGTGGGCTTGCTTGGCAGGGGGCAGCGCTGCTGTTCGCCATTGTCCGGGTTGATGGAGTGAATCCAGTGTTCGCGGAACTTGTAGCCTGGTTTGCTGTTGCGACCGTAAAACGCAAACTGACCGTCACTTCGGCGGGTCAGGGTGGTCAGGTCCAGGTCGCGGTCGTCAATGGGCCAATCAGCAGCCAGAGTGCCTGTCATCAGATCCAGGGCCAACAGGCGGCGCCCTTTGAGCGGTTGCTGGCGGAAGTGGCCAGCCAGCCACAGCCGTTGCTGCGCCGGCTCCAGCCAGGTGGCGGAATCGAAGGAGCAGGTCAACTCCGCCACTTGCGGCATCTGTCGCCGGCCGAGATCGCCGAGGAACACCTTGCCCTTGTTGGTGACGGCCACCAGGAAGCGGTCATCCATGGCTTCGAGCAGGGTCAGCTCGGCGTCCTGGGTCTCTGGCAATTCGCACTGCCACAGCAGCCTGGCTGGGCTGCTGTTCTCCAGCACCTGGATCTGGATGTCGCCCACGTAATCGAGGGAGACAGCCCTGAGTTGATAGGAGAGGGTCATGGTCAATCGTCCTTGCCGCTGAAGGGCCAGGGCAGGGCCTGGCTACCTTGGTGATCGGGATGCCGGTAAATCAGGCGGCGGTTGTCGAGGCTCAGCCCGGTTTGCCACTGCACTGGCCGCAGTGGGGCGCAGCTGTCGCTCAGGTGGATATCCAGGTCGCCGTTTGCTGTTGCCATGATGCTGGGCCTCTACTCTCTGCCCAGCAGGCGTTTGGCCAGCAGTCGCACCCCTTTTGAGCTGTCCTTCAGCATGCTGATCAGTCCGGGCTCGGTCAGCCCCAGCTCATGCAGGCGCTGGGCCAGGGCCTGGCGATCCTTGCCGCTAAGGTAGAGGCTCATCTGCGGCAGTGCCTTGCGGCTGACGGTCTCTCTGAGGTAGTCGTCCGCCCCTGAGTGGAAGGCGAAGGCGACCCGAACCCCTTCGGGGATGTCCAGCTGCCGCAACCGCCGTAGCGCCCATTCAGCTGCGCGCCGCACCAGTGCCTGGCGGGCGTTGGGGTCGCGGATGGTGATGTGACCCACTTGCAGGTGCTGCCAGCGCTCCTCCATGGTCAGCTCGCCCTGAGTGATCTGCTGGGCCACATAGAGGTCGGTCAGCGGCTCGGCTGACAGCAGCTTCAGGGCGGAGACGTGGTGGTTGAGCAGCAGGGTCAGCAGCCGGTCGCTGCGGGCGTCATCCAACAGGCCCCACAGGTAGTACTGGGGCCCCAGGCGGCTCTCGACGTCGGTCCTGGAGTTGAGCTCCTGGCTGAGGGAGGTGGCCAGTGTTGTCTGCGCCTGTTGCCTGTCGGCGTCGCCGTTGAGGTAGGCCAGCACCTTGGCGGCACTGTCATTGGCAAGTTGACGGCGGCGGGTCGGCCGCTCCAGCCAGTCCAGATCCTCCTCCACCTCGGCGTTGCTCGCCAGGTAGCCGGTGAGGGCCTGGGTGAACTCCTCCTCCAGCCACTGGGGCAGCAACGCCTCGGGGTGGCGGCTCTTCAGATCGCGGTAGAACTGCAGCCGCTCCCGGTCCTCACGTCGTCGCAGCACCTGCAGCATCTGTTGATACTGGTTCCAGGCGGAGGCGCCCAGCATGGAGCGGTCATCGGGGCGGGCCTCGCCGTAGTGATCCAGCATCGACACATAGCGTTGCCAGAAGCGCGCATCCGCCGGGCGGTAGCAGGCCAGCTGCTGGTCACTGCACAGCTGGAACACCTCCAGCTCGCGGTCACTGACGCCGCACTTGCTCAGCTGGCGGTGCAGGGTGTGCTCCACTTCGACATCGTTGATCCCCTGATAGAGCGGGTAGTCGGAGTAGGGTTTGCTCAGCAGGCCGATGACCTTCTGGGGGGCCAGGGTCAGCATCAGTTGCAACAGTCGGTGGCTCAGGCGCTCAAGACGTACCGGCGTCCTCCCCAGCCAGCTGGCAATCTGAATCCAGAACAGGCAGTTAAGCCCAAACTGAAAGCCATCGTCGTAGTTGAGCAAGGCGTAGGCGGGCTGCTGGGCGGAGATCTGCGGACCGGTGCTGCCGCCGTCCTGATACAGCGGTTCGGCCAGCAGTTTCGCCATCTGCCGGTGGCGCTCCTGGTCGAAGGGGGCCGGCTCCGCTTCGGTCAGGTAGTGGTGCAGCGCCTCGGGCAGCGCCTCCTCCTCACCCCGCTCACAGATCTGTTCACACAGCATCGGCATCAGGTGGTGATCCAGCCAGGCGGTCATCCGCTGGGCGGCGCCGTCGGCCACCTCGATATCCTGGGCGCACCAGGCGGCGTAGGTCGCGGTCCCCAGGGTTTTTGGCCAGGCCTCCGGGGCCAGCAGTCCCGGGTTGGCGCGGGTGCGCTGGTCCAGCTCCTTCAGTTCGTCCAGTTCCAGCTCATCGCCCCACAGCTCCTCAAGATCCTCGGCCAGGGCCTGCTGATGCTGCTCCTCGCCGCGAGGATCCTGTTGATAGCGCCTGGCATACTCCGTTTCGCTCAGGAGGCCATGTTCATCCACCAGGGTTTCGGTCATCCGTCTCGGGAACTGCGGGCGCCCCAGCAGTCGCCAGAACAGATCCAGCAGTCTAAGCAGTTTCTCCTGCGGCTGCGCCTCATTGAGCAGCTGTTCGAAGTAGTAGGGGAAGGTCGCCACCACATCTTCCTGGGCAAAGGGGCGGCTCAGCCACAGGGACAGGTTTTCCTGGAAGGCTTCCGCGCCCCCATGCTCATAGCGGCCGATGGCGCCGAAGTCGAAGGCGGCCAGGCTCTCCAGCAGGGCGATACCCTCGGCGTCATCCAGCTCTCTCTGGACGTAGGCGCGCAGTCGGGGGCCCTGCTCCAGAGCGCCGATAAAGGTGAGGGCGTTGCCGAACTGGTCGCCGAACAGGCAGCCCTGGTCCCTCTCCTCCAGGTGGGCCTCGGCCACCACCACCAGAGGCTGCCGGGCTTGCGCCTCGATGGCCTGGAACAGCTCCAGCGCCGCGTCTTCCAGGGTTTGGTCCATAAAGGGTTGCTGGTTGACCTCATCCTGCCACTGCTCCTGATGGTGGGGATCGGACGTCACCGGCCATTGGGCCCTCATGCTGTGGAAGAAGTCCAGCACCGGGTGGGTTTCATCCAGGCTGCTCTGGTCGTGGTAGGCCAGCAGCGGCCGCCGCAGCAGGCGTTGGCTCAACTGGTCGCAGAACCACTGGTACTCCTGTGGGTGTTGTTGCAGGTAGTCTGCCAGGTCGGCGTGGGCATCCGTATGGTTGAAGGAGCGGCGCACCTGGGGATTGTCGCAGTAGACATAGGCTTTGAGCAGGTCCCTCGACCAACCGCAACTCTGCACCAGCAGCGCCATCAGCTTGTTGTGGGAGCCCTCGTGCTCGGTGTCCCAGTAGGGGATGAAAAAACCAGCCAGCAGCCAGGCGCACTCATCATGCTCTACCGCCAGCATATACAGGGCTTCCAGGCCAAACAGGTGACAGTCGTCCAGCCACATGTCGCTGGTGTCGTTGCGACGGCGGGCAAAGGCCACCATCGCTTCGGCGGTGGCCACCACCTCCTCCTTTAACTGCGGATGCGCCAGGGCGGCGGCAAACAAGATCGCTTCGCTGAAGTAGATCTCATCGGCGTCGCCCACCCGGGTGGGCATGCCGCCACGCACGCAGGTCATGGCGAAGGCGAGCAGGCGCTCCATCTCGCCGGCGTCGGACGGTTGCAGCCGCCGCGGCTCCCCGCCCTGCTGGGCGACAAACTCCACGTTGAGCATCAGCCCCATCTCCTGGCGGAACGCTTCTCCTGAATCGAGCAGCTCGCGGTAGCGGCCCAGTGCCGCGCGCAGGCTGTCCTGATTGCTGGGGTCGAGGGGGATGAGGATCTGTTTGTCAAACTGGTTCATGGGGGCCCGTGGTCTGGTTGCTGAGAGTGGTCTGGTGCCAAAACTGGTCAGGAATGGTATCAATAATCGACGGGCGAGCAACCATTCTTTAGGATTAAAGTTATTATAAATCAGTATGTTGATCGAATGTTTCCAGAGGGTTTCTGGCCATTGACGGTTCGGGCTGGCTCAGATTGCCGACGGGGAGGGAAACCTTAGCCCAAGGTGGCGTCGCTGGTTCAAGTACGGTACCTCGGCAAGGGGTACCGTCGAACCGTTGGCGTGGGTCCGCTGGCGATCACGCGGTTTCTGTTATCAGGTACTGTTGCAGCTGGCGGCGAATCTGCTCGGGCATGACGGTTTTCCGGTTGTTGTGGAAGTCGTACACCACCACTTCGGCACTGCCCACCGAGGTGACCGCCCGTTGGCTCTGGCTGAATACCTGATACTCCATGGTGAACCTGTCGTCGCTCAGCTCAGTGATGCGGGTGCCCACCAGCACGGAATCGGGAAAGAACAGGGGGCGCTTAAAGCGGCAGCGGGTTTCCGCCAGGATGGGGCCGATGCCGGTTTTCTTCAGCTCCTCCATCAGACCGATCTGATTGAAGAAGTCGATGCGGGCGGTCTCGAAGTAGCGGAAATAGACCACGTTATTGACGTGTTGCAGGGCATCCATCTCTCCCCAGGCAACCTGGATAGGGGTGTGGATGGGAAAGGTTTGAGTGAAACTCTCCATGATAAATTCAAACGTCCGTTTAGATTGGGTGTTTTAACTTAACAGGGGGATGGGGGAAAAACAAACGGGCCACCCTGAGGTGGCCCGTTGCAGAATCAGGCGACTTCCGCCGGCTGCTCCTCTTCGATGGGTTCGTCTCCGGCCAGCTCATCGACGATGGCGGCGCAGACCGCATCGCCGGTGATGTTCAGGGCGGTACGGATCATGTCGAAGATGCGGTCCAGGGCGAACAGCAGTGGCAGGCCTTCAATGGGGATGCCTGCGGCCAGGAGCACGGCGACCACCAGGAAGGAGGGACCAGGCACACCGGCCTGGCCGACGGCGCCCAGGGTGGCGGTGAGGATGATGGCCACGTAGGCGCCCAGTCCCAGATCCACCTGGAATGCCTGGGCGAAAAAGACCGCCACCAGGCCATAGTAGATGGCGTTGCCACTCATGTTGATGGTGGCACCCAGGGGCAGCACGAAGCTGGCGGTGGAGTTGCGGATGCCCAGCTCCTTCTCACACACATCCATGGTCACTGGCAGGGTGGCCATGGAGGAGGCGGTGGAGAGGGCCACAGCCTGGGGCTTCTTCATGGAGGAGACAAACTTGCTGACCGGAATGCGGGTCAGGGTCTTGATCATCGCCGGGTAGAACAGGAAGCCGTAGATGAGGATGGTGGCCACATACACCAGGAACAGGTTCATCACCGTGCTCAGGGCGGCAAAGCCAAAGGTGCCCACGGCCTCGGCCATCAGGCCGAATACGCCGATGGGGGCGACTTTCATCACCACATTAATCATCCAGACAAAGGCGTCCACCACGGTGTTGATGCCGTCGATCAGCGGCTTGGAGCGGCTGGCTTCCACCTTGGAAAGGGCGATGCCGAAGAACAGGCAGAACACCAGAATCTGCAGGATGTTGCCGTCATGCAGTGAGGTGAACACATTGGTGGGGATCATGCCGGTGATGGTGGCCCAGAAGGTGGGCAGTTGGCCCTTGTCCGCCAGGTTGCCTTCGTACATGGCGTCCACGGCGGAGAAGTCGATGCCGATGCCGGGCTGGAAGATCTCCCCCATGGCCAGGGCCAGGGCGACGGCGACGGCAGAGGTCAGCCCGAAGAAACCCAGGGTGGTCAGGCCGACGCGGCCGGCGGCGTGGCTGTTGCCCAGGCCCGCTGCACCACTGATGATGGCCACGGCCACCAGGGGAATCACCAGCATCTTGATCAGGTGAATGAAGATGCTGCCCAGGGGAGCGAACGCCGCGGCATCCTCCCCGAGAAGAATACCGACCAGGGTGCCGACGATCATGGCAATGATCACCTGAACACCTATGTTGCTCAGCAGACTCGTTTTCTTTTGCACAGGTAACGCCTTTGTTAAGAGGTTGTTGATCTAAAAACTAATTAATTCAATGAGCTATGACTCTTGTTCGGTCACTTTTTCCAATATGCCGCATGGTTTTACTCCCTTTAAATCCGCATTTCAAACCCGGAAACGGCTAATTGCGACCTGGTCATAACTAAGGCAATGAAATCCCGGCTGTTGTTTATTTTTGGGCCTGAATCTCCACGTCGGGGCGGTGTTAAAAAAGGGGGAGGAGGATGTGTACCCCTGTGTCGTTCTCTGTTGTGGAAATGGGGGTGTTTCGACGGTGCGATGAAATGGGATCCGCTCTGAGTCGGTCTGGTTGGGCGGACGATAACAAGACAAGAGACCTAGCATGGAACTGATACGCCAATTTCACCGAGCCAACCTGAGCGAGAACAGCCTGATTCGCTACCTGGTCGTGGTGACCTCCGGATACCTCATCTGGATGGGACTGCTCAAACTCAGTGAATCTGAACTCAAGATGATCCAGTACTGGTTGGGAGGGAGCAGCCTGTGGGCGCCGGTGTTGCAGTGGTTGCCCGTCAAGGCGCTCGCCACCGCCATGCTGGTGACTGAGACCCTGTTTGGCGGCCTGCTGCTCTCTGCCCTATGGGGAGGGCGCTTTGCCTGGGTGGGCGCCCTGGGCGCACTGCTGATCTTCGCCCTGAACTTTGGGCTGCTGTTCACCAACCCCATTTTCGTGGCCGACCTGGGTGGCTTTCCCTGGTTGGGCGCCGGTCAGGGGTTGATCAAGTATCTGGCGATGTTTGCCGTGGCCCTCTATCTGTTTGCCCATCTGGCTCAGACTGCCGGGGTGACTAACAAGGGAGCCTTCCTCAAAGGCTGGGCGTCCCGGCTGGCCCTGGCGGGCATAGTGTTGGTGATGGGCTGGATAGGTTTCCTCAAGTTTCAGCCCTACGAAGCCCAAGGCATAGTGGACTTGATGGAATCCAACTGGCTGTTCAGCTGGACCTATCTGATCTGGGATGTGCAAGGCGCCTCCAAATTCATCGGTGTGGTGGAGCTGGTGTTCATGGTGGGGATTCTGGCCTTTCCCTTCAGTGTCACCCTCGGACGCCTCGGCGCCCTGGGGATCGCCCTGACCGCATTCGGCACCCTGAGCTTCCTGTTCTCCCTGCCCGGCTGGAGTGCCGATGCCTATTTTCCTCTGCTCAACAGCAGTGGTGTTTTTATTATTAAGGATCAGTTACTTCTGGCTGCCGCCGCCATACTCTGGCATAAATACCCTAGTTGCGACATTGCTAAATAAGAAATCTCTAATATAATGTGGGTTCACTCATGGAGAGAACCCACAGGAGAGTAGGGATGAGAAATGCCGTGGCCATTGGCCTGATGTCGCTGGTGAGCATGGGCGTCTGGGCAGCAGAACCCGACGAGATGCGGCCAGAGGGCTTATCGGTCATCAAGCAGTTTGGCAGTACCCTGAAGCCCAGCCTCAAGGCGGCGATGCAATCCGGCGGGCCGGTGGCAGCGGTGGAGGTGTGTGCCAGTCAGGCACCGAAGATTGCCGCCCAGCTGACTGCGCAGAGTGGCTGGCAGATAAGCCGGGTCAGCCTCAAGCCAAGGAACGGCCAGACGGCCCAGGCGGATCAATGGGAAGCCCAGGTGCTGGCAGAGTTTGAGCAGCGATTGCTGGCGGGTGCAGCGCCCAAGAGCCTGATTGCCGAGCGCCATCAGCCACAAGAGTTCCGGCTGATGAAAGGCATTGTCATCGACCAGGTTTGCCTGCAGTGTCATGGCCAGCAACTGGCCCCTGAGGTAAAGCAAGCTATTGCAGAGCACTACCCTTGGGATCAGGCCACTGGTTATGAGCTTGGGCAGTTGCGGGGAGCGTTCAGCGTCAGTCGCAGGCTGTGACTGAGCGAGCCGGGGTCAGAGCCTGACCCCGGTGACGCTGCCGCTGATCCCTGAGGTTTCTACCCGGCCGCCCCGGTCTGAGGTAAGGGTCAGGTCGCCACGCAGATCCCTGACCCGAATATCTCCCTTGCCATCTTTGAGTGTCACCTTGCCGCGGATATTGGCCAGGTCGGTGTCGCCACTCTTGTTGGTGATCTTCACCTTACCCTCCACCCGGTTGAGGGTGATGTTGCCGCTGCCATCGCTGATTCTCACCTGGCCCTGGATGTTGCGGGTGACGATGGCTCCGGACTGATCATTGAGGGCCAGGCTGCCGTCGTGGTTTTCCACCAGGATCTCGCCCTGATTGTCGTTGATCTTCAGTTTGCTCTGACAGTTCTTCACCTGGATATCACCGCTGCCGTCGTTGAGGGTGAATTTGCCTTTGGTGTTTTGCAGCACTATCTCGCCGGGGCCATCGATCACCCTGCCTCCTTTACGAACGCCAGTGATGCGGATATCGCCGCCACCGTCGCGCAGATCCAGGAACAGGGATTGGGGCATGCGGATCTCAAGGTCGATGCTGGCCTGATGCTGCTTGGCCGGTATCTGCTTCTGATAACCCGCCTTGAGGGTCAGCTTCTTGCCGTCTGCTTTGAGGTAGGTGTCCATCAGGGTGCGCAAATGACGCTGGGCCTCCTTGGCCGAGCCCGGGTAGCGGTAGGTCAGGCGCGCCTCCACCTCTTTCAACCCTTTCACTCCGGTCACGGTGAGGTCGCCATCCCCGGCAAACACCAGCAGCTTGGTGATGCCTTGGGTGTCGTGAGACAGGGTTATGGTCTGGGTTGCACTCCAGGCGGGAAGGGCAGTCAGGGTTAACATCAGCAGCAGGGTTCGCATCTCGGCTCTCTTCCTTGTGGTGGCCAGGTGGTTGATTCCTGAGCGAAAGCTAGCAAGCTCCTGGGAAGATGTCGACGCGTTGAGGCTGAGGGAGGCTGGGGAAGCGCCCCATTGGTTGGGGAGCGACCGGGTGGCGGAGTTTTGGCACCCGGTGCTCTGTCGGGTCGGGTTAGCGGGTTTCGACTTCGGCGATCTCCACCTTCAGCTGATACACCTCACGTTGTTCCACCTCCAGACGCAGCTCCAGTCCCTCTTTACTGGTGCCAGGGCGCAGGTAGGTGTCGGCCATCCGCTTGATGGAGCGCCACATGGGCAGGGTGTCCTGACCCAGTACCTGACCGAACTCATCCATCACGGTCATGCGCACATCCACCTCGATGATCGCCTCGCGCCCCTGGTTGGTGACCGAGGTGGGGATGATCAGCTCCCCCCCTTGATAGCGGGCCCGGCCCAGCAGGGCATCCAGGCCGTAGTCTGACAGCTGCATGACATCCTTGGCCTCGCCCGGGCGGACGATGACGCCACTGGACATCGGCTTTTTCGGCATCGCATCAGGCTTGGATGGGGCGGCTGCCTTGGGCAGGGCCGGAATGGCGGTGGCGGCCACAGGGGCTTGCGGCTCGGCAGGCAACGGCTGGGCCTTCGCGGCGTCGTCGACCTTGGGGGCCTCGGGCGCCAGATACTGCCAAGTAAAATCGTCATGGAGAATCACCTTGCGGCCATCCTCCAGGGTGACCACCTGATCGGCTGCCTGGGCGGTGAAGCCCATCATCAGTGCCAGCATGGCGGCAAAGGGTTTGATTGACATAGTGTTAGTCCTATTCCTCGCATTCAGGGCAGACTACCAGAAATCCCTGGTGGATGCTTCAGTCCCGACGGCGGCGATAGTGGTGCTTGGTGATGGCCCCCAGCATCACTTCCGAGCTCAGGTGTTGGAACCACAGGGGGGTGGCGAGGTCGCCAAACAGGGGCGTGCCGCCGCCCAGCAGCACCGGCAGCTGACTGATGATCATCTCATCGATGAGATCCGCCTCCAGGAAGCTCTGGATGGTCTGGCCCCCGTCGATGTAGAGCCGCTGAAATCCCCTGTCATTGAGTTGGCGGGTGACCTCCGCTGGCAAGCCCTGGATCAGTTCAGCCTTGCCCTTTAGCGTTTCGGGGAGGGTACTTAGGGTTCGGCTCAGGACAAACACCGGCTTGCTGTAAGGCCACTCCCCTTCAAAACCACACACGGTGTCAAAGGTGTTACGCCCCATCACCAGGGCATCCACCGATGCCATAAAGGCGCCGAAGCCGCAGTCGTCCTGCTCCGGGTTGGGCAGGGTGGTCAGCCACTCCAGTCCGCCCTGTTTGTCGGCGATGTAGTTGTCCAGACTGGTTCCGATAAAGACGATGTTGCTCATGTTCTCTCCGTTCATTGCAGGTGGCCACTCAGGTTCTGCTTGGCTTTGATGGATGGTTATTCTACACTGTAGAAATTGTATTTTCAGACTAGCTGGAGAGAGTTTTGACTGTCAAGGGGAAACGTCGTGGCCGGCCTCAGGGAGGAGCGGCCCTGTCCAGGGAGCGCATTCTGGAGGCGGCGGCTTCGCTGCTGGGACAGGAGGGTAAGGTGCCGAGTTTAAGGAAGCTTGGGGGAGAGCTGGAGGTGGACGTGATGGCCCTGTACCACTACTTCCCCAACAAGGGCGCCCTGCTGGAAGCCCTGTGTTGCCAACTGGTCTCGGGCATCTATACGCCGCAAGAGGGTCAGCCCTGGCGACAGGAGCTGACGCGGTTGAGCCAGAGCTACCTTTCCCTGTTGCGTCGCCATGGCGGCTTGCTGGAAACCCTGTTGGGGATGTCCACCTCGGGACCGGCTCAGGTGTTCATGGCGCGCTTTGACCAGGCGGTGGCCCCCCTGAGCCTGAATGAGACGCAGCGAGGCCATGCCATGGCATTGCTGGTGGATTACCTCCATGGCTTCGCCCTGGCGATCCACTGCAACAGCTGCGGTGGCCTGGAGGATGACGGCCATCTTGAGGGACCACTGAACTTCTACCTGGATGCCCTGGAGGCCAGGGCCTGAAAAAAACAGGGCGCCAGAGGCGCCCTTGTGGGTGTTGTCTGCTTAGCCGTGCAGCAATGGCGCCAGCCATTTGCGCGCCTGCGCCTCGCTCCAGCCCTTGCGCCGGGCGTAATCCTGCAGCTGGTCCTCGCCGATGTCGGTCACGCCGAAGTAGCGGGATTCGGGGTGGGCGAAGTACCAGCCGGAAACCGCCGCGGTGGGGTACATGGCAAAGCTCTCGGTGATATCGAGGCCGATGTGGTGATCCGGTTGCAGCAGCTGCCACAGGGTGCCCTTCTCGGTGTGATCCGGACAGGCAGCGTAGCCCGGGGCCGGACGAATCCCCTTGTAACGCTCGCGGATCAGCGACTCGTTATCCAGCTGCTCGGCGGCGTCATAGCCCCAGAACTCCTTGCGCACCCGCTCATGCATCCGCTCCGCCAGGGCTTCCGCCAGGCGATCCGCCAGGGCCTTTAACATGATGGCGTTGTAGTCGTCGCCGGCCGCTTCGAAGCGTGCCACATGGGGTTCGATGCCGATGCCGGCGGTGACCGCGAAGGCGCCCATGTAGTCTTTCTTGCCGCTCTCTTTGGGGGCCACGAAGTCGGACAGGGCAAAGTTGTGGTTGCCCGCGCGCTCTATCTGCTGGCGCAGCATATGCAATTTGGCGATGGCGGTCTCGCGGCCGTCGTCGGCGTAGAGTTCGATGTCATCCACATCCGTGGTGTTGGCGGGGAACAGGCCGATCACCGCGGCGGCTTTGAGCCACTGCTGATCAATGAGGGTCTCCAACATCTTCTGACCGTTGGCGTAGAGCTCGCTGGCCTCTTCACCCACCTTGGGATCCTCGAGGATATCCGGGAAGCGACCGTGCAGGCCCCAGCTGCGGAAGAAGGGGGTCCAGTCGATGCGCTCCAGCAGGTCGGTCAGCGGATACTCCTTGAACACCCGCACCCCGGTTTGCTTGGGCTTGCAAGGCTGGTGGTTGTGCCAGTCGATGGCGTTGCGGTTGGCCCTGGCCTGCTCCAGAGAAACCAGGGTCTTACGCCGGCCCTGGGCTTCCCGGCGCGCCTTGAGTTCGCCATACTCGGCGTACACCTGCTCTACGAAGCCCTGGCGCTGATTCTTATCGATCAGCTTGGCCACCACAGGCACGGTACGGGAGGCGTCCGGCACATAGATGGCGCCGTGGGGGTAGTGCTGATGGATCTTCACCGCGGTGTGGATCTTCGAGGTGGTCGCCCCGCCGATAAAGCAGGGGATCGTCAGTCCCGCCTTCTGGAACGCCTTGACGTTGTGGATCATCTCATCCAGAGAGGGGGTGATCAGTCCGGACATGCCGATGGCGTCGGCGTTTTCGGCAATGGCGGTCTCGATGATCTTCTCCACCGGCACCATGACTCCCAGGTCGATCACCTCGTAGCCGTTGCACTGCAGCACCACGGCGACGATGTTCTTGCCGATGTCGTGCACATCCCCTTTCACCGTGGCCATGACGATCTTGCCGGCGCTGCTGACCTCCTGCTTGCTCTCTTCGATGTAGGGAGTCAGGTAGGCCACCGCCTGTTTCATCACCCGGGCGGATTTCACCACCTGAGGCAGGAACATTTTGCCGTCGCCGAACAGATCCCCCACCACATTCATGCCATCCATCAGCGGGCCCTCGATCACCTGGAGGGGGGCGTCCGCTTCCAGGCGGGCCTGTTCGGTGTCCTCTTCGATAAAGTCGGTGATCCCCTTCACCAGGGCGTGCTCCAGCCGCTTGGTCACCGGCCAGCTGCGCCACTCAGCGTCTCTGGGATCCGCTTCGGCGGCGCCGTCGCCCCGGTACTTTTCGGCCACGGCCAGCAATCGCTCTGTGCCGTCCGGGCGGCGATTGAGCACCACATCCTCCACCCGCTCCCGCAGCTCATCCGGAATGTCGTCGTAGATTGCCAACTGGCCGGCGTTGACGATCCCCATGGTGAGGCCGGCGTGGATGGCGTGGTAGAGGAACACCGCGTGGATCGCTTCCCTTACCGGGTTGTTGCCCCGGAAGGAGAAGGAGACGTTGGAGACGCCGCCGGAGATCATCGCGTGGGACAGGGTCTGCTTGATGGTGCGGGTGGCCTCGATGAAGTCCACGGCGTAGTTGTCGTGCTCCTCGATGCCGGTGGCGATGGCGAAGATATTGGGATCGAAGATGATGTCCTGGGGCGGGAAGCCCACTTTGTCGGTGAGCACCCGGTAGGCACGGGTGCAGATCTCCACCTTGCGCTCATAGGTGTCCGCCTGGCCCTGCTCGTCGAAGGCCATGACGATGGCGGCGGCGCCGTAGCGGCGGATCAGCTTCGCCTGCTGGATGAAGGCCTCTTCCCCCTCCTTGAGGGAGATGGAGTTGACCACCCCCTTGCCCTGGATGCACTTGAGGCCGGCCTCGATCACCTCCCACTTGGAGGAGTCGATCATGATCGGTACCCGGGCGATCTCCGGCTCGGAGGCGATCAGCTTGAGGAAGCGCTCCATGGCGGCGACGCCGTCGAGCATCCCCTCATCCATGTTGATGTCGATGATCTGGGCGCCGTTCTCCACCTGCTGGCGGGCCACGGAGAGGGCGGTTTCGTAATCCCCCTCCTTGATCAGCCGCAGGAAACGGGCGGAGCCGGTGACATTGGTGCGCTCGCCGACGTTGACGAACAGGGCGTCGGCGTCGATGGTGCAGGGCTCCAGGCCGGCCAGGCGACAGGCCACCGGGATCTGCGGGGCACGCCTGGGGGCGTACTGATCCACCGCCGCCTTGATGGCACTGATGTGCTCCGGAGTGGTGCCGCAGCAGCCGCCGACGATGTTCAGCCAGCCCTCAGAGGCCCATTGGCCGATGATCTCGGCCATCTGCTCCGGGGTTTCGTCGTACTCGCCGAATTCGTTGGGCAGGCCGGCATTGGGGTGGGCCGACACCGGAAACTCACTGATGCGTGCCAATTCCTCCACATAGGGGGAGAGCTCCTTGGGACCCAGGGCGCAGTTGAGGCCAATGGCCACCGGTTGGATGTGGGTCAGGGAGTTGTAGAAGGCTTCGGTGGTCTGGCCGGTGAGGGTACGCCCCGAGGCATCGGTGATGGTGCCGGAGATCATCACCGGCAGGGAGCGACCCAGCTCCTCGAACAGGGTGTCGATGGCAAACAGGGCCGCCTTGGCGTTGAGGGTATCGAACACCGTCTCCACCAGCAGGATGTCGGCGCCGCCCTCCATCAGGGCCTGGGCCGACTCATGGAAGGCAGTCACCAACTGGTCGAAACTGATGTTGCGATAACCGGGATCATTCACGTCCGGGCTGATGGAGCAGGTGCGGTTGGTGGGCCCCAATACCCCGGCCACAAACCGGGGGACGCCGGTCTCCTCGGCCACCTGGTCCGCCACCTGACGGGCCAGCCTGGCGGACTCGAAGTTGATCTCCCTGGAGAGTGACTCCATCTGGTAGTCGGCCATGGCGATGGTGGTGGAGTTGAAGGTGTTGGTTTCGATGATGTCGGCACCGGCCTGCAGATAGGCACGGTGGATGCCGGCAATGATCTCGGGCTGGGTCAGGGAGAGCAGATCGTTGTTGCCCTTGAGCTGGCAGGGCCAGTCGGCAAAGCGCTCCCCACGGTAATCCTCCTCCTCCAGGCGGTGACCCTGGATCATGGTGCCCATGGCGCCGTCCAGAATCAGTATCCGCTGTTCGAGGAGTTGCTGCAGTGTGGTAGCCATGGCGCCGTCCCTAATTTCCCAAATAGACATTTATACGTTTAGACGTCTATCTTAGCCAAGGTGATGGCCCGTGGATAGCCCCCCAGGGTAAAAAAAGCGCAATGGCGCCATAGTGGTCGATTATGGGCGGGATGCCTCCGGCTTGGGGTCTGCCCCTTGGATTTCCCTGCGCTTTGGGTCATGATTTCCCTGACATCACCATTTACCCAAGGAGAGAGGATGATCGACCACGCCGAGGCGGTGCGCCGTTTCGCCGAATTGGGCCATGACACCAGGCTGAGCATTTTCCGCCTGCTGGTCAAAGGGGGCCTGCAGGGGCTGAATGTGGGCGAGATTCAGCAGCATCTGTCCATTCCCGGATCGACCCTGAGCCATCACATCAGCCGGCTGATGAACGCCAACCTGGTGACCCAGGAGCGACGTGGCCGTGAGCTGATCTGTCGCGCAAACCTGGAAGCCACCGATGAACTGATGGGCTTTCTCAGTGCCGAGTGTTGCTCCCTGGAGAGCTCGGACTGACCCGAATCACTGTGGGTTTTCCCATGCCATGGGCCGAAAGAACCCCGTAAAATGAACCCTTTTCCTTGCAGATACAGGATGAATCCATGACCGATACGAACCAGCGCCACAAGGAACGGCAGCAGAAGGTAAAAGAGAAGGTGGATGCCAAGGTCGCCCAGGCCCAGGAGGAGCGGGGCGTGGTGCTGATCCTAACCGGGAACGGCAAAGGAAAATCCACCGCGGGCTTTGGTACCGTGGCCCGTGCCGTCGGTCATGGCCAGAACTGCGCCGTGGCTCAGTTCATCAAGGGCAACTGGGCCTGCGGTGAGCGGGACTTGCTGGCCGGACACGGCGTGCGCTTCCATGTGATGGCCACCGGCTTTACCTGGGAGACCCAGGACAAGGAAGCGGACACGGCCGCGGCCCAGGAGGTGTGGCAGCAAATAAAGCAGGAGCTGGCGGATCCCAAAGTGGACCTGGTGCTGCTGGATGAGATCACCTACATGACCAATTACGGTTACCTGGATCTGGATGAGGTGATTCAGGCCATCGCCGACAGGCCGCGGGAGCAGAGCGTGGTGATCACCGGTCGCGCCGCCCACCGTCGTTTGGAGGAGCTGGCGGACACCGTCTCGGAAGTGCGGCCACTCAAGCACGCCTTCGAGGCGGGCATCAAGGCACGTAAAGGGGTAGACTGGTAAGCCTGACAGCGCCTACGAGTCCCCCATGCAAGATTCCCTTAAGCGCCAGTTCTGGCGCTTTTTAGTCCCTACCGTTGCCGCCATGATGGTGAGCGGCCTGTACCAGTTTGTGGATGGCCTGTTTGTCGGCCAGCAGATCGGTGCCGTGGGGCTGGCGGCCATCAACATCGCCTGGCCGGTGATCGGCCTGGTGTATGGCGCGGCGCTGATGGTGGGCATAGGCGCCGGCGCCCTCTCCTCCATGGCCCGGGGAGAGGGGGACGGTGCTCGGGCGGCGCGCTGGCTGGGTGGTGGCCTCTCGCTGTTGCTGATGATGGCCGTGCTCTGCGGCGTTTTGCTGCTGCTCCTGGGGGAGAGCTTGCTGACCCTGCAGCAAGCCTCTGGTGAGGTGTTGGCCATGGCCAGGAGTTACCTGCAGGTGCTGGCCTGGGGTTGCCCTCTGGCCCTTGGCGGGATCGCCATCCCCTTTCTGGTGCGCAACGACGACGCCCCCAACCTGTCCACCCTGCTCATCGGCGGTGGCGCCCTGGCCAACATCGCCCTGGATTACCTGTTCATTGTGCAGCTGGACTGGCAGCTGCAAGGGGCCGCCCTGGCCACCGTCCTGTCTCAGGCCCTGGTGTTGCTGCTGGGTCTGGCCTATTTTCGCTCCTCGTTGTGCCGCACCCGACTCTCCCTGGCGGACGCCGGACTGAGCCTCGCGGATGCCAAAGCCATACTGTCCCTGGGGATGGCCAGCTGGCTGATGTACCTCTACTACAGCTTCATCACCGCGGTGCACAACGCCATGTTTCTCGAGTATGGGGATGCCATCCAGGTCGGGGCCTTCTCCATCGTCGGCTACCTGTGTGTGGTCTATTACCTGTTTGCCGAGGGGGTCGCCGGCGGTGCCCAGCCGTTGCTCAGCTATCTGTTTGGCGCCAGGGAGTACCCCAGTTTGCAGAAGGTGATGGGCTGGGCCCTGGGGTTGGTGCTGATCTCCGGCCTGCTCACCGTTCTGCTGTTTGTCACCATGCCCACCCCACTGATTCATGCCTTCAACAACGACGACCCTGCCCTGTATGAGGCCACCCGTCAGGGGCTGGCCTGGCACACCTGGGCCCTCTATTTTGACGGCATCATCTTCGTGATTGCCGCCTATTTTCAGTCGGTAGGCGATGGCCGCCGGGCCGGGATCATTACCCTGGCCAATCTGGCACTGCAGCTGCCCTTCTTGTTGCTGCTGCCTGTCTGGCTGGGGGTTCAGGGGGTGTGGATTTCGGTGCCGCTGTCCAACACCCTGCTGGTGATCTGGGTGCTGTGGCTGTTGAGGCAGGATTGGCAGCGGCGGGGATTGCCGCTGCGCGTTAGGGGGTAACCGCTCTAGCGGCTGGCCAGCTCCCCTTTCAGGCGTTCAATCTCCGCCTTGAGGATCATCACTTCATGCTCCAGCTCCTGAATACGGGCCTTATCGTCCGCCACCACGTCGGCGGTGGTGGGCATGGACACCTCCCCTGAGAACAGGTGGGCGTAGCGGGCCTCCCGCTTGCCGGCTTCCCGGGGCAGTTGCACCACCATCTCCCGCTCGGCCAGCCCCTGCAGCGCCGAGTCAACCGCAGTCACATCGGCAAACTGGGCCAGGCGGCCGGTGCGGCTGCGAAGCTCACCCGGGGTCTGGGGGCCGCGCAGCAGCAGCACGCACACCAGGGCCCGCTCCTGCTCACTCAGTTTCAGGCCACCGAAGGCGGTGTTGCAGAACCTGTGCTTGTACTTGCTGGCCCGGGCGCCGCCCTCCTCACTGACCAGGCGGCGATCCATCAGGGCGTTGAGGGTCTGACGAATCTCGTTGTCGCTGAGGGAGAGCACCGGGTCCCGGTTGCTCTTCTGGTTGCAGGCGCTTTTCAGGGAGTTGAGGGTCAAAGGGTAGAGATCAGGGGTGGTGCTCTCTTTCTCCAAGAGGCAGCCGATGACTCGGGTTTCGTTAAGGGTCAGGTTCATCTCCACGGCGGGCCTCCTTAGCAGTTAGACCGACTCAGTATTTCCCCTGGCGGATAAAACGGCAAGCCCTGGCGCAGATGACTGGCCAGCCTTTGAGCAATGACAGAGGAAAAAGGGTTAGAGACTTGATCCACAATAAGAAAGGTCAGAGAAGCCTCGTGGGGCCAACTCTGTCTATCGGCAGGAAGGTAAAATTGTTTAGAAAACATTCAATCTAATTGTCAGAATTGCCGGTCGGCGTCTGAATTCTGGCCAATGAAATTGAACCTGGGTCGTTAGTTTCTGTATTCTGGTGACTTATCTCTAAGTTGCCGTGGAACCTCCCTTGAACCGCATCGCCGTCTTCGTGGATGTGCAGAACATCTACTACACCTGTCGCCAAGCCTTCGGTAGCCAGTTTAACTACCGGGCTCTGTGGCAGCACCTGTGCAATCAGGGAGAGATTGTGTTTGCCACCGCCTACGCCACTCATAAGGGCGACGATGGTCAGCGCAAGTTTCAGGATGCCCTTAAACACATTGGTTTCGATGTGAAGCTCAAACCCTTTATCCAGCGGGCCGATGGTTCGGCCAAAGGGGACTGGGATGTGGGGATCACCATAGACGTGATGGAGCAGGCCCCCCAGGTGGACACCGTGGTGCTGCTCTCAGGCGACGGCGACTTCGACCTGCTGCTGCACAAGGTCAGCCGGGACTACGGAGTGGATGCCCGGGTCTACGGGGTGCCCGCCCTGACCGCCCACTCCCTGATGGAGGCGGCGTCCGAGTTCTGTCCCATAGGCCCGGCGATGCTGCTGTAACGATTGTCAGTTGTTCGCCTTCTTCTCAAAATACTGCAGATCGATAAACAGGGTGGCCATCAGCAGCAACTGACGGCTGCGGTTGTCCAGAGAGGGATCACTGTACTCCACCACGAAGTTGTCCTTGTCGGTAAACAGCTCGGTCAGTCCCCCTGACCAGCGTTTGCTGATGCAGGCCACGTCCCGTCCCTGACGCTGTACCGGAAAGGTCCAGATGCGCCACAGGGGCGAGGCGACCGTCATTAACACCCGGCCATGCTCATCTTCGATGTCGAACTTCTTGTGCAGCAGGGCGAAGCGCTGCTGAACCGTCCCTAGCCGGACGCCGCTGGCATCGCTCACCTCCAGGCACTGAAACCACCAGCGGAAAGGGTGGTGGGCAACCAATAGAGGTGTTCGCTGGGGTGAGAACAGGTGGATGTCGAAACGGCGCCAGTGACCAAACAGCTGCCGGGAGAGGGTGCCCAGCATGCCGGAGCTCTGTTCGGCGGCGTAGCCCAGGGGGCGTTCATGGGCGTCCAGCACCTGGTAGCGGTTGCGGCTTTCGAAGCCGAACAGCTCGGCCATCTCAAACACTTGCTGAATGCGGATTCTGGAGTGGTTCTCTAGCATAGCGGGCTCCTTGCTGAAGCCACTACTATAGCGAATCTATCGGAATCTATTGATACTTTTGCAAAATCAGGCGTCTCTGGGCAGGCCTTTCTGGACCACACGAATCAGCCGTTGTTGCTGTTTGCTCATCTTGCCCAGGCCGCTGCGTTGCTGCGCCAGGGCCCAGCGAATGTGTTCATCCACCATCTCATCCACCCTGCCCAGTCCCCGCTCCAGGGCGTCGATGATCGCCTCATCGGCGGGGGCGTTCCCCAGGGCCACTGCCAGGTTGCGCTGCCAGCGACAGAAGCCGATGCGGCGGATGGGGGAGCCCTCGGTGGCGCTGAGAAATTCCGCCTCGTCCCACTGCCACAGGGTCAGCAGCGGCGCCTGATGCAGTTGAGGGCGAGTGTGAAAGTCCCCCTCTGCGGTTAGAGGCGCCTCCCGGTTGTGGGGGCAGGCCAGCTGGCAATCGTCACAGCCGTAGATGCGATTGCCCATCAGAGGACGCAGTGCCTGCGGAATGGCCTCGTCGGATTCGATGGTCAGGTAGGAGATGCAGCGGCGGGCGTCGACCACGTAGGGGGCGACGATCGCCTGGGTGGGGCAGAGGGTGAGGCAGGCGGTGCAACTGCCGCAGTCTCCCTGGTAGGGGGCATCTTCAGGCAGAGGCAGGTTGGTGAGCAGCTCGCCGATAAAGAACCAGCTGCCCGCTTGCCGGTCGATCAGCAGTGAGTGCTTACCTACCCAGCCCAGTCCGGCCTCCTTGGCCAGGGGGCGCTCCAGGATGGGGGCGGAGTCCACGAAGGGGCGGCCATCGAACTGGGCGACCCGCTCTCTCAGGCGGTTGCCCAGTTGCTTAAGGCGGTTGCGCATCAGCTTGTGGTAGTCCCGCCCTCCGGCGTAACGGCTGATGTAACCGAGATCCGGCTGACTGAGGGTAGCGGCAAATCCCGCCTCTGGGGGCAGGTAGTCCATGCGCACCACGATGGCGGTGACACTGCCCGGATGCAGCAGGGCGGGCTGGGTGCGCATCTCCTGGTTGCGGGTCATGTAGGCCATGTCACCGTGGTAATGGTTGGCCAGCCACTGTTGCAGGGCGCCTTGCTCGCCGGTCAGGTCCAGACGGGCGATGCCACAGGCGGCAAACCCCAGCTCACTGGCCCAGGCCTTGATCTCAATGGACAGGGCGCCCCAGTCCGGCGCGCCCTGTGTTGTGCTTTGGTCGTTCATGGGGGCTAGGGTATCAGATCTGCCCCCAAGGGTCCTATTTCAGGTGTCCGGAGGTCATGGGGGCCAGGGTCAGCGAACCATTGACGGTTTTCATCTCCACCTTGGCGTCCCCCTGGCCCTGGCTGAAGCTCAGGCTCTCGGTGGGGACATACTCACCCCGTTTCGGCTGGTGTTCGCTGATGCGGTTGCTGATGTCACCGCCGGGGCCGGTATCCAGCTTGAAGCGGGCTGAGGCATCCCGGGGCAGACTCAGTTTGGTGTCGCCATTGACGGTGTCGAAACTCAGCCTAGCGTTGCCGGTGAGGCTGTCCACCTCCACCTGGATGTCCCCGCTGACGCTGGTCACCTCCAAGGCGCCCACCTGAGTCAGTTGAAGCTGGATATCACCGGAGACGTTCTCCACTTCGAGCCTGTCGCCGGCGCGGCTCAGCTGCACTTCGCCACTGACCGACTCCACACTGGTGTCGCCCTGAAGCTGCGCCGCCTTGATGTCACCGCTGACGGTTTCCAGCTCAATCTCTCCCTCCAGGGCGGTGGCGGTGATGTTGCCGCTGACGCTGTCCACTTCCACCTCACCGGAGACCCGGGCTATCTCGAGATCGCCGCTGACGCTCTCCAGCTCCAGCCCACGGTTGAGGTCGCTGACGTTGAAGTCGGTGCTGACCCCTGTGGCTTCCACCTCGATGGAGCCGGGCAGGGTAACGGTCAGGGTGCTGCCGTCGTTGTCCCCCTGCCATTGACTGGGCATCTTGACCTCGGCCACCAGGGTGTTGCCCTCCCGTTCAAACACCCACTCCTTGGCCTGGTCATCCAGTTCACCCTGAACCCGGATCTCGCTGTGGCTGCCGCCGGTCAGGGTGACCTCTCCCCGCGGCACCACCAGGGTCAGTTTGCTGATGCCGTCGGCGTTCATGCGGCTGTCGATGGCGTCACCGGCCCAGAGGGGCAGGCTGAGGCCCAGCAGGCCTGTGGTCAGTATCAGTTTCTTCATAGGGTTCTCCTTGAGGTGTTCTTGTTCGTCGTTGTGCCGCCGCCGGAGCGTCAGAGTTGCTGCAGGCGTTGGTGGCGAAGCTGCTGTTTCTGGATCAGGTCCAGTTCCCGCTGCTGTACCCAGAGCCACAGCTGCAACAGCTCCGGATTGTCCGGTTGCTGGGTCAGGGCGGTGTACAGCTCCTGTTCGGCGCTGCGGATGCTGGCCAGGGCTTCGCTGGCAGCCAGGGCGCCCGGTGTGGTGCCGGCGTGCACCATGGCCGGCGTCAGCCGGGTCTCCAGCCGTTGGCGCCGGGCATCGTGTTGCATCTGGAGCTGGGTCAGGACGCCCAGCAGTGGTGCCTGGGGAGCCGGGCTGCTGAGGCGTCCCCCCAGGAATCCGCCCAGGGTGGTCACCAGCAGGCTGGCGGCCAAGGCCCAGGGAAGCCAGGGCCGCTGCGGCGCCGCAGGCACGGAAGAGCGATCCAGCCCGTTTTCGATGGCGGGCCACAGGTCTCGGCCTGGGGCTATCTCTTTGTCCAGTTCCTGCAGCATGGAATCCAGTTGGCGACTCATATCAGCATCTCCTGTAGCAGTTGGCGGGCCCTGTGGTACTGGGCCTTGCTGGTCCCGGGCTGAATCTCCAGCAGTTGGGCCACTTCGTGGTGGTGGTAGCCCTCGATGGCGTGCAGCACAAACACCTGGCGTGCCCGCTCCGGCAGCCTGGGCAACAGGCGGTCCACCAGTTGCAACTCCTCCATCGCCGCCCCCTGTCGCTGGGCTTCCTCCTCGCTCAAGGGCGTCAGCTGAGGCTGACTCTTGAGGTAGTTGAGGGCGTGGTTGAGGGTCAGGCGGTGCAGCCAGGTGGTGAATTGTGCCTCGAAGCGAAACTGAGGCAGTTTCTGCCACAGACGGATAAACACCTCCTGGGTGGCCTCTTCGGCGCAGGCGACCCGGCCGCTGAGTCTCAGGCACAGGGCATAGACCCTGGGGCTGTGGCGGCGGTAGATCCGGGCAAAGGCGTCGCGATCGCCTTTTTGAGCCAGGCGGATCTCCCGCTCCTGCTCTGCCGGAAAGGGGGGCAGATTTTGTGTCAATGCACTCTCCTTGAAGGGCCAAACCGGTGGCGCCGGCCATCTCTGTTACTCCCTATGACAGGCCCAAGGTGGCAAAAGGTTGGAAGGGCAACAACAAAAAATTGTTTTTGAGGACGAAGATTTCGAGTGAAGTCAGTTCACACAAGATGGGATTTTGTGATCACTTCCCATGAATTTGCGGCTAATTGCTGTCAAAATGCGCGCCACAACCCGCGGATTGCCGCGATTCCCCCAGCTCCCCGGAACTAAGCACTGGCACGGATGAACTCCATACGCAGCAAATTGATCTTATGGTTGGCCCTGTTGCTACTGGTGACCAATGGCCTCGGGTTCATCAATGCCCTGTGGACCGCCAAGGGCTATTACCAGGATGTCCACGATGCCAACCTGGCCCAGCGGGCCAGGGTGATGCTGCAACTGCTCAACGAAACTCGGGCCGATCGTGTGGATGAGGTGGTTCGTCAGGCGGTCAAACGTTTTGAACAGCTGGACCTGACCTATCGGCAGGGGTGGATTCTGGGGGATGACGCCGAGCTGAATAATTCGGACCTGGTGCACTACCAGATCTGGAGCCGGGGTCACTGCGTCAGTGCCAATGGCCACCCCTGTGTGGAAGGTGGCATCTTTTCCGATCTCAATGCGGGGTTCGCCCGCCAGGAGTACAAGGGCGACACCTGGCACACCTATACCGTCTACAGCCTCAGACACGAGCTCTATCTGACCGTGGGTTACCCCGATGCCCTGGGACGGGATCTGCTTCAGCGAGCCATGTGGGCCAGTTGGGGCACCCAGATGGTGCTGTTGACCCCATTGAGTATCCTGCTCTGTTCCCTGGTGGTGGGTGTCTCCATTGCACCGCTGAGGCGCCTCAGTAAGCAGGTCAGTCAGTGGCCTGCGACTCCCCTGCCTGACGGTGAGACCCTGCCCAAGGAGCTCAGAGCCTTTGTCTCGGCACTGGGACGCAGTCAACGCTCTCAGGCCGATGCCGAGTCCAAGCGGCGGACCATGGTGGCGGCGCTGTCCAAACGGGTTACCGGTCACCTGCATGCCCTGGGGGAGCGGCTGCAGCGCCACCCCGATGATCTGGTGGGGGCGATGCAGGCTCTCAATCGCAGCGAACGCCTGGTGCGTAATGGCCATCTGCTCAGTGAACTGGACAGAAGCTGGCGCCAGGATGAGATGCGCTGTGACCTTTACCGGGAAACGGCCCTGAGCTGTGCCCGCCATTATGGCGACGCCATGGCCCTGGGGGTCAGATTGACACTGCGAGGGCTGCAGCGTCAGGGCGAGGTGGCCGTACCCCCGGTGATGCTTCAGGGGATGCTGGATAACCTGATAGACAACGCCATCAATGCCAGCCCCAAGGGGGCCGAGGTGATCGTCACCGTGCGTCAATCCGAAGGGGGACGCCTGTTGCTGACCGTGGCGGATGCGGGGCCCGGGCTGGATGAGCAGACTCTGAATCTCGACGGGCTCAGCGACGCCGCCAAATATGAGCACGGCGTCGGCCTGGTGCTGGTGCGGGAAGTGGCAGCCACCTTCGGCCTGGACCTGACCCTGGGCAGCAGCCGATTGCTTGGGGGTACCCTGCTGCGCTGCAGCTTTCCGCCCCTGGACTGAAACTACCCCATCTCCAGGGCGGAGATCGGGTCCAGCTGTTCTCCCTGATACACCTCCAGCCGGTTACGCCCCAGGTGTTTGGCCCGGTAGAGGGCGGAATCCGCCTGCTGCAGAAGATCCGGCAACTGTTGCTCCCGGCCGGTGACCGTGGCCAGGCCGATACTGGCGGTGATCGTCAGCTTATTGCCGGACCAGTCCACCCTGTGGTCGGCAATGGCACTCTGCAGGGTGTTGGCCACGTGCAGGGCGCCGACGGCCGGAGTGTTGGGCAACAGCACCGCAAACTCCTCGCCGCCATAGCGGCACAGCACATCACCGGGCCGCTGCAGGGCGCGGTCACACACCTGGGCCAGCTCCATCAACACCTTGTCGCCGCAGGGGTGGCCATATCTGTCATTGACCCGCTTGAAATGATCCAGATCCACCAGCAGCAGACTGAAGGGCTGTTGTTCCCGGCGGCTGCGCAACAGCTCGATGCGGTAATGCTCATCGAAGTAGCCGCGATTCTTCAGCCCGGTCAGGGGGTCGGTGCTGGACTTCTCCTCAAGGTGACGGTGCACTCGCACCAGGGAGCGGATCTGCTGGGAGAGGCTGCTGTTGCTCTGCTCCCGCAAAAAGGCGTGCTGGCGGTGATTGAGCTTGAGCAGGTTCCTCAGCTGGCGCCTCTGGGAGACCAGCAGGGTGAGCAGCAGCAATCCATGGCACACCGACCAGAGCAGGGCGCAGCTCAAGGTGATCAGGGGCGGTACCTGGGTATCCAGCACCAGGGTAAACAGCAGAGGCAACAGCAGCAGCAGTTTCACCAGTTCGGTGGAGGCAAAGCTGCGGGGCAGCCTGTGGTTGCCATTGAGTATCCAGCTGGCCTGCCAGGCCACCAGCAGCATCATCAGAGGCGGCAGGGCCAGGTCCAGGGTCCAGTTGGGGACCATCAGCAGTCCCACCAGCAGCAGCGCCAGAGCGGCCTGCGCCCAGAGATGACGACGAATGAGTGCCTGGCTGGCCTGTTGGCTCAGCAGGGCCAGGAACAGAGCGAACCACAGGGGTTTGATGGGCACATGACCGGTGAGCTCCATCAGGGCCACGGCGAAAAGAGGCAGTTGAGTCAGGCTGTGGGTCAGGGGCAGTTTGTCCGCCAGTATGGTGCTGGTGACCTGCTGAGTGAGCCACATGGCCAGCATCAGTCCCAGCAGCAGCCCGAGGAAGAGATCCGGCAGCTTGGGACGGCGCTGTGACTCGGCGTGGATCTCCACCGCCACAGGGGCGTACAGATAGAGGGTGACCTGGCGGTCGTTGACCAGGGGCAGGGTGAAGCTCATGGGGCGGTAACCGGGGCCGTCAGACTGGAGAACCAGGTCCGTCAGCAGTTGTCCGCCCTGGATGACCATCAGGTGACCGTCACCGGCCCAGCCCTGGCTGATCTGCAGGCGCAGCTTATCCCCCGTGGAGGGCAGGATCAGGCGCTTCCACACCATGGGGCCCCGCACCGCCATCAGGGAGGCGGGCTGCCAGTGGTGCTCATCGGCCAGCTGAGTCAGGGAGGCGTCCTGTCCCAGGTTGGCGTAGGCCAGCGGCTGTGTTCCGACGGCCGAACTCCAAAACCAGCCGAGACAGAGGGCGCCGAAAACCAACGCAATAAGTTTCAATCCCTTGATAATCTTAACTTCCTTGCAAAGCCCAGAGTAGTTGTAGCAGAAAAGGCCCATGGATGCAGAAAATTTATTCAATGGCGACTTTTGTCGTCAACAGAATGGCTTGCGGCGCCTGTCGCCGCCCTCTAGCATAAAGACAGTAGTGACTGGTAATAGGAGAGCTTGCATGCAACCGGTCTTTTTCGCCCTGATGTCCCGGATGCAGAACGTGCATCGCTGGGGCAAGTCCAACCCGACCCGCGCCGAGAACGTCGCCGAGCACAGCTTCCAGGTGGCGATGTTCGCCCATGCCCTGGGGGAGGTTCGCAACAAGGTGTTCACCGAACAGCCCCAGGTCGACGCCAATCACCTGGCGGTGGTGGCCATGTTCCATGATTCCGCCGAGGTGCTCACCGAGGATGTAAACAGCGGCATCAAATACAGCGACAAGCGGATGCTGGCCCTGTGCCGGGAGATGGAGGCGATCGCCGCCCATATGCTGGTGACCACCCTGCCTGCCCCTCTGCAATCCACCTATAAGGGGCTGATCGAGCACGAGGATGATCCGGAGACCGCCCGCTTCGTCAAGGCCGCGGACCTGCTGTCTGCCTACACCAAGGCGTTGTCGGAGCTGCGGGCGGGGAACATGGAGTTTGAGGGAACCGAACGCAAGGTGCTGGCGGCACTGGCGCCCTATGTCGAGACCATGCCTGAGGTGGCCTGGTTTATGGAGCACTGCGTGCCGGCGTTCCAGATGACCATCGACGATCTGGTGGACGCGGCGCTGGTGGGAGACGGCGAATAAAAGAAACGGGGCGCTGTGCGCCCCGTTCTGGTATAGGGTGGGCCATTCCATGGCCCGCGACAACCCGTATTACAGGTCGTCGGTGTTCTCGGACAGGTAGGCGGCTACGCCGGCAGGGGAGGCGTCCATACCTTTCTTACCCTCTTCCCACTGAGCTGGGCACACTTCACCGTGCTCTTCGTGGAAGTTCAGGGCGTCAACCATGCGCAGCATCTCGTCGATGTTACGGCCCAGGGGCAGGTCATTCACCACCTGATGGCGTACGTTGCCTTCGGAGTCGATCAGGAAGGAACCGCGGAAAGCCACACCGGCTTCTGGGTGCTCAACGTCGTAGGCTTTGCAGATCTCGTGCTTCACGTCGGCAACCAGGGGGTACTTCACTGGGCCGATGCCGCCATCTTCAACGGCGGTGTTACGCCAGGCGTTGTGGCTGAACTGGGAATCGATGGATACGCCGATAACCTTAACACCGCGCTTCTGGAACTCTTCGAAACGCTTGTCGAACGCGATCAGCTCGGAGGGGCAAACGAAGGTGAAATCCAGAGGGTAGAAGAAGATCACCGCCTTGGAGCCTTCGATTTCAGTCTTCAGGTTGAAGTTCTCAACGATCTCGCCATTACCCAGTACGGCAGCGGCGGTAAAATCAGGGGCAGGACGGCCTACTAATACAGACATGGTGTTCTCTTCCTTTTTAAAGGTTAATTTCAACGGCAATCTTAATCTAACTTACTAGACTGCCGACAAATTCCCAATACGTTAGTCATGTGAAACTGAGCACAGTATAGGGGGGTGTGTTCCTTTGAAGAATCGAATAAAATAGATTAAACCAATCGATTGTTCCGGAGCAGACGATGCGCAGACTCCCTAGTCTCAAAAACCTATATTATCTGGTGCATCTGCACAAGGCGCAGAACTTCAACCGCGCCGCCAAGGCGTGTCACGTCAGCCAGTCCACCCTCTCCAGCGGCATTCAGAACCTGGAAGAGCAGATGGGCTGTCAGCTGATCGAACGCGACCACAAATCCTTCCTGTTCACCGCCACCGGCGAGGAGGTGGTGTGCCGCGCCCGCGAGTTGCTGGCTCAGGTGCAGGAGCTGACCGATCTGGCTCAGAGCGCAGGGGACGCCATGAGCGGCACTCTGCGACTGGGTTGTATCCCCACCATCGCCCCCTTCCTGTTGAACAGGGTGGTGAAGGAGTCTCAGCAACGCTTCCCCGATCTTACTCTTTTACTTAGAGAAGATACCACGGAAAACCTGCTTTCCATGCTCGGCAACGGCGAATTGGACCTGCTGTTGCTGGCACTGCCGGTGGACACCTCGGGTTTCCACACCATGGGGGTGGGCATCGATCCCTTCCAGGTGGTGATTCATCAGGAGTCTGCAGAGCAGTCCAAGCTCAGCTACGAAGATTGGCCGGACGAGAGCATCTTCCTGTTGCAGAGGGAGCACTGCATCACCGGCCACGCCATCAGTGCCTGTAATCTGGAGAACCGGGAGAAGATCAATCCTTTTGCCGCCACCAGCCTGCACACCCTGGTGCAGATGGTGGATTCAGGCCTGGGCAGCACCTTCCTGCCGCAGATGGCCATAGACGCCGGTATTCTCAAGGGAACCAATCTGCTGACCTATGTGCCTGAGGGGCAGAAGGCGTATCGGGAGATTGGTCTGGTGTGGCGGCAGACGACCAGTCGCCTGCGCACCTTTAGAACTCTTGGGGAGATGATTGGGGATCTGCTGCCGAGTAAGTCCGACTGACGGAGAACACTTCGATCTCCTGCTGCTTTCCCTTGAGGCGAATGGGCCCAAGGGAGAGCAGATCATAGTTGTGGTCATCATCCAGCGCCTCTTTCACCTGATCGGACACCAGCATCTGGCATCCCAGGGGACCACACTGGTCCTGGAGGCGGGCCAGGGTGTTGAGTACGTCTGAGAAGAAGCTGATCTCCTGCTTATATACCCCCACCAGCGCGGCTACCACCTGGCCACCATGGGCGGCCGCCTTGAACTTGGGCACGAAGCCATACTCTTTCTGGAAATAGTGACGGTTCCAGTAGAGGGTCTGAACGAAATCAAAGTAGACGTTGAGGCAGAGTCGAGCCCTGGACCTGTGACGCTGTGGCCAGCTGATCAGCACCGCATCCCCCACGTAGCGATAGATCTCCCCCTGGTTCTGGGTGACCACATCGGAGAGCAGGTCGAAACAGTCCTGAATCAGGCGGCTGAACCTGTAATCCCCCAGGGCTTCGGCGTGGGCGGTGGAGCTGACCATATCCAGGAACAGGAAGATCCGCTCCTCATACCTGGGCTTGTGGTATTTGCCCATACCGATGTTGAGCAGCACCCTAGGCCCCACCAGCAACCCCATCTGCTCGATGAAGGCCAGACCGGTGCGCACCAGCACCAGATAGGCGATCAGGGTCTGGGCCGAGGGAGCGTTAAGCACATGGGCGGTGAGAATCTGACTGGTGGCAGCAAACTGCTCGGCGTTGTCCCAGGAGTTGAGCCAGTTGGTGATGTAGGCCAGGGTCAGGGCGCCCAGCAGCAGAAACAGCCCCTTGAACGCCACGATAAAGGCGTAGGGCATTCGCCGGATGCCGCTGACGTCGGTGATCAGGTTGGACAGCCAGTGCAGACAGCCGAAAATCAGCCCCATATAGATGGACAGGGTGGTGAGATCCGCAGCCGTGATCGCCCAGTACGGACGGTCGTCCCCCTGGGCATAACGGAAGGTTACATAGGCCATCATCGCTAGAGACCAGGCGATAATGGCGAAGACCAGTTTTAGAAATTGTTGCCGCGACTGCACTCTGGTAAAGGGACTCTGTAATTATGGGGCCGGTGGAAAAGTTCCCGCCTGGCTTATTTTATTTGTAATAACGAGACATTATACAAGTTTTGTGACCTCAACCCAAACGCATATCACCTTTTGGATAGGCATTATTTCAGTTGTTATGGAAGTGTCTCTGTAGTAGGGCATGGGTGAAGGGGATCTTCAGATAGAAGCCCCTGGGCAGGGTCTGAATCAGGGTGCCGTCCGGGCCGATTCCCTCGGTAAGCACCCGGCTGTTGGCGGCCTTGGGGCGAAGCTGCAATACCTCACCATGGCGGGCGGTGATCGATTCCACCTCGCCCAGGGCGACTCGCTCCATGATCTCCTCCCAATCCTGTTGCAATGCGTGCCACTCATCTGGCGAGGGGCGCCACATCAGGGGCATCCCCAGGGTACGCTGTGCCACCGGAATCTGCCGCTCTCCCAGGATGGGTATCCACAGTATTGCCCTGAGCTTGTGACAGACCGGGCTTTGTTCCCAGCGCAGGCCGCCCAGATTGGTGAGGGGGCAGACGCTGACGAAGGTGGTTTCCAGGGGCTTGCCCTGCAGATCCACCGGGATGGTCTTCAGTTCGATGCCCAGCTGTTCGAAATCCGGGTGGGGCTTGGAGCCTGCGCTGGCGCCCAGATAGCGTTCCAGCAACTGACCGCTCCAGCCTTTGTGGCGCAGCAGATTGTCGGGTACCGCGATGCCCAGAGCGTCGGCCAGCTCCCCCAGGGTCCAGCCTGCTACCGCTTCGGCGCGTTCCAGTAGCTGTGCTTCGGAGTCCGGGGTGAAGTTAAGATCGATCATCCCGCCATTCTAACCCGAAGCCCCTAAGTGGGAACACCTTGATGGGGATAACTTTTGTGGGTGATTTTTGTACTGGTTTGTTGCCCACAGCGTGGCAAGCTCTGCAAAAAGTCGGGTGAATGAGGCTAACCTCATGAAATTAAAATAATTAAGTCATAATCAAAATGCAGTAATTGTCACTGTTATTCAGGTTATCCCGCCCTTACCCGTTTTTTCTTAACAGAGTTATGCACAGTTTGATTGGATAACTGTCGGCATTTGATCCACAGGAGCCTAAGGGTGGTGGATCTCTAACCGGGTCGCCAGGGGTTTTCTAACCGGTTGAGTCAAACTTTATACCAGGCATCCTGGAGCGGCGAGAATTTGAACGATCCAGGATCCTAGGTGGCGATCTGAATGTGGTTGGCAGTTATATATTTGATTTAATTTGATTTTTGTTTGTGTTGCGTAAGCGTCGAAGGATGGATTCTGTTCATCCATTGCGGATATCTCCACCACATACATTTTTACAAACAGGCTTATCCACAGCTCCGGTTGATAACTTTAGGGGGAATCGAGCAGGGGATAAATTTTCTGTATATAAGTGTTGAAAATTCTCGAAGTTACCCACTGGGGGCGCTCTCTAGCCCGGGATTGCCCCCGAGCGTCATTCTGTGGAACAATCAGAGCAAGATAAAAATCAATCGGATGACATAGTGATCGACAACGAAGGCTATAGAGCCAATGTGGGGATCATTATCTGTAACCGCCAAGGTCAGGTACTCTGGGCAAGGCGGTATGGCCAACACTCCTGGCAGTTCCCCCAAGGGGGGCTGGATCAGGGAGAATCCGCCGAACAGGCGATGTATCGCGAGCTGTATGAAGAGGTTGGGCTGCAGAAGAGGGACGTCAAAATCCTGGCCAGCAGCCGTTCCTGGCTCAGATATCGCTTGCCTAAGAGGCTGGTCCGGCAAGATTCCAAGCCGGTGTGTATTGGTCAGAAACAGAAATGGTTTCTGCTGGAGCTGGTGTCCGGCGAAGATCAGATCGATCTCAAGCGCAGCGGCCACCCTGAATTCGATGACTGGCGTTGGGTCAGCTATTGGTACCCAGTTCGCCAGGTGGTCTCCTTTAAGCGGGATGTCTATCGTAAGGTGATGAAGGAGTTTGCGCCGGTGGCCATGCCATTTCAGCCGCGCAAGGACCATACTAAACGCACCCGGGATGGAAACAACAAAGCCAGACGACGAAGAAGAGGCCGATGATTACCACACTGCGCACTATAGTGCAGCGGGTCGCTGAAGCTCAGACTGCGGAGCAGTCGATGATCGAGTTGGTGCAACAGACCCGCGCCGCCATGAACACCGATTGTTGTTCCCTCTATCTGACCGATGGAGAGGGGCTGATCCTCAAGGCCAGCGACGGCCTGGCGCCGTCCGCCGTGGGGCGGGCCCGCCTCAATGCCGGCGAAGGCATCGTCGGTATGGTGATGCGCCGGGAGGAGCCCATCAACCTGGCCGACGCGCCCTCTCACCCCGCGTTCAAACTGCTTCCTGAAGTCGATGAAGATGAGTTCCGTGCCTTTCTGGCCACCCCCATTACCCACAGGAGTAAGGTCCTTGGGGTGCTGGTGGTGCAGCAGAAGCTGGCTCGTCAGTTCAACGAAGATGAGGAAGCCTTCCTGGTGACCCTGGCGTCGCAGCTGGTGCCTGAGCTGCGCCCCAGCAGTGACCTGCCTGAGTTGACCGAAACCGGCCCCCGTCGCTGGAGTGCCACCGTGGCCAGTCCCGGCATTGCCGATGCCGAGATCCTGCTGGCGCGCCCGCGCATCTCCCTCGCCATGGAGGAGAGTAAGGGGCAGGGCAGTGACCGCGAGTGGGACAGGCTGGAGCGGGCGCTACTGGCCACCCAGGATGAGATGACCGCCCTCAGTGGCCGACTCAGTGGCGAGATCGAATCCCAGATCAGCGCCATCTTCGACATCTACCAGTATCTGATTGCCGATCCTGTGCTGCAGCAGGATCTGATGGCCGGCTGTGACGAGGGCTGGTCCGCCGAAACCGTGGTCTCCAGGGTGTTTACCCAGTATGTGGCCCGATTCGAAGCGATGACCGATCACTACCTTAAGGAGCGTGCCAGCGATCTCAAGGATCTGGGCCAACGCATCCTGGGTCAGCTGGCCCGTCCCGGTCAGGGGGGCAAACCGCCCTCCAAGCCGGTGATCCTGGTGGCCAGCGAGATCACTGCCACCATGCTGGCAGAGGTGCCCCGCAATAAACTGGCGGGCATCGTCAGTGTCGAGGGGGGCGCCAGCTCTCACGCGGCGATCCTGGCCAGGGCGATGTCGATTCCGGCATTGTTCGGTATCGATGGCTTGCCGATTCAGGCCCTGGCGGGTAAGCGCGCCATCCTGGATGCGGTGCGCGGCCAGCTGCTGGTGGAACCAGCCGAGACCGTGGTGCGTGAGTTCCATCGCTTTCAGTCCTCCCTGGCCAAGAAGGACGCCCGTTATGAGCGCGGCCTGACCGAGCCCTGTGAGACCCTGGACGGCGAACCCGTGTGCCTGCAGGTGAATGCCGGGCTGGTGGCGGAAGGGGAGCAGCTGGATCCCGCCTACGTGGGCGGCATCGGCCTCTATCGCTCAGAAACCCTGTACATGCTGCAGAATCACTTCCCCACCGAGCAGACTCAGGAACGGGCCTATGGCCGGGTGTTGCGTGCCCTGGGCAGCAAGCCGGTCACCATACGTACCCTGGACATCGGTGGTGACAAGCCTCTGCCCTATTTCCCCATCCGGGAAGACAACCCCTTCCTGGGCTGGCGCGGCATCCGCCTCACCCTGGATCACCCAGAGCTGTTCCTGGTCCAGGTCAAGGCGATGCAGCGGGCGTCGGTGCAGACCGGTAACCTGCGGATCCTGTTGCCCATGGTGTCCAACCTGGATGAGGTGGAGCAGGCCCGTAAGCTGATCGAGCAGGCCCGCCAGGAGCTGGAGGAGGAGCTGGAGTGCACCCTGCCCAGAGTCCAGGTGGGGGTGATGATCGAGGTGCCCGCATCCATCTACCTGCTGCCACAGCTCAGACAGAATGTGGACTTCTTCTCCGTGGGCAGCAACGACCTGACCCAGTACCTGCTGGCTGTGGACAGGACCAATGCCCAGGTGGCGGACAGGTTCAGCCACTATCACCCTGCGGTGATTCAGGCCCTGGCCCAGACTGTCTCCCTGGCCGGCGACAGTGAACTGAGTGTCTGTGGTGAGATGGCCGGCGAACCCGAGGGGGCGCTGATCCTGATGGCCCTGGGGCTGCGTCAGCTGAGCATGAACCGTCGCAGCCTGGGCCGTATCCACCACCTGGTGCGCCACCTGAGCGCGTCCCGGTTGGAGCCGCTGCGCGGTGCCCTGCTGCAGGCCTGCGACGATCAGCAGGTGCGGGATCTGGCTCGCAGTTGGCTGGATGAGCACGATCTGTCGGAGCTCTACCAGGACGCCTAGGGTGATCATGGCATTTGGGACGCTGACTCAGTATCCTAGGGCCACTTTTAAGGGACGGGGGCCAAGTGCCCCCGCCGTCGTTGACGGCCCCGCCACCTCAAGGTGGTGGACTTTACAGAAGATTCCAAGATGACCGAAAGCTACTTTGTGTTTCCCCAGATCGATCCTGTGATCCTTGAGATTGGCCCCCTGGCCCTGCGCTGGTATGGCCTGATGTATCTGGTGGGTTTTTTGGGTGCCATGTGGATGCTCAACCGCCATGCGGACAAGCCGGGTTCCACCTGGAGCCGTGACCAGGTCTCCGACCTGCTGTTTTATGCTTTCCTGGGTGTGGTGCTCGGCGGGCGCCTGGGGTACGTGTTCTTCTACGGCTGGCAGTGGCTGTTGGAAGACCCGCTTTATCTGTTCAAGATCACCAACGGAGGCATGTCCTTCCACGGCGGTTTGATCGGGGTGATCGTGGCGATGTTCTGGATCGCCCGCCGGCAGCAGCGCACCTTCTGGCAGGTGGCGGACCTGGTGGCCCCCACCATTCCTATCGGCCTGGGTTTTGGTCGCATCGGCAACTTCATCAACGGCGAGCTGTGGGGCAGGGTGAGCGATGTGCCCTGGGCGATGATCTTCCCCGGTGCCGGGCCTCTGCCCCGTCATCCCTCTCAGCTGTATGAGGCGGTGCTCGAGGGGCTGGTGCTGTTCCTGGTCCTGAACTGGTATAAGAATCGCACCGATAAGCCTGGTGCGGTGGCCGGCCTGTTCCTGGTGGGGTATGGCTGTGCCCGCTTCCTCATCGAGTTCGTCCGTCAGCCGGACGCCCACATGAGCCTGTATATGGGCTTCTCCATGGGGCAGTTGCTGACCATCCCCATGCTGGCCTATGGCGGCTATCTGATGATGCGGCCGGCCAAATGACACTGCCCTGTTAACGGGCAGAACGATAACAATATCTTAAGGTTTGTAGACCCATGAAACAGTATCTGGACCTGTGTCAGCGCATCGTCGATGAGGGCACCTGGGTAGAGAACAAACGCACAGGCAAACGTTGTCTGACGGTGATCAACGCCGACCTGGAGTACGAGGTCGGTGGCAACCGCTTTCCCCTGATCACCACCCGCAAGAGCTACTGGAAGGCGGCCATCGCCGAGCTGCTGGGCTACCTGAGGGGCTATGACAGTGCCGAGCAGTTCCGGTCCATCGGCTGCAACACCTGGAATGCCAACGCCAACGACAACCCCGCCTGGCTGGCCAGCTCCTACCGCAAGGGTGAGGACGATATGGGCCGGGTGTATGGGGTCCAGGGCCGTGCCTGGCGCAAGCATGACGGCACCCCGCTGGATCAGCTGGCGAAGATTGTCGATGACCTGAGCCGGGGCGTGGATGACCGCGGCGAGATTCTGACCTTCTACAACCCCGGAGAGTTTGAGTTGGGTTGCCTGCGCCCCTGCATGCACACCCACACCTTCTCCCTGCTGGGGGACACCCTGCATCTGACCTCCTATCAGCGCTCATGCGATGTACCACTGGGGCTGAACTTCAATCAGGTTCAGGTGTTTACCCTGCTGGCATTGATGGCGCAGATCACCGGCCACAAGCCCGGCAAGGCCTACCACAAAATAGTCAATGCCCACATCTATGAGGATCAGCTGGAGCTGATGCGGGACGTGCAGCTCAAACGGGAACCCTTCGAGTCGCCGCGGCTGCTGATCAATCCCAAGATCAAGAGCCTTAAGGATCTGGAGACCTGGGTGACCCTGGAGGATTTCCAGGTGGAGGGTTATCAGCACCACGACCCCATCGCCTACCCCTTCTCCGTCTGATTGTCTGCCGCCCCTCTTCGGGGCGGCGTCGTTTCGGCCATATCGAGTCGCGCCATCAGTGGCCCTGAGCCTGTTTGGACCGGTGCTCAGAGGATTTCACTGGTTTGGGGCGCGTCCCATCCCCCGGCCTCGAGCGATTCTTCCATCGGCTCAATCGCAATTTTAAGTGGTGGTTGATGGCCCGCTTTGTGATAGTCTCATCTGCTTATGGTTGGGCTTTGGTTCAGCTTTCCCGAACTATAATAGGTCGGTCTGCACTCCGCAGTCCCCACGCCGCAGCTCTGCGGCACGGTTTCCGGTTTCCGGCCGAGGCATCGGCTGGCTCGTCGATTTAAGGAGAAGCCCTCCCCTAAGGGAGGTCCAGGTTATGGCGCATCTAAATTACAATCACCTCTACTATTTCTGGATGGTTCGCAAGAAGGGTTCGGTCACCAAGGCGGCGGAAGCCCTGTTCCTGACGCCACAGACGGTCACCGGCCAGATTCGTCATCTGGAGCACCGCCTGGGGGGCAAGCTGTTTCGTCGTCAGGGGCGTCAGCTGGTGGCTTCCGACCTGGGGGAACTGGTGTTTCGCTACGCCGACAAGATGTTCAGCCTGAGCTATGAGATGCTGGATCTGCTCAACTACACCCAGGATAAATCCATTCTGTTCGAGGTGGGCTCCTCCGATGCCCTGTCTAAGAGTCTGGCCAGCCGACTGCTGTTGTCGGTGATGCCGGACGACGGCTCCATCCATCTCTGCTGCTATGAGTCCGGTGAAGAGAACCTGATGGAGCGCCTGTCCCAGCACAAGCTGGATATGGTGCTCTCCGGCAGTGACGCCGAGTCGCTGAAGTACCCGGAGATCCTCAGCAAGAAGCTGGGCGAGACCGGCATCAGTTTCTTTTCCCAGGAAAAAGTGGAGGGGCGCTTCCCCGCCAATCTGGATGGGGCGCGCATTCTGATGCCTCACCGAAAGACCGCCCTGGGCCAGCAGCTGCTGCGCTGGTTCGACGAAGTGGGGGTGTCCCCGGTGATCGTCGGTGAGTTCGACGATGCGGCGATGATGAAAGCCTTCGGCCTGTATCGTCAGGGGATCTTCATCGCCCCTACCCTGTATCGGGAGGAGCTGTTGTCTCAGGGAGTACAGTTGGTGGGGGAAACCGTCGACATTACGGAACAGTATCATGTGATGTTCGCCGAGCGGATGATTCAGCATCCGGCGGTGAAGCGGATCCTCGAGACCGATTTCACCGACCTCTTCAGTGGCAAGGAACCGGCCTTCAAACGGTTCAAGTAATCACACAAGGGGCGCTCAGGGCGCCCCTTTTATCAGGAGCAGTATGACCGTTCAAACCAAAGCCTCAGGTCTGGGGCTTATTGTGCTGTTGGGGGCCCTGGCGGGGCTGACCCCTCTGGCCATCGACATGTACCTGCCCGCCATCCCCACCATCGCCGATGAGATGCACGCCACCGTGGCCCTGACCCAGCTGACGGTGAGCTTCTTTCTGGTGGGCTTTGCCGTGGGCCAGCTGTTGTATGGGCCGCTGACCGATGCCTATGGCCGGATGCCGGTGCTGGGGGGAAGCCTGGGGGTGTTTGTGCTGGCCAGCCTGGTCGCCACCTGGAGTCACTCGGTGGAGATGCTGATCGCCGCCCGCTCCCTGCAGGCCCTGGGGGGAGCCGGGGCCTCTGTGGTGGTGATGGCGGTATTGCGGGATCTGTTTCAGCGGGAGAAGTTTGCCCGGGCCATGTCCTTTGTGATGCTGGTGATGAATCTGGCGCCCCTGGCGGCGCCGATTCTCGGGGGTTATCTGCTGCTCCACGGTGGCTGGCGGGCCATCTTCTATCTGCTGGGCGGTTTTGCCCTGGCCCTGATTGTGCTGATGCGGTTGCGGGTGGGGGAGACCCTGCCTCCAGAAGGGCGTCAGCCCGCCGGGTTCAAGGCGGCGCTGTCTCTGTATCGGGCCATCCTGGTCCATGACAGGGTGCGGGTGTACCTGATTGTGGGGACCCTGTTCTCCGCCTCCCTGTTTCTCTTTGTCACCGGCTCCTCCTACGTCTATATCCGCTATTTCCAGGTGCCGGCAGAGCACTTCGGTTATCTGTTTGGCCTGAATATTGTCACCATGATGACCCTGACCACGGTCAACGCCCGTTACGTGGCCAGGGTGGGCACCGCCAATATGATGGTGCGGGGCCTGATGATCACCGCTTTGGGCGCGATCCTGGCCCTGGCCACCTCCCTGCTGAGTGAGCCGCCCCTGTGGGCGGTGGTGGTGCCGATCATGCTGATGATGGGCCCCCTGGGGATGGTCAGTGCCAACGCCACCACCCTGGCCCTGGATGCCTTCGAGGGAGCGGCAGGATCGGTGTCTGCCCTGGGAGGCGCCATGCGTTTCCTGGCCGGCGCCCTGGCTGGTGCCCTGTTGTCACTGGTGCATCCGGAATCGCCCGCCCCCATGCTGGTGGGGATGGCGGTATGCTCGCTGGCGTCATTGGGGTATTATCTGTGGCATCAGAAACACCTGAGCGTTAAGGACGAACAATGAACCAAGAGAGGGAAAGCCTGGCCCGGCTGAAGTGGGCGTGCCGTCGTGGCATGTTGGAGCTGGATGTGTTGCTGGAGCCCTTCGTGGAGAAGCACTACCTCTCCCTGAACCCGCAGCAGAAGGCGGAGTTTGAGCGGCTGCTGACCTGTGACGACCCGGACATGTTTGCCTGGTTTATGGGCCACGAGGCCTGCCCGGATCCGCAACTGGCGGCCATGGTGGCCCTGATCCTGGAGCGCAACCGCGAGCAGTTGCGCTGAGCCGACGTCACCACCTCTGCTTATCGGGGTCAACTATACTGTCCAGATGGTTGATCCCGTTCGTTATCCTTTTCCTGCCCCCAAGACCTATCCCAACTGGCTCAGACTGGCGCTGAGTCTGCTGCTGTTGCTCAGCCTGTGGTTGTGGCCCGAAGACAGGTTGCCCCTGCAGGGCATCTGGCAGTTGGTGCTGGCTCCCTTGGCCCTGCTGCCCTGGCTGGTCAGGGCGCCCGAGACTCAGCCTTTCCTGCTGGCCGAAAACGGTGAGGGGGTGGAGCTGGGCAGTGGTGAACCCTTCCAACTGGACAGTCGCAGCTGGGTGCTGGGCTCAGTGGCGCTGTTGTGGGTACAGCCCGGGGCGCGGCGATGGTGGCTCAGTCGTGAGCAGATGGACAGGGCCGGCTGGCACCGGCTCTGTCGCACCCTGGTCAGGCTCAGGTCGACGGGGCCAGAACCGTAGGGGTGGGGTTATCCTGTTTCTCCGGATAGTCCAGGGTATAGTGCAATCCTCGGCTCTCCTTGCGAGCCATGGCACAGCGGATGATCAACTCGGCAATCTGCACCAGGTTCCTCAGTTCCAGCAGGTCATTGCTGATCTTGAAGTCCGAGTAGTAGTCGTGGATCTCCCCCTTGAGCATCTCCACCCGTCGCAGGGCTCGCTGCAGCCGCTTGTCGGTGCGCACAATCCCCACGTAGTCCCACATAAACAGCCTGAGTTCGTGCCAGTTGTGGGAGATCACCACGTTCTCATCGGAGTCGGTGACCTGGCTTTCGTCCCATTGGGGCAGGTCGGTGATGTTCTCCACCAGATCCAGTCTCTGGAAGATGTCCCGGGCGGCGGCCCGGGCAAACACCAGGCACTCCAGCAGGGAGTTGCTGGCCATGCGGTTGGCGCCGTGCAGGCCGGTGTAGGCCACTTCGCCCACGGCATAGAGGCCGGCGATGTCGGTCTTGCCTTCCAGATCGGTCATCACGCCGCCACAGGTGTAGTGGGCCGCGGGTACCACGGGAATCGGCTGTTTGGTGATGTCGATCCCCAGTCCCAGGCAACGCTTATAGATGGTGGGGAAGTGGCGGGTGACGAACTCCGGGTCTTTATGGCTGATGTCCAGATACATGCAGTCGGCACCCAGTCGCTTCATCTCGAAGTCGATGGCCCGGGCCACCACGTCGCGGGGAGCCAGCTCCTCACGGGAGTCAAAGTCGGGCATAAAGCGGCTACCGTCGGGCCGTTTCAGCAGGGCGCCTTCGCCCCGCAGCGCCTCGGTCAGCAGGAAGTTTCGTGCTTCGGTGTGGTAGAGGCAGGTGGGATGGAACTGGTTGAACTCCATGTTGGCCACCCGGCAGCCGGCGCGCCAGGCCATGGCGATGCCGTCGCCCGAGGAGACGTCCGGGTTGGAGGTGTACTGATACACCTTGGAAGCCCCGCCTGTGGCCAGCACCACGAAGGGGGCGCTGACGGTTTCCACATGCTCTTGGGTGCGGTTCCACACGTAGGCACCCACCACCCGGGTATCGCCGGCCAGTCCCAGCTTGGCACTGGTGATCAGATCCACCGCGTTGTAGCGCTCCAGCAGGGTGATGTTGGGGTGACGGCGGGCCTGCTCCTCCAGGGTGAGCTGAACCTCCTTGCCCGTGGCGTCGGCGGCATGGAGGATGCGGCGATGGCTGTGTCCCCCCTCCCGGGTGAGGTGATAACGGGGTTCGGTCCCGGCCGAGGTGTCCTGGGACTCCTCTTCGTCGAAGTCCACCCCTTTGCGGATCAGCCACTCCAGGGCGGCGCGGGCCTCGCGGGCGGTGAACTCCACCGCTTCTCGGTCACACAGGCCGGCCCCGGCAATCAGGGTATCCTCCACATGGGACTCCACGGTATCCTCTTCGTCGAAGACCGCGGCGATGCCGCCCTGAGCGTAATAGGTGGAGCCCTCGGTGAGGGGGCCTTTGGCGACGACGGTGACCTGGCAGCGGTTGGCCAATTTCAGGGCCAGAGTCAGGCCAGCGGCACCGCTACCGATGACTAAGACATCAGTACTGTGTTCAATCCCGGCTTTCATTAGGTATCATGGGGTTTTGGAAATGTGACCCTATGTTACCCGCTTCCCGTTCCAGCACCAAAATTTCGCGGACAGTGCAGATTTTTCGATCGGATCACAATTTTTTACGAACTTTTACCAGTAGGCGCAGTCTACCTAAGTGCGCGGAGACGAGTAAAAGCAAAATCAGCAGTTTAGTTTATGGGAGAGTGCTCTCAAGTGAGTGAGCCAAACAGCGATCAGCAGCTGGTCGAACGCGTTCAACAAGGTGATAAACAAGCTTTTAATTTGCTGGTGATGAAATACCAGCACAAGGTAGCCAACCTGATAAGCCGCTATGTCAAGAATCAGGGCGATGTCGCCGATGTGGCACAGGAGGCGTTTATCAAGGCCTACCGGGCTCTGCCTAACTTTCGTGGGGAGAGCGCGTTTTACACCTGGCTTTACCGGATTGCGGTGAATACCGCCAAGAACTATCTGGTGTCCCAGGGACGGCGGCCACCTGCAACGGATGTGGACGCGGAAGAAGCTGAGTTTTATGACGGTGCCGATGCACTGAGGGAGCATGCCTCCCCCGAGCGTCAGCTGCTGTCCGACGAGATTAAGAGGGCAGTGTTCAGCACCATAGAAACATTGCCGGAAGAGCTGAGGGTAGCCATCACACTCCGGGAGCTGGAGGGGATGAGCTACGAGGAGATCGCGACTGTAATGGAGTGTCCGGTAGGCACGGTGAGAAGCCGTATCTTCAGGGCGCGGGAAGCGATCGACAAGAGGATTCAACCGCTGTTAGAGCGGTAGTATCAATCAGGGTGAACCATGACAGAACGTAAAGAAGCAGTATCGGCTTGGGTTGACGGAGAAGGAACCGATCTGGACCTCAAGCAGTGGCTTAAGGATGAAGAGATGCAGTCCTCCTGGGGTCGCTACCACCTTATCGGTGATGCGATGCGCAACGAGTTGCCCAAGGAGCTGAATCTGGACATCGCCTCCAGCGTGGCTGCCGCCCTGGAGCAGGAGCCCACAGTGCTGGCGCCCAAAGAGGAACCTAAGTCCTCTGAGCCAAGCCGACGCTCCGTGGTCTCTGGCAAGGTGGTGGAGTTCTCCCGCCGCTTCGGTCAGTACGCCATCGCCGCCACCGTTGCCGCCATCGCCGTAGTCGGCGTGCAGCAATACGGTGCCGAGCAGCAGAACAGTCCTGTGCCTGTACTCAATACCCTGCCGGTTGTGGGCGCTCCCACCCCAGCCAGCTATCAGGCCAACACTCCTGCCGCTCGTCAGGCCCAGGCTCAGAGTGCCGAGGCCCAGGCGATGGAACAGCGCCGCCGGGTGAACGCCTATCTGCGTGACCACCTGTTGCAGCAGCGTCTGAAGGGGCATAATGTGTCCAACGACGATCAAGAGCAAAACTAAGAGGCACGCTTGCGTAAATTCTTGTTTGTAGTGGCATGGTTGCTGGCATTGCCGGCCCATGCCGCTGGCGACGACCCCGCCATCGACTGGCTGCAGAAGATGCAGCACGCCCTCTCCAATACCCAGTTCCGCTACTCCCTGATACACCTGCAGTCGGATCACATCCGTCCCCTTCGCTATCTCCACGGCACCGTGGATGGCAAGGAGGTGGCCTACCTGGAGCACCTGAACGGGCCACAGAAGAATGTGGTCAGAATCGGTGATCAGGTCACCTACCTGGAGCACGACGTCAAACCCTACTCGGTTCGCAGCGCTCGCATCAGCGGCTTTATTCCGCCGGCGTTCGGCACCGGCGTGGAAGCCTTCACCCCCTACTACCAGCTGGCCGTGGGGGGCCGGGATCGGGTGGCGGGTCGCACCTCTCAGGTGGTGCGCATCGTCTCCACCGACAAGTTCCGCTACAGCTACAGCCTGTGGCTGGATATGGAAACGGCGCTGCCCCTGCGTATCGATACCCTCAACGCCGATGGTCAGCTGCTGGAGCAGTATCTGGTGATTGAGATGGCCGCCTTCGATGTGACCCCTCCGGTGTTGGGCAAACTGACCGAAGAGAACTGGCCGCCGGTGCTGGTGAGAGCCAACAGCGATCAGCAGTCTCCCTGGCGTTTCGGCTGGTTGCCTCAGGGGTTCAAACTGACCCATGTGGACCAGCACCGCCTGTTCGGTGTCAATGACCCGGTTCAGTACCTGGCCCTGAGCGACGGCCTGACCGAGATGTCGGTCTACATCGGCCTGGCTGGCCAGGTGGTGATGCCCGAGAGCCTCTCCACCGGCAGCGGCCTCTCCCTGGCGTCTGCCCGCCACGGCGACGTGGAAGTGGTTGTCGTAGGGCGCTTGCCCCTGGAGAGCCTGACCAATGTGGCCAACTCCATCTATCCGGCGGAGTCCGGCCAATGATGGAGGCCCTGGCCCGGGTGGAGTCCTGGGATAAAGGCCAGGTCACCCTGAGCTGGCAGGTGCAGAGTGCCTGCGGCCACTGTTATGAGTCCGACAACTGCGGCACCGGTGTGGTGGCCAAGGGGCTGAATCCCAGGTCTCAGCGCCTGACCCTGCCCTGGAAGCAGCGGCTCAGCCCGGGCACCCAGGTGACCCTGGGGATCCCCGAGCAGCAACTGCTCAGTGCCGCCGCCCTGGTTTATCTGCTTCCCCTGCTAGGCTTACTGGTGGGGGTAGGCGGCACTGCCCTGATGGGTGGCGCCGAACTGTTGGCCCTGGGTCTGGGTTTGGCCCTGGGTGGGGCAGGCTTTATGACAGCCCGGCGTCTGGCAGATTCACTGACACCCACACCGAGAATCATCAAGGTGTTGGGCGCGCCTGCCAAGGAGTAGGTGGCTCTTCTTTGTTGCTGAAGAGGGCACCAATTCCCGGCGGTTACCTATTCCATAGCCGCCGGGGATAAAATCCGTTAAAATCCCCCCCCTGTATCTATCCCTGATAGTTTTGTTCCTGTTGTTTTTGCAAGAAGCGGCCTAGATGAAGCATATTCGTAATTTCAGTATCATTGCCCATATCGACCACGGTAAGTCGACCCTGTCCGATCGCCTGATCCAGGTGTGCGGCGGTTTGAGCGATCGTGAAATGGCGGAGCAGGTCCTCGACTCCATGGATCTGGAGCGTGAGCGCGGCATCACCATTAAAGCGCAGAGTGTGACGCTGGACTACACCGCCCAAGATGGCGAAACCTACCAACTGAACTTCATCGATACCCCAGGACACGTGGATTTCAGCTACGAGGTGTCCCGCTCCCTGGCGGCCTGTGAAGGCGCCCTGCTGGTGGTGGACGCCGGTCAGGGGGTGGAAGCCCAGACCCTGGCAAACTGCTACACCGCCATCGAGATGGACCTGGAAGTGCAGCCGATCCTCAACAAGATCGACCTGCCCCAGGCCGACCCTGAACGGGTGGCGGAAGAGATTGAAGACATTGTCGGCATCGACGCCATGGAAGCGGTGCGCTGCTCCGCCAAGACCGGCGTCGGTATTGAGGATGTGCTGGAGTGCATCGTCAAGACCATTCCTGCCCCCGAGGGGGATCCCGAGGCGCCGCTGCAGGCGCTGATCATCGACTCCTGGTTCGACAACTACCTGGGTGTGGTTTCTTTGGTGCGCATCAAGAACGGTAAGCTGAAGAAGAACGACAAGATCAAGGTGATGAGCACCGGTCAGGTGTGGGGTGTGGACCGTCTGGGTATCTTTACCCCCAAGCAGAAGGACACCACAGAGCTGCTCACCGGCGAGGTGGGCTGGGTAGTGTGTGGCATCAAGGAGATCCACGGTGCCCCCGTGGGCGATACCCTGACCCACGCCAAGCACGGCTCCGATCAGGCTCTGCCCGGCTTCCAGAAGGTGAAGCCCCAGGTGTACGCCGGCATGTTCCCCATCTCCAGTGAAGACTATGAGTCCTTCCGCGATGCCCTGAACAAGCTCTCCCTGAACGACGCCTCCCTGTTCTTCGAACCTGAGACCTCCGCGGCCCTGGGCTTCGGCTTCCGTTGTGGCTTCCTGGGTATGCTGCACATGGAGATCATCCAGGAGCGCCTGGAGCGTGAGTACAACCTGGACCTGATCACCACCGCGCCGACCGTGGTGTATGAGGTTGAGACCACCAAGGGCGAGACCCTGATGGTGGACAACCCGTCGGAACTTCCTCCCCTTAACAACATCGAAACCATTGCGGAACCGATTGTTGAGGCCAACATTCTGGTTCCTCAGGAGTATCTGGGGAATGTGATCACCCTGTGTATCGAGAAGCGGGGTGTTCAGACTAAGATGGCCTATCACGGAAACCAGGTGGCGGTGACCTATGAACTGCCCATGGCGGAAGTGGTGCTGGACTTCTTCGACCGACTGAAGTCCACCAGCCGTGGTTTTGCCTCCCTGGACTACAACTTTGTCCGGTTCCAGCAGGAGGAGATGGTGCGTCTGGATGTGATGATCAACGGCGATCGGGTGGATGCCCTGGCGATGATCACTCACAAGGAGAACGCCCAGTTCCGTGGCCGCCAGTTGGTGGAGAAGATGCGTGAACTGATTCCCCGCCAGATGTTCGATATCGCCATCCAGGCTGCCATCGGCAACCAGATCGTGGCGCGCAGCACCGTCAAGGCCCTGCGTAAAGATGTGACCGCCAAGTGTTATGGCGGTGACGTCAGCCGTAAGAAGAAGCTGTTGCAGAAGCAGAAAGAGGGTAAGAAGCGGATGAAGCAGCTGGGTAATGTTGAGGTGCCTCAGGAGGCCTTCCTGGCGGTACTCAAGGTAGGAGATTAATCGCGCATGGCGGCACTGTTTTCCCTGATCCTGGTTCTGGTCACCCTGGGGACCGGCCTGGTCTGGCTACTGGATAAGTTTTACCTGGCGCCGCGGCGCCAGCAGAAGCTGGCGTTTGCCAGCGAGCAGACCTCGGGGGAGCTGCCTGAGGAGGCCAGAGACAAACTGGTTCAGGAGCCCTGGCTGGTGGAGACCTCCAAGTCCATCTTCCCGGTGATCGCCTTTGTGCTGGTGCTGCGCTCCTTCCTGTGGGAACCCTTCCAGATCCCGTCAGGCTCCATGATGCCCACCCTGCTGGTGGGCGACTTCATCCTGGTAAACAAGCATGAGTACGGCCTGCGGGATCCTGTGTTCCGCGCCAAGTTTTGGGAGAACAACGACCCCCAGCGCGGTGACATCATCGTCTTCAAGTATCCCAAGGACACCCGTGTCGACTACATTAAGCGGGTGATTGGCCTGCCCGGTGACCGTGTGGTGTACCGCAACAAGACCCTCTATCTGCAGCCCAAGTGTGAGGCGGGTGTGGCCAAGTGCCCGGGTCTGGAGCAGGTGCAGTCTGCGGAGCTGAATCGGGATGAGTTCTTCCAGAACGGCACGCCGCTGACGCGCCTGGGTGAAGACCTGGCCGGGGTGGAGCACGACATTCTGATAAACCCGCGTCGCCCTGAGCCCCTGCGCTACTACTACAAGCAGCAGGGCCGTCAGACCGGCGACTGGGTGGTGCCCGAGGGCAGCTACTTTGTCATGGGTGATAACCGTGACAACAGCACCGACGGCCGTTTCTGGGGTTTTGTCCCCGAGGAGAACCTGGTGGGTAAGGCCACCGGCATCTGGATCTCCTTCGAGTTCGATCGTGAACGCGACAGTGTGCTGCCCTCCTGGGTACCCACAGGCGTTCGCTTCAGCCGTATTGGCGGAATTGATTAAAGGTTAGCAGTGGCTGATTTACAACGATTGGTGAGGCTGCTGGGCTATGAGTTTCAGCAGCCTCAATTATTACAGCAGGCCCTGACCCACAGAAGTGCGGGCAGTCGCCACAATGAGCGTCTCGAGTACCTGGGAGACGCGGTGCTCTCCATGGTGGTGGCCGAAGACCTGTACCACAGGTTCCCCAAGGCCCCCGAGGGGGAGATGACCCGGATGCGGGCGACCCTGGTCAAGGGGGCCACCCTGGCGGAGATCGCCCGGGAGCTGAATTTGGGTGAGTACATCAAGCTGGGGCCGGGTGAGATGAAGTCCGGCGGTCATCGCCGCGAGTCGATTCTGGCCGATGCGGTGGAAGCCATTCTCGGGGCGATCTTCCTCGACGGCGGCATCGAGTCCTGTAAGCCGGTGTTGCTGGCGTTGTGGAAGCCCAGACTGGATGCCATCCAGCCCGGTGCCGGTCAGAAGGATCCCAAGACCCGTCTGCAGGAGCTGCTTCAGTCCCGTCGCAAGCCCTTGCCGGTCTATGAGGTGATCACCGTCACCGGTGACGCCCACAATCAACAGTTTACTGTCCACTGCTCCGTGTGTGAGCTGGACGAGCCCGTGGTGGGCACAGGCAGTTCCCGTCGCAAGGCGGAGCAGGATGCCGCCGCCCGGGTCCTGGAGGCACTGGAATCATGACAGACACCACTTACTGCGGCTTCGTCGCCATCGTCGGCCGCCCCAATGTGGGCAAGTCGACTCTGCTGAATCGCCTGCTGGGGCAGAAGGTGAGCATCACCTCCCGCAAGCCTCAGACCACCCGTCACCGCATCATGGGCATTCATACCGAAGGCCCCCGCCAGGTGATCTTCGTGGACACTCCCGGATTACACATCGAGGAGAAACGGGCGATCAACCGCCTGATGAACCGCGCCGCAGCCAGCTCCCTGGCGGACGTTGAGCTGGTGCTGTTCGTGGTGGAGGGGACCAAGTGGACCCCGGATGACGAGATGGTGCTGAAGAAGCTGCGCCGTGGCGGCGAGCACCGCAAGACCGCCCTGGTGGTCAACAAGATCGATCAGGTCAAGGACAAGGAGGAGTTGCTGCCTCACCTGCAGCAGCTGCAGGAGCGCTTCAACTTTGACGCGGTGTTCCCGGTGGCCGCTGGCAAGGGCGGCGACATCGCCCCCATCATGGATCTCTCCCTGGCCAGTGTGTCCGAGTCCATTCATTACTTCCCGGAAGACTACGTCACCGACCGCAGCCAGCGCTTCATGGCGTCGGAGATCCTGCGTGAGAAGCTGATGCGCTTCATGGGGGATGAGTTGCCCTATGCGGCCACCGTGGAGATCGAGCAGTTCAAGGTGGACGAGAAGGGCACCTACCACATCAATGCCCTGATCCTGGTGGAGCGTACCGGCCAGAAGCGGATGGTGATCGGCAACAAGGGTGAGAAGATTCGCACCATCGGCCGTGAAGCGCGCATCGAGATGGAGAAGATGTTCGACACCAAGGTCTATCTGGAGACCTGGGTGAAGGTGAAGTCCGGCTGGGCAGACGACGAACGTGCACTGCGCAGCCTGGGGTATGGAGACGACTAAGATGGAGCCGGGTTGGCAGTCTGCCTATCTGCTGCACGCCCGACCCTATCGCGAGCGCAGTCAGCTGATCACCCTGCTTACCGAGCAAGAGGGTAGGGTGGCGGCGGTGGCGCGCACCTCCGGCAAACAGGGGGGCCTGATGAAGGCCGCCCTGCAGCCCTTCCAGCCTCTGAAGGTCTCCCTGACCGGCCAGGGCTCCCTCAAGACCTTAAAGGGGGCCGAAACCCTCTCTCTTCCGGTTCCCCTCTCCGGTGATAAGCTCTACTGTGGTTTGTACTTCAATGAATTGGCGGTACGATTGCTCTCAGAGCTGGCTCAGTGCACCGAACTGTTTCAGGCCTACCATCAGTGTCTGCTGACCCTGGCCGCCGAGGAGGAGCACGAGTCGGTGCTTCGCTACTTCGAATGGGCCTTGCTGACTCACCTTGGGGAGGCGCCGGCCCTGAGCCGGGATGTCACCGGCGAGCCATTGGTGGCCGATTGCTGCTACGCCCTGGTGGCGGAACAGGGGTTCGTCCCTGTGGGCCATGACCGGGGTTACCTGGGGGCGATGCTGCTGGCTCTGGCTCAGCAGCAGCTGGCACCGGAACACCTGGCCCAGGCCAAGCACCTGGCCCGGACCCTGCTCAGGCCACACCTGGGCAACAAGCCCCTGCGCAGCAGGGAGCTGTTTATGAAACGAATCAACAACAAGGACTAGGCATGAGTATTCTTCTAGGGGTCAACATCGACCACATCGCCACCCTGCGTCAGGCCAGGGGCACCAGCTACCCGGATCCGGTTCATGCGGCGGCGGTGGCGGAGCACGCCGGTGCCGATGGCATCACCATTCACCTGCGGGAAGATCGTCGCCACATCATCGACCGGGATGTCTACCTGCTGGCCCAGACCCTGAAGACCCGGATGAACCTGGAGATGGCGGTAACCGAGGAGATGCTGGCCATCGCCCTCGAGGTGAAGCCCACCTATGTCTGCCTGGTGCCTGAGAAGCGTGAAGAGCTGACCACCGAAGGGGGCCTGGACGTGGCCGGTCAGTTGGACAAGATGCTGGACGCGGTGTCTCGTCTGAATGAGGCGGGCATCAAGGTGTCGCTGTTTATCGATGCGGACAAGACCCAGATCGACGCCGCGGTGAAAGTGGGGGCTCCCTACATCGAGATTCACACCGGTGCCTACGCCGATGCCGAGACCGAGGCAGAAGCCGAGGCTGAGCTGGCCCGCATCCGCGAAGGGGCAGCCTACGCCGCCTCCAAGGGGCTGATCGTCAACGCCGGCCACGGCCTTAACTACCACAACGTCAAGCCCATTGCCGCCATCCCGGAGTTCTATGAGCTCAACATCGGTCATGCCATCATCGCCCGCGCCGCCATCGACGGCCTGGACCTGGCGATTCGGGACATGAAGCGTCTGATGCTGGAAGGGCGTCAGGGGATCTGATGAGCATCAAGGGTCTGGGCACGGACATCGTTGAGATTGAGCGGGTAGAGGCCCAGTTTCAGCGACTGGGAGAGAAGTTTGCCAAGCGCATCCTTACGCCCAATGAGCTGGAGGAGCTGGCCCGCTCCAAGGCGCCGGCGAGGCTGCTGGCCAAGCGCTTCGCGGTTAAGGAGGCGGCGGGCAAGGCCCTGGGCACCGGCATCGGCCGCGGGGTCTCCTTCCAGCACATCGAACTGGGTCACAACGCCGACGGGGCGCCGCAGCTGATCCTCACCGAGGGAGCCCTGGCCAGGATGCAGGCCCTGGGGGCGGAACAGGCTCACATCAGCCTGGCGGATGAGCGCCGCTATGCGGTGGCCACGGTGATTCTCAGCTGACGCCCTGTCTCAGAAACCAAAAAGGCCACCTCAGGGTGGCCTTTTTGATGCTGGGAGAATCAGAATTTTACTTCGGTATTGAACCCCAGCACCGTCAGGTTCTGTTGCTGCTGTTGCTGAAACTGCAGGTCGACAGAGAGGGTGAATCGACCCATCTGGATGCCGGTGCCGACTCGGGCGCCCAGGCCCTGGTCAATCTCACGGGTCAGCCAGGGGGACTCCTGACGGGTGAGGCTGAGGGAGGTCTGAGTGTACCAGGGGCTGTCTCCCCACTGGGTCTGCAGGGTCAGGGGAATTTGACTGAAGCTGGGATCCTGGGTGACCAGGGTAGGCGCCTTGACCCAGTGCACCTCGGCACTGGCGGCGTGGGTCCACATGGTCAGCAGCAGGGTCGCTGCGGCCAAGATTCTGTGCATCACCTCTCCTCCCTGAAAAATGAAAGACCGGTTCGGCGGGCCGATCCGGTCTTTGAGTATAGAAGAGATTTTTGCCTTTGCTATTTTGCCTGCTCAACCTTCACCGTGGTGACCATGCTCTCATTGGCGTCCAGCACCTCAATCTGGTAATCGCCTATGGTCAGCCGGGTGTGCACCTTGGGGATCTCCTCCAGGGTCTCCAGCACCAGGCCATTGAGGGTCTTGGGGCCATCGGTGGGAAACTTCCAGTTCATCTCCCGGTTCATGTCACGGATATTGATGCTGGCGTCCACCTCGTAGCTGCCGTCCTCATTGCGGTTGATCTCGTCGCTGACCGCTGGCTGCAAGCCTGTGGTGAAGTCGCCGACAATCTCCTCGAGAATGTCCTCCAGTGAGACCAGCCCCTGGATGTCGCCATACTCGTCCACCACCAGTCCGAGGCGCTCCTTGGCCCGTTGAAACTTCAGCAGCTGCACGTTCAGCGGCGTGCCCTCAGGCACATAGTAGATCTCCCGGACCTCCCGCAGCAGGGTGGCCTTATCGCTCACCTCCTGATCCCGGGTCATCAGCCTGAGCAGATCCGACAGGTGCAGGAAGCCCACCACATCGTCGATGTTGTCCCGGTAGAGCAGCACCTTGGAGTGGGGGCTGTGGGTCAACTGCTTCATCATCTTCTTGAAGTCGTCGTTGATGTCGATGGCATAGAGCTCGTTTCTGGGCACCATCACGTCCTCCACCGTCACCTTCTCCAGGTCGAGGATGGAGACCAGCATCTCCCGGTGGCGCCGGGGGATCATGGCACTGGCTTCGTTGAGCACAGAGCGAAGTTCGTCGGCGGAGAGATCGTCCCCATCCCCATGGAGGGGGCGCACGCCGACGATGGAGAGCAGGGCATTGCTGATGCTGTTGACCAGCCACACCAGAGGGTAGAACAGGGTCATCAGCGGGCGCAGCACCACGCTGTTGGGGTAGGCCAGTTTTTCAGGATAGAGGGCGGCCAGGGTCTTAGGGGTGACCTCGGCGAAGATCAGCACGATAAAGGTGAGGGCCCCGGTGGCCACCGCCGGTCCCCAGGCACCGAACCAACGCTGACAGACTATGGTGGCCAGTGAGGCGGCCGCCAGGTTGACGATGTTGTTGCCGATGAGGATAAGGCCGATGAGCCGGTCTGGGCGTTCCAGCAAGCGCTCTGCACGGCTGGCACCCTTATGACCCTGCTGACTGAGGTGTCTGAGGCGGTAGCGGTTGAGCGACATCATCGCGGTTTCCGTACCGGAGAAGAAAGCGGAGAGGCAGATTAGGACAGCCAGGGCGATAAGCAGGCTGTCGGTGGATATCTCGTCCAAGTCAGGGCAATCCTATTAGGCGGCTGAAACTGTAGAGTCGGGAAATGGCTGCCTCCTGTCAAGAGGCAGCCTCGTGGCTCAGCCGATGAGCAATTCTCGCACCAGCCGGTTGCCGAAGTAGGCCAGGGTCAGCAGGGTGACACCGGACATGGAGTAGATGATGGCGCTGCGGATGCGAATCCCCTGAGTGCGGTGACGCAGCAGCATGGTGCCGTACACCAGCCAGGCGGCAATGGCGAAGATCGCTTTGTGGGCCTGACCGCTGCCGAAGAAGCCTTCCAGGAAGATAAAGCCGGTGAGCAGCGACAGGCTCAGCAGTGCAAAGCCGATCATCACGAAGTGATACAACTGCTTCTCTACGGTCATCAGAGGCGGCAGCGGTGACTCCAGCATCAGCTTGCGATCCTTGAGTCGGCGGTTGATGCTGGCCAGCTGAATGGCGTACAGGGCGGCAATCAGGAACACCGAGTAGGCCAGCAGCGAGGTGCCCACATGGGTAAACAGCGCGGGGTCATTAAACAGGTAGCCCTCGTTCTGGGGCAGCAGCACCATGCCGGCGGCACCGAAGATGCCACAGATATAGACCGCGGGCACCACCACGATCACCTTGATGCGGGTCAGCATGATGGTGATGGCGGTGGTGATCATCAGCATCACCATAGAGGCGGTGTTCACCAGGCTGTAGTGCTGGGCACCATTCTCCAGAATCTGCGGAACCAGGGCGGCCCCGTGGCAGAGTACCCCTACGGCACCGGCGATGGTGGCCAGCTTGCGATTGGGCCCCTGCGGGTGCAGCAGTTTGCTGGCGACCAGGTAGAAGGCCAGGCCGTAGCCAATGATTGCGCTGATGGCAAAAAACTCCATAGTGCCTCTTTACCTCACAAAAATAGATATCGATCGGGGAATGCTCCCAATTTCCCAAGCTTATCATGCACTCCGGGCTTTGGGCAGCGGCTAGATTCCCAATTTGATTGGTGAATTTTGTCTGTTTGTGACAGGTGATCCCCTGGGTTGGTTCCCCAGGAGGGCAGCGGCGGTTTGTGTTTGTCTCTGGCGCACCGTTATAATGCCGAGCGATTGATCATTAACCGATGCTGCAGGCGATGTTCCAGAATTTATCCGAACGCTTGGGCCAGACGCTGAAGAACATCAGCGGCCGTGGCCGTCTTACTGAAGACAATATTAAAGAGACCCTGCGCGAAGTGCGCATGGCGCTGCTGGAAGCCGACGTGGCTCTGCCGGTGGTTCGCGACTTCGTGTCCAAGGTGCGTGAGCGTGCCGTGGGTACCGAGGTTTCCAAGAGCCTGACTCCGGGCCAGGCCTTCATCAAGATCGTTCAGAGCGAGCTTGAGGCGGCCATGGGCCAATCCAACGAAGCCCTGAACCTGGCCAGCCAGCCACCGGCCATCGTGATGATGGCGGGTCTGCAGGGTGCCGGTAAGACCACCAGTGTGGGTAAGCTGGCCAAACAGCTGAAAGAGCGTGAGAAGAAATCTGTTCTGGTGGTCAGTGCCGACGTCTATCGTCCTGCGGCCATCAAACAGCTGGAAACCCTGGCCGGTGACATCGGTGTGGAGTTCTTCCCCTCTGACGTGAGCCAGAAGCCGGTGGACATCGCCAATGCGGCGGTGGACCACGCCCGCAAGAAGTTCATCGATGTGGTGATCGTCGATACCGCCGGTCGTCTCCACGTCGACTCGGACATGATGGATGAGATCAAGGCGCTGCACGCCGCCATCAACCCGGTGGAGACTCTGTTCACCGTGGACGCGATGACGGGTCAGGATGCCGCCAACACCGCCAAGGCCTTTAACGAAGCCCTGCCGCTGACCGGTGTGATCCTCACCAAGGTGGACGGTGACGCCCGTGGCGGTGCCGCCCTCTCCATCCGTCACATCACCGGCAAGCCGATTAAGTTCCTGGGTGTGGGTGAGAAGACCGACGCCCTGGAGCCCTTCCATCCGGACCGGGTGGCTTCCCGCATCCTGGGTATGGGTGACGTGCTCTCTCTGATTGAAGAGGTGGAGCGCAAGGTCGACCGCAGTCAGGCGGAGAAGCTGGCCAAGAAGCTGAAGAAAGGTGAAGGGTTCGACCTGCTGGACTTCCGCGACCAGCTGCGTCAGATGCACAACATGGGCGGCATGATGGGGATGCTGGAGAAACTGCCCGGTGTCGGACAACTGCCCCCCGAAGCACTGGCCCAGGTGCAGGATGACAAGATGACCCGCCAGATGGAGGCGATCATCAACTCCATGACCCCGGGTGAGCGTGCCCGTCCCGACATCATCAAGGGCTCCCGCAAGCGCCGCATCGCCGCCGGTTCCGGTACCCAGCTGCAGGATGTGAACCGTCTGCTCAAGCAGTTCACCCAGATGCAGAAGATGATGAAGAAGATGAAGGGCGGCGGCATGAAGAAGATGATGCGCGGTATGGGTGGCATGCTGCCCCCAGGGATGAAGATGCCCCGCCGCTGATTCCAGCGCCCAGACTTCCGGCTGCTACACTCGGTTGTGGTGGCCACAGAACCGCCGAAATGGTTGCAATGCGCTTGCATTCAGGTAAAATCGGCGGGCTTTCTACCTTGGGGCCCCTGCGGGCCCCAATTCTATTGCTGTAAACCATTAGAGGAATTACCTTATGGTAACCATTCGTTTAGCCCGTGGTGGCGCTAAAAAGCGTCCCTTTTATCAAGTGGTTGTAGCGGACTCCCGCTCCAAGCGCGATGGCCGCTTCATCGAGAAGATCGGCTTCTTCAACCCTATCGCTGCCGGTAAGGAAGAGCGTGTACGCCTGGACCTGGATCGTATCGATCACTGGGTATCCCAGGGCGCTTCCCTGTCCGATCGCGTAGCCACTCTGGTGAAGGACGCCCGTAAAGCTGCGGCTTAATGGGTGTTAGGTTAGGGGTACGTTGATGAAACAGCAGGAACTGATGATGGTGGGCCGCCTAGGTGCGCCACATGGGATTCGGGGCTGGATGAAGGTCAACCCCTTTACCGAAGATCGAGAGGGTATCTTCGAGTACCGTCCTTGGTTAGTCACCCGGGGTGGGGTGCAGCAGGAGATGAAGGTGCTGGATTGGCGTCGTCAAAATAACGGCCTGATTGTGCGCCTGGATGGGGTTGAGGACCGTGATGCGGCTGCAGCCTACACCAACTGCGACATCTCTATCTCTGCCGATCAGCTGGCTGAGCTGCCGGAAGACGAGTTCTACTGGCGTGATCTCATCGGCTGTAAGGTGGTCAACACCCAGGGGTACGACATGGGCACCGTTTCCGGAGTTCTGGAAACCGGCGCCAATGACGTGCTGGAGATCAAGGCGAACCCGAAAGACGCCTTTGGCAAAAGAGAACGTATGGTTCCTTTTGTCCCGGAGCAGTTCATCCTCGAGGTGAACAAATCCGACAAACTAATTACCGTTGACTGGGACCCAAGTTTTTAATGACACAAGCGAACGCAATGTGGTTGGGGGTCGTTACCCTGTTTCCCGAGATGTTTCGTGCTGTGACTGAGTTTGGGGTAACCGGTCGCGCCGTGAAAAACGGCTTGATTGGATTGCAGACGTGGAATCCTCGTGATTTCACCCATGATCGACATCGCACCGTGGATGACCGTCCTTATGGTGGTGGTCCGGGAATGTTGATGATGGTGCAGCCCTTGCGCGATGCCATCCGTGCGGCCAAGGCCGAAGCGGGTGACGAGGCTAAGGTGATCTACCTGTCGCCTCAGGGCCGTCCACTGACCCAACAGGGTGTGGAGGAGCTGGCTCAGAACAAGCGCATGGTGCTGGTGTGTGGTCGTTACGAAGGTATCGACGAGCGCATCATCCAGTCGGAAGTTGATGAGGAGTGGTCCGTTGGTGACTATGTTCTCAGTGGTGGTGAGCTGCCGGCCATGAACTTGATCGACGCCGTATCCAGGCTGGTGCCTGGGGTGTTGGGAAAGCAGGCTTCGGCAGAGCAGGACTCCTTCTCGGATGGCCTGCTGGATTGTCCTCACTACACCCGTCCGGAGGTTCTGGATGGTCAACAGGTTCCGCAAGTCCTGTTAAGCGGCAATCATGAATCGATTCGGCGCTGGCGGTTGCAGCAGTCCCTTGGACGCACATGGCAACGACGGCCCGAGTTACTTGACAACCTAGCTCTGACTGACGAGCAAGCCAAGTTGCTTGCCGAGTTCGTCGCCCAGCAGGGTCAGGATGAACGTTAGAGTTTTCAGTTTAATCTAGGAAGAGAGACATTATGAGCAACATCATTAAGCAGCTTGAACAAGAGCAAATGAAGCAGGACGTACCCGCGTTCGGCCCTGGTGACACCGTTACTGTACAGGTTCGTGTAACCGAAGGTAACAAGACCCGTCTTCAGGCTTTCCAGGGTGTGGTTATCGCTAAGCGTAACCGTGGCCTGCACTCTGCGTTCACTGTACGTAAAATCTCTAATGGTGAAGGCGTAGAGCGTGCGTTCCAGACTCACTCTCCGCTGGTAGAAAGCATCAAAGTAGAGCGTCGTGGTCGCGTTCGTCGTGCCAAACTGTACTACCTGCGTAGTCGTACTGGTAAGGCTGCCCGTATCCGCGAGCGCCTCAACTAAGAATTTCTTAGTTGAAACTGGTAAAAGCCCGCCCTTTCGGCGGGCTTTTATCGTTTTATAAGGCTTTGCCAGCGAATTCTCATCCAGTTCAGCATTTACTTGCATCTCCTATCCATAAAAGGCATGGTGAACTCAGGCCGGAAGCACCGGTTGGGTTAACTTACTCATCGAATCGCTTTACCGATGGGTCATACTTGGAGACGCAGAAATGCAAAAGGACAGTATTAACAACATCCACATTCAATCTGAACAGGTCCTGATTACCCCGGAGCAGCTGAAAAACGAGTTGCCCCTCTCCGAGCATGCCTATCGATATATCAACGGCGCCCGTGCCCAGGTCGCCGACATCGTCCACAAACGTGATAACCGACTGCTGGTGGTGACCGGCCCCTGTTCCATCCACGATGTGGACGCGGCCAAAGAGTACGCCCTGAAGCTGAAGAAGCTGCAGGAAGAGGTGGGCGATCAGATGTTTATCCTGATGCGGGTCTACTTCGAAAAACCCCGCACCACAGTGGGCTGGAAGGGACTGATCAACGATCCGGACATGGACAACTCCTTCGACGTGGCCAAAGGGCTGCGTGCCGCCCGTGAGCTGCTGATCTGGCTGGCGGAGCTGGAGATGCCGGTGGCCACCGAGGCCCTGGACCCCATCAGCCCACAGTACCTGGCGGAGCTGTTCTCCTGGTCCGCCATCGGCGCCCGTACCACCGAATCTCAGACTCACAGGGAGATGGCCTCCGGCCTGTCCATGCCTGTGGGCTTCAAGAACGGCACCGACGGCAAGCTGGACGTGGCGATGAACGCCCTCAAGTCCGCCGCCAGCGGTCACCGCTTCATGGGGATCAACCAGGCGGGGCAGGTGGCCCTGCTGCAGACCCAAGGTAACCCGGACGGCCATGTGATCCTCCGCGGCGGCAAGCAGCCCAACTACGACTCGGTCAACGTGGAGATGTGCACCCGTCAGCTGCATGAGGCGGGCCTGAACTCCCGGCTGATTGTGGATTGCAGCCACGGCAACTCCTCCAAAGATCACCGCCGTCAGCCCCTGGTGGCTCAGAATGTGTTTAATCAGATCATCGAGGGCAACACCTCCATCATCGGCATCATGCTGGAGAGCCACCTGAATGAGGGTAACCAGTCCTCGGATCTGGCCCGGGAGGAGATGACCTATGGTGTCTCCATTACCGATGCCTGCATCGACTGGGACACCACCGCCGATCTGCTGCGCAAGGGCGCGGAGGATCTGGCCCCTGTGCTGCCAACCCGATTCGGAGGTGCCTGATGGCTGAACGAAGCAGTATCGAACTGGAGCGTTTGCGCGACCGCATCGATGAGGTGGACAAGGAGCTGCTGACCCTGTTGCGCCGCCGCCTGGACCTGGTGTCCGAGGTGGGGGTGATCAAACATGAGCAGGGGGTGCCCATCTACGCCCCCAAGCGGGAGGCGGCGATGCTGATGAAGCGTCGTGATGAAGCCTCGCTGATGGGGGTGCCGCCCCAGCTGATTGAGGACCTTTTGCGCCGCATCATGCGTGAGTCCTACGCCAGTGAGAATGACGTCGGCTTCAAGTGCATCAATCCGGACGTGGGCCCTGTGGTGATCGTCGGCGGTGCCGGTAAGCTGGGCACCCTGTTCAGTCAGCTGTTCCGTCTCTCCGGCTACGAGGTGCGCATCCTCGACAAGGAGGATTGGCCCAAGGCCGATGCCATCCTCGAGGGCGCCGGTGTGGTGGTGGTCTCGGTGCCTATCCACAACACCACCCAGGTGATTGAGAAGTTGCCCAAGCTGCCCGAAGAGTGTGTGCTGCTGGATCTGACCAGTATCAAACAGGCGCCTCTGGCGGCGATGCTGGCCAGTCACAAAGGGCCGGTTGTGGGCCTGCACCCGATGTTTGGCCCGGATCTCGCCAGCCTGGCCAAACAGGTGGTGGTGGTGTGTCACGGCCGTGAGGAGCAGAAGTACGCCTGGCTGCTGGAGCAGATCCGCATCTGGGGGGCTCGCCTCCATGAAGCGTCCGCCGCCGAGCACGATCAGGCGATGCAACTGGTGCAGGCGATGCGCCACTTCACCGCCTTTGTCTACGGTGCGCATCTGCGTCGGGAGAGGGCGGATCTGGACCAGCTGCTGCAGTTCAGCTCCCCCATCTACCGCCTGGAGCTGGCGATGGTGGGCCGACTGTTTGCCCAGGATGCCAAGCTCTACGGCGACATCATCTTCTCCCAGCCGGACACCCTGGCCCGGGCGCGTCACTACCTGGAGCGTTACCAGGAGGCGCTGAAGTTCCTCGAGCAGGGGGACAAGGAGGCGTTTGAGGCGCAGTTCGACGACATCGCCCAGTGGTTCGGTGACTTCGCCCAGCAGTTCCAGAGTGAGAGTGGCAATATGCTGCTCAGTGCCAACGACAATCGCAGCGAAGGCTGAGTTGAGTCGATAGAAAAAAGAGGTGCCATCAGGCACCTCTTTTTGATCTTAGGCCGCGTCACGCCCGGTAACGACTGAGCTGCTGGTCCAGATCGCCCGCCAGAGTCTCCAGGGCGCGACTGGCGTGGCTGCTTTGCTCCGAGGCGGCCACGGCGGTGTGCAGCTGCTGCTGTCCCTCCTGCACCAGGTGTTGCACCTGGGCGGTGAGATCCACCTGGGCCTGACAGGCGTCGGCCACATCCCGGCTGCTGGTCTCTATTCCGGCCAGCCCCTGCTCCAGCTCTGACAGTGCCTGAGCCAGCGCCTTAACCTGGCCGTCAGCGCTGCTGGCCTGGTCGGTGGATTGGTCCATCGCTTCCACGACTTCGGCGGTGGTGGAGACCACCAGTTCAATCATCTGGCGAATCTCGCCGGTGGAGTTGGCGGTGCGGGTCGCCAGGGTGCGCACTTCGTCGGCCACCACCGCGAAGCCCCGTCCCTGCTCGCCGGCCCGGGCGGCCTCGATGGCGGCATTGAGTGCCAGCAAATTAGTCTGTTCGGCGATCTGGGCGATCTCCTTTACCACAGAGTCGATCTGTTCTGTGGTGCGGTCCAGGGCGGCGGTGGTGGTTTGGGCCTGATGGATGCGCTGACTGACCCCTTCCACCTCCTCTCCGGCCTGGGCCATCAAAGCCAGGCCCTGGTTCATCCTGTCGCGCAGCCCGGCCACCACCTTCACCTCCTCCTGAGCCCTGCCCGCCATCTGCCGGGCGTGGTCCGCCACCCGGGTATTGGTGTCCGACAATTCGGTCAGCTGGCTGTCCTGACGACGGGTGGCGTCACTGGTGTCGGCGGCGGCCGCCAGCACCTGACGGCTCTGCTGACGAACCTGAGTGGTGGTGCTCTTGCTCTCCTGAACCAGGGACGCGGTGGCCGCGGCCAGGGCATTGAATTGTTGTCCGATGCGGCTCAGTTCATCCCGGCCGCTGATGGGGACCCTGTGGCCGAGATCGCCCTGAGCGAAGGCGGCGGCGGCCCGGGCGGTTTCTCCTACCATGCTGGATACCTGGCGGTAGAAGCCGGCGGTGAGCCACAGGGCCAGCCCCAGGGTGGCCAGCAACAGGCCGGAGTGGAGCCACAGCCTATAGTGGGTATCCTGCCTGGCTTGATTCAACTGGAATGCCAGGGTGTTGCCCAGCTGGACACCGGTTGCATCCAGCTGGCTGGCGAGTCGTTGTTGCTCCGGTCCGGGATTGAGGCTGACATCAATGTTGTCGGCATCGAGGAAGTGACGCTGTACCCACTCCAGGTAGCGGCGGATCTCCGTGGTGGGGTCGGCCTGGCGCCACAGCTGAGGTTGCTGGGTGCGGGCCTTGGTCATGGCCGTAGTGAGGGAGCGCAGTTGGCGCTGCAATCGCTCCATCTGGCCACTGAGGCCCAGATAGAGCTCCGGGGTAAAGCGCCCCTGGTTCAGCAGGGCGGTCACCTGGCCATCCAGGCGGGCCAGTTCCAGCTGCCAGGCCACCAGCTCAGAGCTCCACAGGCTCAGCAGCAAGGGGTCGGAGATCAGGTTGTCCAATTCGCCCTGGCGGGTCTGATCTGACAGCCATTGGCGGATGCTGTCCACATCGCTGCTCTGGGTACCCTGCAGCAGGGGGCGCAGGGACGCGGGCAGGGAAGCCGGCAGTGACAGCGGCTGGACAGCTTGCCCCTGGGCCAGGGCCAGGGCCAGGTCGAGGTCGGCGCGCCGCTGCCAGATGGGCTTGAGGCTGCTCAACTGGGTCTGGGTCGTCAGGGCCCGCTCAATCTGGTTCAGTGCACTGAGTTGCTGGCCGATGAAGGGCAGCAACAGGGCCAGCAGGGGCAGCATCAGCAGCAGGGCCAATACCAGCAGTTTGGAGCGGAAGGAGAGGCGAGCCATCAGGCGTTCGGCCAGTGTCAGCATGGGGACCATCCATGGGAAAGCTAAGGGTGATAGAACAGACCCGGCCAACGGTCACAACATTTCATTAATTCGTGGTTAAGTTGTGGTAAATACAGAAAAAAAAGCGGCCCTCTCGGGCCGCGTGTTGTTTATTCCAGTTCCGTCGGCAGGATGCGTTCACTCTGATAGCAGCCCAGCACCTTGACGAAGCGGGTGATGGGCACCAGCTCAGACAGGGCTTGCTGCATGGGACCGCTGCTGAGGTTGGCTTCCACATCCAGGTAGAACATCTCCTCCCAGGGGTTGCCGGGGATGGGGCGGCTGGTGAGCTTGCTCATGATGAGGCCGTTGTTCTTCAGCACCAGCAGGGCGTCCACCAGGGCGCCGGCCTTCTGTCCCGTGGCCATGATCAGCGTGGTCTTGGCGGGCACCTGGACCGGCACCTCCTTGGCCTTTCGTGCCACCAGAATAAAGCGGCTTTCGTTGTCGGCCTGGTTGGCCAGTTTCTCCCGGCGAACCTCCAGGCCATAGAGGGCCCCGCCGGCCTGGCTGGCGATGGCGGCCTTGGTGGGATCTTTGCCATCGGCGACCAGGGCCATGGCGTGGGCGGAGCTGGCGCAGTACTCCAGCTTCACCCCAGGGTAGCCGCGCAGATGATTGCTGCACTGGGACAGGACCTGGGGGTGAGCGTAGATGGTATCGATGGCGTCCAGATCGGCACCGGGCAGGGTGAGCAGGCAATGGCCTATGGTCTCGGTGGTTTCGCCGACAATCTGCAGATGAGTCTGCTGCAGCAGGTCGTAGACCTCGTTGATGAATCCGGAGGAGGTGTTCTGAATCGGCAGTATGCCGTAGTCGGCGTTGCCCTGTTCCACCGCCTGAATCACTTCATGGAAGTCCGGGCAACCCATCTCCACCATGGACATCTCCCGGCGGGTAAAGTAGCCCTGAGCGGCGATGTGGCTGTAGGAGCCCCGTGCGCCCAGGTAGGCCACGGTCACCAGATCCTGGCTGGTGTTCTGCCGGCCTTGCAGCCAGGCCTGCTGACGCAGCACCGAATCTTCGATGATGGTCTGGAACAGGCGGACCACATACTGGGCATCCAGCCCCTGATCCTTGCCCAGGGCCACCAGCTTCTCCAGCAGCTGATGTTCCCGTTCCTGATCCCGAACCGGCTTTAGGTCGATCTCCTTGCTTCTGGCCACATTCAGGGTCAGCTGACGCCGCTTCGCCAGCAGGGCCAGAAGATCGTTGTCTACCTGATTGATGTCGGTTCTTATCTTGTTTAAGTCCATCTTATCCTCGTTGCTGCTCTGAGGGCCTGGCCCGCCGGATACAAAAAAGCCTCCCGGTGAGGGAGGCTTGCTGGGTCATCTATTTTCGTTTTGGCACCCGCATTTCGCCTCCCTATCTGGGTGGTGCAAAAAAGAAAATAAAAAACCTGTGAATCTGAATTTTTATCATTGGGCTACACTAGCGGCTCGTCGATGCTTTTGTCAACAACGCAAAGCGCCGGCGTTTGCCGGCGCACTCCTCATCTGAACGTACGGGGGAGTCTTAGGCCGCGCTCTCCTCCTCTTCCACCTCGACGGCGGCGGGTTTGACATGACGCTTGGCCTGATCTTTGTGAGCGTGGCGGTTCAGCTGACGCTCCAGTTTCTGTCCCATCTGATTGATGGCGTTGTACAGGTTCTCATGAGAAGCTTTAGCAAACAGTTTACCGCTGGGGACGCCCATGGACGCTTCTATCTGGAAGTCGTTGCCCTCCTGGGTGATGATCACATGGGGGCTGATGAGGTCGACATCGTGTCGATTCAGTTTCTCAAAACGGCTTTCGATGCGTTCACGGATGGGGTCGGTTACGGCGAGGTGTTTGCTGGTGATTTCAATTCTCATAGAGTTCCCCTTCTGTATGACCCAAAATCAGGTTCAACTTCAGACTAACTCCACTTTTGCGTATGGGTAAAGTGATCTTGATCACCTTTTTGTCGAATGTCGGAAAGATACGCAATCGGTTCAACTTAGGTTAAAAAAACACAGATTTTCGCTTGTGGGATAATCAAAAGCGGCGCATTATGGGTGGGATTTAGGGCAAGGGAGTGCTGCGGTTCGTCTAGGAAATAACCGCCTTAAAAACGCCTGGCCCAGACCGGATTCCAAGGAGTTTAAGGTGAAGGTGAAGATCTGGGACGGCATGGTCCGCCTTTTTCACTGGGGGACGGCCTTGTTGCTGCCTCTGTGTTGGTATACCGCAGATCAGGGCATGATGGAGTGGCACATGACCTGTGCCTACCTGCTGATGACCCTGCTGCTGATGAGAGTGCTCTGGGGCTTTGTCGGCACCACTACGGCACGATTCGATCACTTCCTGCGCCGCCCCGGCGCCGTTATCCATTATCTGGCCCATTGGCGCCACCACAAGCGTCCCTACTTCGGGCATAATCCCGCCGGTGGCTACATGGTGCTGGTGATGCTGCTGCTGTTGATGGGGCAGGTGATCACCGGGCTGTTTGCCACCGATGACATCCTCACCGAAGGGCCCCTCTATCCCTATGTCAGCAGCCAGCTGGCGTCCACCCTGACCAGCCTGCATCACCTGATCTTTGATCTGATCCTGGCCAGTGTGGCACTGCATCTGACGGCCATTCTCTTTTATCGGCTCAACGGGGTGAATCTGGTGGAGGCGATGCTCACCGGTTATGGGTTTACCGCCGAAGGACGTCGCTGCAACGCCAAGACGCCCATGCGCTGGTTGCTGCCCCTGACCCTGACCAGTTCCGGGGTGCTGTTTGGCCTGATTCTTCCCCTCTGGTAGTGGGGAGCCATAAACTAAAAAAGGGCTGCAGATGCAGCCCTTTTCTGTGCTCGGCAATCAGTCCTGCTTGAACTGATCGTGGCAGCCTTTGCAGGTCTTGCCTGTGGCACCAAACGCCTTCTTGATGGCGCCGGCGTCGCCACTGGCGGAGGCGGTCGCCAGATTGGAGGAGGCCAGTTGAAACTCCTTGGCGATGTCGTTGAACTTGGCGTTGTCGCTCCAGACCGAGGCCAGGGCTTCGGTATCGCCCTTGTTGGAGCCAGCCACCTTGAACGCATCGAAGGGGATGTTGGCCAGCATGGCCAGATGCTCCGCCCGGCGCTGGAACGCGGCGTCATCCATCTCCTTCTTGCCCTTAATCATGGCGTACATGTCGCCAAAGTTTTCCTTGATCAGCTGGAAGGCGTGTTGCCTGTACTTGATGGCATCCTCCGGAGTGTTGAAGGCACCTTCGGCTGCGACTGAGCCGCTCATGGCCAGCAGTGCGGCCAACAGCATAGAACTTCTTGTCATTGTTGCTTTTTCCCTGTCGTTGTTTTGCTCATGTGAATAGTAACGCGCAAATGTGTCCGTGACCAAGCTCACAATTGTTTCTGAAAGTGGCTCAGCCTCTCATGACGGGAAAAACCGCTCGCCTTTGTCCTGCTGTAGCGGTGTAATGCTACGGCATTACATGTGGAGACCAAAAACGATATGGAATCTGAGTATTGGGATGAGGCGCTCGACCTCATCGCCGGACTGAGTGGTAAGGAGTCACTGAATCCTCTGTTCTCTCTTCTGCTGACCCCGGATGAACGGGAAGCCATAGGCGCCCGGTTGGCGGTGTTTCGCGCCCTGTTGCAGGGGGAGATGACCCAGAGGCAGATCGCTTCGACGCTGAATGTCAGCATTGCCACCATCACTCGTTGTTCAAACACATTAAAACATCTGCCCGACCCCCAGCGCGCCCTGATGCAGGAGATGCTGCTGGGGCCCAGTTAACGAGTTACAACGGAGACATCGATGTCAGAAGTAGTATTAGAGACATCAGCAAAACAGGCCTCACCCGGAATCCTGGGAGGGGCGATGATCATCGCCGGCACCGCCATTGGCGCTGGCATGCTGTCACTGCCGGTGATGAGCGCCGGCATGTGGTTTGGGTGGTCGGTGATCATCCTCGCCCTCTGCTGCTACTGCTGTTACAGCTCCGCCATGTACCTGGCCGAGGCCAACCTCAACTACCATGCCGGTGCCAGCTACGCCACCATGGCCAGGGACACCCTGGGTGTCCCCGGGGTGATCGCGTCGCTCTGCACCGTGGGCTTTGTCAGCTACATCCTCTGTTACGCCTACATCTCCGGGGGATCCTCGGTGCTGGCCTCCAGCCTGGAGGCGGGGTTCGGTCTGAGCCTGGCCAACTGGCAGGCGGGCCTGGTGTTTGGCATTGTGCTTGGCGGCATCGTGCTGCTGGGCAGCCGGGCGGTGGATCGGGTGAGCACTATCATGATCGGTGCCATGGTGATCACCTTCATCACCTCCATCGGCATGCTGTCCGCCGAGGTGACCTCCACCAACCTGTTCCCCGAAGTGGGTATGGGGGAGACACTGCCCTACATCTGGTTGGGGATTCCGGTGCTGGCCCTGAGCTTCGGCTACCACAGTACCGTACCCAGCATCGTCAAACACTATGACATGGATATCCGCAAGTCACGTCAGGCGATCCTCGGTGGCAGCCTGTTGGCCCTGGCCATCTATGTCCTGTGGCAGTTTGCCATCCTGGGCACCGTCTCCCGTACCGACTTCGCTCAGGTGGTGGCCTCCGGGGGTAACGTCAGTGCTTTGATTGGCGCTGTGGGCGATGCGGTGGACGGTCAGTTTATCGATACCCTGCTCAGCTTCTTCGCCAAGTTTGCCCTGGCCAGCTCCTTCCTGGGGGTGGCCCTGGGACTGCTGGACTTTATGAAAGACCAATTGGGGCTGGGCGACAGCGCAAGAGATACCGCCCTGGCCGGGGCCGTGACCTTCCTGCCCACCCTGACCCTGGCGGTGGCCATTCCAGATGGCTTCATCGTGGCCATCGGCTATGCCTCTCTGCTGGCCAGCATCTTCGTCTTGGTGCTGCCCTGTTCCATCGCCCTGGTGTTGCGTCGCCGCGGTGCCAGCGAAGGGTTCAGGGTCTCCGGTGGCAACCTGCGTCTCTATCTGGTGCTGGGCTTCGGTCTGCTGGTGATTGTGTGCGAGAGCCTGGCCCTTTTGAAGATGTTGCCGAGTTACCCGTAACAACGTGTTGTCGGTGTCGGCCGGATCTTCTAGGGCTGACACTGGCCGGAGCGCCTCTGAGATCATCGGCGCCGCCCCTGGGCGGCGCCGAATTGTATTACCTGTCAAACATTGAGCTGCCTCAGGTCTGTTAACGGGGTTTCCGCCTAGAGTTGAATAAGAGGCTGGAGCTAACTGAGGAGAGCAGCATGGATTGGGAACCCGGCAACATTAACTATCAAGGCCAGGACAGCGGCGTGCACCGTTGGCAGGTGGACTCTGAAGTGACGCTTTTTTGGCACCCGGACTGGTTGCATCTGGCTGAGGACATCACCGGCATGCACAAGCGGGTCCCTCTGGATCTCAATGCCGGAGAGGTGCCCACCGAAGCCCATGCGCTTAAGGCGGTGGAGAAAGTGGTCAAGGCGCGCAAGGGAGAGGCGTAGCCCTTAGCCAGGGGGCGCCTGCCCCCTGACATCTTCCCTCGGCCCAGGGTGGGTGCAGGCCCATTTGAGCACCACAGGCCCGACTATGGTGGTGAGGGTGATCACCAGCACCAGCATGGCGAAGCTTTCGTCCCCCAACAGGTTTACCTGTCGTCCCATCTCGGCGAACACTAGGCCCACTTCACCCCTGGGTACCATGGCGCTGCCCACCATCAGCTTCTGCCGCCAACTCCCCGACAGCCACAGTCCGCACTGCAGCTTGGTCAGGACCGCCAGGACCGTCAGGACCAGAGCAATGATCAGCGCGGTCGGCGTCAGAGCCTGTTGGTTCAGGTTGATGCTCAGTCCCACATAACTGAAAAACAGGGGGGCCAGCACATCATTGAGTGGTCCAGAGGCCTGTTCCAGCTTGCGGGTGAAGGGGAAGGGGTTGACCAGCCACTTGGACCAGGGAGAGGTAAAGTGGCGGGAGATCCCCAGGCCGGCGGCAAAGCCGCCCAGCAGCGGTGGTGTGCCACACAGGTGGGCCAGCCAGCCAAACAGGCAGATCAGCAGCAGCACGGTACTGGCGTGGAAGCCCGGTAACATATCTTGTTTGGTCAAGGGTTTGATCAGATAGATGATCACCCTGGTGGCCACGGGAGCCAGCATCAGAAACAGCACTATGGTCACCAGTTGCATGACCAGCCCAACCGGTTCCGTATCGCCGTTGGAGAGGCTGAACATCAGCCCCAGCAGCAGCACCCCAATTACGTCGTCGATGATGGCCGCCCCCAGGATGGTGTGTCCCATTACCCCCTTGTCCTGGTGATTGAGCCTGAGCACCCGCATGGCGATACCTATGCTGGTGGCGGTCAGGGCCACGCCAAAGAACAGGGCTTCAAGGGGCGGGGCGGGCAACAACCAGTGGACGAAGGGAGGAATCAGCATCGCGGGCACCAGCACCCCGCTCAGGGCGACGGTGATCACCCTGTGGCCGCTGTGCAGCAGGCGCTTGATGGAGGTCTCGCAGCCGATGACGAACATCAGGGTGACCACCCCCAGCTCAGCCAAGTTGTGCAGCTGGGGATGAGGGGTGACCCAGCCCAGCAGTGACGGCCCAAGGATCAGGCCTGAGCTCAGCTCTCCGACTACAGCGGGCAGCCCAAGACGCCAGCATAGCTGGGCCAGAATCTTGGCCAGCAACAGCATCAACAGCAGGCTGAGCAGGAAGGTGTCCAGATGCATGAGGGCTCCTTTAGGCGGCAAAGCTCGGTGGGCTTGCTCTGGTTAGACTATGTTTAAATCATAGAATTTCTTCGGAACTCTGGTGTTTAAAAGCGACAGAGGAGGGACTATGAGCAAGATCTTGATCGTGGCTCCCAGGGACGATGATCAATTTGACGCCTTGGCCAAGGGAGTGGAGCTGGCACAAACACTGAAGATGGATGCCGAGGTGGTGGGCTACTGCCACGAGTCGATGCCTACCACAGATGGGATGACGCCTGAGTTGGTGGAGTCCATCAAAAATCGCCTGATGAGTGAGCTGGACGATAAGCTCCACACCAGGATGTCTCAGTTGGGAGGGGGCATCCCGGTGACGGTGCGCTGGGCCGAATATCTGGCCGAAGATGTGGCCGCCCTGGGCGATCAAGGGGCGTCGATGATCGTCAAATCCTATCGCAAGAGCGACCACCTGCTGCCCACAGACTGGCACCTGATTCGCCAGACCCGGGTGCCACTGATGCTGTTTACCGACAACCACAGGGCCAGGGCTCAGGATGTGCTGGTGGCGCTGGATCTCAGCGGCAAGAGTGAGTCTAAGCAGATGCTTAATCAGCAGCTGCTCCATCAGGCCAAGCAGTTGGTGAAATCGACCGGTGGTGAGCTGCATCTGGCTTATGTGGTGCATCTGTCACGGGTGATCCGCGATCTGGAGGTGGTGGATACCCGGCAGCTGGTGAAAGATGTCTATCGCAACAACGCGCTGCTGCTGGAGTCTCTGGGATTGCCCAAGGACCAGGTGCATGTGATGGTGGGGGATGAAACCCAGTGCCTGCCTCAGTTGGCCAACAAGCTGCAGGTGGGGTATTTCGTCATCGGAGCCCGTCAGCGCAAGGGGATTCTGGGGTATGTGATGGGCAACACCGCCGAGGAGATCCTCAGCAAGATGCACAGCCATCTGCTGGTGGTGCCCCAATTCGATCAGTAATCTCGCATCGCTCGGCAATAAAAAACGGCAGCCTGAGCTGCCGTTTTTCCTGAAGGCGGGAATGAACCCTTAGTGGCAGCCGCAGCCGCCTTTGCCTTCACCGTGGTCACCGCACTCGCCGGTGCCGCCACAACACTCGTGATCGTCACCCTTGTCGCTGCAACCGCCACCACAGCCGCCGGCCGCGTGGATGTGACCGTGAGCGATCTCCTCTTCGGTCGCGGCACGTACTTCAACCACTTCCACTTCGAATTGCAGGGTAACGCCGGCCAGAGGGTGGTTGCCGTCAACGACAACGGTGTCATCGCGGACTTCGGCGACCACTACAGGGGCAGGACCCTGGTCGGTTTCCGCCATAAAGCGCATGCCAGGGGTGATGTCTTCGATGTCGCCGAAGGCGGCCAGAGGCACCTCCTGCTTCAGGCCCTCCTGATAAGGACCATAGGCTTGCTCTGGGGCAACAGCCGCTTCCAGCTTGTCGCCGGCCGCTTTGTCGGCCAGTTGTGCTTCCAGGCCTGGGATCAGGTTGTTGGCCCCATGCAGGTACTGCATAGGCTGACCGCCGAAGGAGTCTTCGATCAGTTCGCCTTCGCCGTCACGCAGACGGTAGTGCATGGTAACGACGGTATTAGCAGCAATTTTCATCCTGAACTCCAAAAACAGATGAGTGTAAAAGGCCAAATCATACGGCTTTCACCCTTGCTGCACCATGACTGAGGCGACATTTTTACCTCCAAAGGGGGATCAGAGCCGGCACTCCTGGCGGTAGGGGCGGATATCCGGGTAGATGCCGTCTCGGATCTGGCTTTGCAGTCCCTGCCAGTAGCTGGCCTGAAGCAGATCCCTGTGCTGGGCCATAAAGCTCTTGCGGATCTCCGCACGTCCCAGCAGGAAACGACCAAACTCCTCCGGGAAGATGTCCTTGGGCCCTACCGAGTACCAGGGCTCCGCCGCCATCTCATCCTCCGGGTAGCGCGGTGGCGGAATCACCCGGAAGTTGCAGTCGGTCATATAATCGATTTCGTCGTAGTCGTAGAACACGACGCGGCCATGGCGGGTGACGCCAAAGTTTTTAAACAGCATGTCACCGGGGAAGATATTGGCGGCGGCCAGCTGCTTGATGGCGTTGCCATACTCGCCGATGGCCCGGTGCAGGTGGAGGTCGTCGGCATCATCCAGATAGATGTTGAGAGGGGTCATGCGCCGCTCAATATAGAGGTGGCGGATGATGATTCTGTCGCCATCCAACTCCACTTCGGACGGAGCGCAGGTCATCAGTTCATCCAGCAGGGCCGGGCTGAATCTGTGGCGGGGAAAGGCGAAGTTACGAAACTCCTGGGTGTCCGCCATCCTGCCTACCCGGTCGTGCTCCTTCACCAGGTTGTACTTCTCCATCACCTCGGCTTTGCTGCTCTCCTTGGGCGGAGCGAAGCTGTCCTTGATCAGTTTGAACACCACATCATAGGAGGGCAGGGTGAACACGCTCATCACCATCCCCTTGATCCCCGGGGCGATGACAAACTGATCGCTGCTGGTGTTGAGGTGGCTGAGGAAGGAGCGGTAGAACTCGGTCTTGCCGTGTTTTTGCAGGCCGATGGCGGTGTAGAGCTCTGCCCAGGACTTGTTGGGCATCAGGTGGCGCAGGTAGCGCAGCAGCAGGGCAGGGCGGTCGGTCTCCACCATGAAATAGGCCCGGGTAAAGCTGAAGATCACCGAACAGTCATCCTGGCGGGTGATCACCGCATCCAGTGCCAGTCCCGCATCTCCATGGCGAATGGGCAGAATCAGCGGGGATTCCCCTCTGTGGCCAATGAGTCGCCCCACCAGATAGGCGCCTTTGTTTCGGTAGAAGACCGGTTTGAGAAACTCCACATCATGGGCTTTGAGCCTGTCCATCACCGGCTCCAGCCTCTGATGCAGCTTGTCCAGATCCTGGTCTATGTTCTCAAAGGCATTGAGCAACCTGGCGTAGCCCAGGGCACGGCGAAACGCCTCTTTGGGACGCTCCCCCAGATGGAAGCGCCAGCATAGCTGATGAGGAGCAAAGGGGGCGCGCCGGGCACTGGCGGTGTGGATATACAGATGCTGATTGTCCAGCCCCCGATGGCGAAACAGCCTGGCAAACACCGAGTTAAAGAAGGTTTCTGCCAGCTCGGCCTGGGGGTGGCCCTGCAACAGGACGCTGTATTCACTCTTGGCGGCGCGCCACAGCTCGGTGGAGATGGTCAGGCTGTCCAGTCTGGCCATCAGGGCGGCGACGGTTTCCGATACCCGCTGGCTGTAGAAGCGGATTCTCTGCTTCTGGGCGCGCTGAACGCCGGCCCAGTCGGCACTGAGAAATCGCTCCGGGGCGCCGGCATTGACCCGGGAGAAGAGCCGGTAGTGTTGGTCGAACCCGGTGAGAATACGGTAGGCGAGCCGTTTCGGGGTGCCCTTGTCCATCTGTGGTACTCCTTACCTGACTGCGGGACCTGGGGCGTGTGATCCTCACCCCTGCACCCTCTAACCTACCGTCACCCACCTTGCTTCTCAATGGGATTTCATTACCCTTGGCCGCAAATGTTTTAAGGTGTACAGCGCCTTGATGGGCTTTTTTGCGCCAATGCCCGCCTGATGCGGCACCTGCGCACGAGGAGAGAGTGTGGAACTGACCTTTATTCTGGTGGCCCCTGCCCGGGGAGAAAACGTGGGCGCCGTGGCTCGTGCCATGAAGACCATGGGATTTGAACGGCTGAGGGTGGTGGCCTCCCAGGCACACCTGAGTGAGGAAGCGGGCTGGGTGGCCCACGGCAGTCAGGAGCTGCTGAGTCAGGCACAGAGTTTTGCCACCCTGGCCGAGGCAGTGGCCGATCAGGATCTGGTGATTGCCAGCACCGCCCGTCGCCGAGGCGACAAACGGGTATTGCACTCCCCGGCCCAGGCGGCAGAAAAGGTCAGGGCTCTGGGTGAGGCGGCCCCCAGGGTTGCCCTGGTGTTTGGCTGTGAGGAGTCAGGCTTGTCCAACGCGGATCTGGCCTTGGCGGATCTGCTGACCACCATTCCCCTGGCCAACCCCTACCCCTCTCTGAATCTGGCCCAGGCTGCCATGCTTTACGCCTACGAGTTTTCCCGGGTTCCCCAGACTCCGGTGCCGGACGCATCTGGCGAAGGACCGCTTTCGGCACTGAAACAGCGCTCCATAACCTTGATGAATGATTTGAATGTTGCTGAGAATGACCCGTTGCGCCTGTGGCTCAAAGATCGCTTAGGTCTTTTAAATCAAAGGGATGTGTCAATGGCGCACACCCTGATGGGAGACATCGAAAAGGCGCTGAAAAAATAGTCCTTGACTCTTCGGCGCCTTTCAGTTCAAGTAACAGGTAAGACAAATTTAAAGGTTTATTCATAAAACGATGCTAAATATGCACGCTGTAATCACCACCATTATCGTGATTACCGGCACCGGTACCACCGGTCGCGGGGCGGGCTGCTAGTATCTGAACAAACCACAAATTCAGTTACCAGAAAGCCCGCTCCCAAAGCGGGCTTTCTTCGTTTTGGGCAGGGCACAACAGGAGAGACGAGATGAAGGTGATGAAGTTCGGGGGCTCTTCCCTGGCCAGTGCAGAACGGTTTGCCCAGGTGGCGACTCTGGCACAGGAGAGCGTCGAGGGGTTCTCTCTGGCGCTGGTGCTGTCTGCACCCAAGGGGGTCACCAATGCCCTGGAGTCGGCGGTATATCGGGCGGTGGCCGGCTACAGTGATGAGTTGCTGGAGCCGGTCCGTCAGACTCTGGACGAGCTCAGCGACGGCGCCGAACTGGATCTGGAGGCTCGTGAAGCCCTGATGGCCCTGTGGCAACAGGAGCTGGCCCAGGTGGCTCAGAAGCTTCAGGGGGTGGCGTTGCTGGGACGTTGCCCCGATGAGGTGGTGGCGGAAGTGATGGTGGTCGGTGAGCGCCTGTCGGTGCACATGATGATGGCCCTGCTTACCGCCCGGGGCGAGCGCAATGCGTTTCTGGAGCCCAGACGTTACCTGATGGCCCGGGGAGAAGCCCTGGATGCCCAGGTGGACATCGAGGCTTCCCGCCAACGTCTGGCTTCTCTGCCTGTTGGGGAGTACCGTTTCTGGGTGATGCCTGGTTTTACCGCCTGCAACCAGGAGGGGCAGACCGTTACCCTGGGCCGCAATGGCTCAGATTACTCCGCGGCCGCCCTGGCCGCCTGCCTGCACGCCGACAGCTGCGAGATCTGGACCGATGTGGACGGGGTCTACAGCGTCGATCCCCGCCTGGTGCCCGATGCCCGCCTGCTGGAAGAGATGAGCTACAAGGAGGCGATGGAGCTCTCCTACTTCGGTGCCAAGGTGTTGCACCCCAGAACCATCGCCCCCATCGCCCAGCACCAGATCCCCTGCCGCATCCGCAATACCCTGAATCCCCAGGCCCTGGGCACCCTGATCCATCAGGAGGGGGCGGGCAGTGACGCGGTGAAGGCGGTCAGCCACCTGGCGGAACAGACCATGATCAGTGTCTCCGGCCCCGGGATGAAGGGGATGGTTGGCATGGCAGCCCGGGTGTTTGACGCCATGAGCCTGGCCGGTGTGTCAGTAAGCCTGATCACCCAGAGCTCCTCGGAATACTCCATCTCCTTCTGTGTGGAGGAGCAGGACCAGGAGCTGGCGGTACAGGCCCTGGAGGAGACCTTCGCCCTGGAACTGAAGAGCGAGATGCTCGATCCCCTGGAACTGATGCCCGGCATGGCCATCGTCACCCTGGTGGGCGATGGCATGAAGACCCGCAAAGGGGTCGCCGCCCGCTTCTTCCGCTCCCTGGCCCAGGCCTCCATCAACATTGCCGCCATCGCCCAGGGCAGCTCGGAGAGAGCCATCTCTGCGGTGATCCGCAACGATGATGCCGCTGCCGCCCTGCGCATCTGCCATCAGAATTTCTTCGACAGCCGCCTCTACGTGGATGTGCTGCTGGTGGGCTGTGGTCAGGTGGGCGCCGAGCTGCTCAGTCAGATCAATCAGCAGCAGCAGGCCCTCAATGATCATCATGTGGCGCTGCGGGTCTGTGGCGTGGCCAACTCCCGGCAGATGCTGCTGGACCCTCATGGTCTCGGCCTGGACGACTGGCGGGAGCAGCTTGAGGTCAAGGGGCAGCCCATGTGCCTGGAGGCGCTGTTTGCCTTTGCCCACGACGCCAAGCTGACCAATCCGGTGCTGGTGGATTGCAGTGCCAGCGATGCCCTGGGGGCCCGCTATGTGGATGCCATGAACGCCGGCCTGCACGTGGTGACCCCCAACAAGAAAGCCAACACCGCCGACATGGCCTATTACCGGGAGCTGCGCCAGGTGGCCCGCCGCCAGCGCCGTCAGTTCCTCTATGAAACCAACGTGGGGGCCGGCCTGCCGGTGATCGATAACCTGCAGGGGCTGCTGCGTGCCGGCGACGAGCTGCACAGCTTCGGCGGCATCCTTTCCGGCTCGCTCTCCTACATCTTTGGTCTGCTGGAGGAGGGGGTCTCCCTCTCCGACGCCACCACCCGGGCGCGGGAGAAAGGCTTTACCGAGCCGGATCCCCGGGAGGATCTGGCGGGCATGGACGTGGCTCGTAAGGTACTGATTCTGGCACGAGAGGCCGGCCTGGAGCTGGAGATGGAGGACATCCAGGTGGAGAGTGTGCTGCCTGCCTCCTTCGATGCCAGTGGCGACACCGACAGCTTTATGGCCAACCTGCCCCAGGCGGATGCCGAGGTGGCCCAGATGGTCGCCGCGGCCAAGGCCGAGAACAAGGTGCTGCGCTATGTGGGCGCCATCGAAGCGGACGGCAGCTGTAAGGTGGCGGTTCAGGCGGTGGCACCTGAGCATCCCCTGTATGCCATCAAGGGCGGGGAAAACGCCCTGGCCTTTTACAGTCGCTACTATCAGCCACTGCCCTTTGTCCTGCGCGGTTACGGCGCCGGCACCGCGGTGACCGCCGCCGGGGTCTTCGCCGACATCCTGCGTACCCAGGCTTGGCAGAAGGAGGGCTGATATGGCCAAAGTGACCGCTTATGCCCCCGCCTCCATGGGCAACGTCAGTGTCGGCTTCGATCTGCTCGGCGCCGCCCTGCAACCTGTGGATGGCAGCCGCCTCGGCGACAGGGTCAGCGTCGAGGACGCCGATGCGCCGGCGTTCGCCTGCTGCGGCCCCTATGAAGACGTGCTGCCCAAAGACCCGGCCGAGAACATTGTACTCAGGGCGGTGGAGGCGTTTTTCGAAGCCAGTGGCCTGGCGCCTCAGCCCCTGTCACTGACCCTGGAGAAGAATCTGCCGGTGGGCAGTGGCCTGGGCTCCAGTGCCAGCTCTGTGGTGGCCGCCTGTGCCGCCCTCAACCGCTTTTTCGGTGATCCCCTGAATGAGGTGGAGCTGCTCAGGTTGATGGGGGAACTGGAGGGGCAGATCTCCGGCTCCATTCACTATGACAATGTGGCGCCCAGCTACCTGGGCGGGCTGCAACTGATGGTGGCGGACTTTGCCCGCAAGCTGCCTGCGTTCGACGACTGGTACTGGGTGGTGGCCTACTCGGGGATCAGCCTGTCCACCGCCAAGATGCGGGCGCTGCTGCCCGAACAGTATGACAAGGGCACCACCATCGCCTTTGGCCAGAACCTGGCGGCCTTCGTAGACGCCTGTTACCGCCAGGACCAGCAACAAGCCCTGGCCATGCTCAAAGATGAGCTGGCAGAGCCCTACCGGGCGGCCCACATCCCCGGGTTTGTGGCGGCCAAGTCCGCCCTGGCTGAACTGGGCGCCGACGCCGTGGGGATCTCCGGGTCCGGGCCGACCCTGTTTGCCGTCTGCCGTGACCCAGAGAGCGCCCAGCGGGCCAAGACCTACCTGGACACCTGTTACCTGGCCAATGCCAGGGGTTTCGCCCATATCTGCCGGCTGGCGGAGGATGGGGTTATCTACCAGAGCGAGAAGTAACCACCATGGAACTCTATAACCTGAAACATCCCGATCAGACCGTCAGCTTCTCCCAGGCCGTGCGCCAGGGACTGGGCAGGGACCGCGGGCTGTTTTTCCCCTCGAGCCTGCCGAAGCTGGACAACGTCGACGAGTTGCTGGCCATGCCCTTTGTGGATCGCTCCGTGGCCATTCTGAATGCCTGGCTGGGCGATGAGCTGGGTGAGGAGACAGTCGCCTCCCTGGTGCGTGACGCCTTCACCTTCGATGCCCCCCTGGCCCAGGTGTGTGACCGCCAGTACTGCCTGGAGCTGTTTCATGGTCCCACCCTGGCCTTCAAGGATTTCGGCGCGCGCTTCCTGGCACGGGTCCTCTCCCACCTGGCCGGGGAGGAGTCTCTGACCATCCTCACCGCCACCTCGGGGGACACCGGCGCCGCCGTGGCCGATGCCTTCTATGGCCTGGACAACATCAAGGTGGTGATCCTCTACCCCGAGGGGCGCATCAGCTCCCTGCAGGAGAAGATGTTCTGTACTCTGGGGGGCAACATCCAGACCCTGTCGGTGGCGGGCAGCTTCGATGACTGCCAGTCCCTGGTGAAGCTGGCGTTTGAGGATGAGCCGTTGAAGCAGGCCATTGGCCTGAACTCCGCCAACTCCATCAACATCGCCCGGTTGCTGGCACAGATCTGCTACTACTTCGAGGCGGTGGCTCAACTGCCCGAGGAGCGCCGTCATCAGGCGGTGATCTCCGTGCCCAGTGGCAATTTCGGCAACCTGACCGCCGGCCTGCTGGCCAAGGCGATGGGCCTGCCGGTGAAACGCTTCATCGCCGCCACCAACAGCAACGACACCGTCCCCCGTTACCTGTCTAACGGTCAGTGGGAGGTGCGTCCTACGGTGGCCACCCGCTCCAACGCCATGGATGTGTCTGCCCCCAACAACTGGCCCAGGGTCGAGGCCCTGTGTCAGGCGAAGGGCTGGTCCCTGGCTCAGCTGGAAGGGGTGGCGGTCTCCGAGGCGGAGTGTGAAACCCAACTGACCGCCCTGCACAAGGGAGGCTACCTGTCTGAGCCCCATGCGGCGGTGGCCAGCCGGGCACTGTCTCTGTCTCTTAATCCGGAGGAGTGCGGCATCTTCCTGGGCACCGCCCATCCGGCCAAGTTCAAGGAGTCGGTGGATGAGTTGCTGGGTCTGGATCTGCCCCTGCCTGAGGCGCTGGCCCAGGCGGCGGTCAAGCCTCTGCTCAGTGAGTTTCTGGCGAACTCCTTCGAGGAGCTGAGGGCCAAGCTGCTCTGAGTTACCCAGAGATGAAAAGAGGACGCCGTGGCGTCCTCTTTTTGATTCCGGAAGGGTTAGCCATAGAGGGACTCGAAGTAGCCCTCGAGGATCAGGGCGGCCGAGGTGGCGTCGATGGCAGACTTTTTCAGGCCGCGAAAGCCGCGGCGCTCAAACAGGTGCGCCTTGGCGTCCGTGGTGGTCAGGCGCTCATCCTGGGTGACCACCTTGACCCCGAAACGTCCATGGAGGCGGTTGGCAAACTTGCGCGCCCTCAGGGTCAGCTCCTGTTCGGTGCCGTCCATGTTCAGGGGCAGGCCCACCACCACCAAGCTGGGTTGCCATTCGGCAAACAGATTGGCCACTTCATCCCAGTTGGGGATGCCGTCGTTGGCCTTGAGGCCACACAGAGGCTGGGCGGTGCCGGTGATGCTCTGACCTATGGCCACGCCGATGGCCTTGGTGCCGAAATCGAATCCGAGAATGGTGTCACTCATGCGTGGCCAATCTCCCCGGACAGTTGCCAGGCGTCGATGCCCAGGGCCCGGGTGGCGGCGGCCCAGCGCTCTTTGTGGGGCACTTCAAACAGCAGCTCCGGGGTGGCAGGAATGGTCAGCCAGGAGCCTTCGAGGATCTCCTGTTCCAACTGGCCCGCTTCCCAGCCGGCATAGCCCAGGGCCACCAGATAATGGTCCGGAGCCTGACCCTGGCCCAGGCTGTCCAGGACATCCTTGGAGCAGGTGACGGTCAGCTCATTGTTGATGCGGCGGCTGTTGGCGAAGTTGCGCTCGCTGCTGTGGAGCACGAAGCCGCGATCCGGCGTGACCGGCCCGCCAAGCAGCACCTGGTTGGCCAGGCTGGCAGGCAGGACAAATCCCTCCTCCTGCAGCTCCATCTTCTTCAGCAACTCGTCCAGTGCCAGTCCAATGGGGTGGTTGATGATCAGCCCCATGGCCCCCTCTTCGTCGTGTTCGCAGAGGTAGGTAACCGAGCGTTTGAACACCTTGTCCTGCAGTGAGGGCATGGCGATCAACAGGTGATCTTTCAGGCTTTGCATGGGTAACTCCTTAACCTCCCGCCAGTTTGACCTTGAAGCCCTGTTGCTCCAGAAGCTGCTTGAGCTGATCCCGCTTGTCGCCCTGGATCTCGATGTCGAACTCCTTGACGGCACCGCCGACACCCATCTTCTTCTTCAGGGTGGCGGCCAGCTTCTTGAGCTTCTTGTCTTCTAAGCCTAGCCCCTTCACCACCATCATTCCTTTGCCTTTGCGGCCCTTTCTGTCCAGGTGGATGCGAACCCAACCATCGCCCTGAGGCGGTTGGGGTTTTGTCTCTTCCTGGCTAATGCGCCCCTGGTCAGTGCTATATACCAGTTGCGAGTCTTGATTAGAGATCATATCTTGCGGCTTATCAGGTATGGGCCTGTCAGTTTATCAAAATCACAGAAGAAAAAGGAAAATCTGCGCCGATGTCCCTCTTCAACCGACTGCTTTCCTCCATGGGCATGGGCTCCTGTGAGGTGGATACCCTGCTGAGTTCCGACAGCTATTCGCCCGGTCAGAGGGTGACCGCCCGTGTATTGGCCAAGGGAGGCACCATAGGTCAGCATATCCATGGGGTCTACTTCTCCCTCCACTGCCGTTACCAGCAGAGAGAGGATGGCCAGGTGCAAACCCAGGAGGTGGAGCTGGCTCATTTCCAGTTGCCGGTGGCGATGACCGTTGGCGCCCGGGAGGAGCTGGAGATCCCCATAGAGTTCCAGTTGCCGGAATTCACCCCCCTGACCCTGGGTAGTACCGAGGTGTGGCTCTCCACCGGCCTGGATATCCGTCAGGCCCGAGACCCCAGCGATAAGGATCTGTTTGAGGTGGTGCCCCAGCCATTGGTCGCAGACCTGTTGGTGGCCATAACCCGGCTGGGCTTTATCCAGGATCTGGTGCACACCGAAGCGGTCTCCTCCATGGCCAGGGTGACGGCGCCCTACCTGCAGATGTTCCACTACAGTGTGGGCGAGGGGCCATTCAAGGGGCGCATCGAGGAGATGGAGCTGGCGGTGGTCCCGGCAGAGGGGGGACTCTACCTGCATGCGGAGGTGACCCGCACCGGCCGGGGCATGGCGGCGGCGGTGAGTCGCATCCTGGAGGAGAGCGGAGACCGGCAACGCCGCAGGCTCACCCCGGAACTGGTGGAGAACCTGCAGCAGCACATAGAACAGCTGTTGGTGGACTGACCTTCAGGGGCGCTGAGCCCCGGCATTCGCCAGTTTCAGGTGTTCAGCGATCGATCTTGGTGAACTTGGACCCTTCGAAGGTGAGGTTATACATCAGTCCCTTATTCGAGAAGATGAATCCGATGATCGGCTGCCTCAGGGTGTTGCTGTCGAAGGTGCCGCCCGCCCCCAGGGTGGCCAGGGCGACCGAGCCGTCCACGCCGGCTTTCCAGCCCTGACTGTTACGGAAGTTGTCCAACGCCTCTGAGGTCATAAACAGCACCACCTGGCTCTTGACCTGAGCGCCGACCTGCAGGCCGAACGAGGCCGCCGCAGTGGCATAGTAGTCGGCTGGGGCGCCATTGATCAGCAGGGCGCCCTCGCCATATTCGCCGCCGATGCCGAACCCGGCTTTGTACACCTCGGGCATCACCAGCACGCCTCTGGCTTTCGCCACCAGCTCCTTCGCCGCCGGGGTTTCTTTATAGAGTTGCTGCAGCGCGCCCTTTACCTTGGCGTCGATCTCGGTTTTTGAGGCGGCCTGGGCACCGAATCCAAGGGTCATGGTCATCAGTGCGAACAGCCATATCTTCAGCGCTCTCATTCTCTGTTACTCCTAAGGCTATGATCCGGGTGCTATCCTAATAAGTTGTTAAAAAGTATAGACAACCAAATGAGTGCATGAGGAAGTCTTGGGAAAGGAACCAGAGTGACAGTGTCATGCTGAACCCCGGCTGGCTGAGAGGTCAGAAGGGCTTTAGGGAACCTGAATCCCTGTGTTAAGGTCATAAACAGTGTATTAACGGATAGGGATCCCACTATGTTGAAGCGCGCGTTTCTTTGGATTGGCATTTTGGCGCTGGCGGGCTGCAGCTCGGTCAGCACCGAGTACGACTACGATGAGAAGGTGGCGTTCGACAGCTTCACCAAGTGGGCCTGGGTGGAAGCCACCCCGGACAGCGGTTCCGCCAAGTACCAGATGGACGGACTCAACGATCGTCGCATTCGCGATGCCCTGACCTCCCAGTTGACCAATGCGGGCCTGTCCCAGGTGCCCGCCAGTGATGCCCAGGTGCTGGTGAACTACCTGACTCAGGTTGAGAAGAAGATCGATGTCGACACCTTCTACACCAGTTTCGGCTACTACCCCTACTACCACAGCCGTCACGGCTACTGGGGCACCGGGGTCCAGGCAGACACCCGGGTTCGCGAGTACAAAGAGGGTACCCTGATCATCGACATCATTGATGCCAAGACCAAACAGTTGCTGTGGCGTGGCAGTGGCACCGACACCCTGAAGAAGAACCTGACGCCGGAGAAGCGAACCGAGCAGGTTCAGAAGGTGGTTGCCGCCATTTTCGAGGGCTACCCACCAGGCAAAGAGAAGTGATTCACCCAGGCCGACTTGAAAGTCGGCCTGTTTTTTGCTCTGAATACAGAACCAGACTTTGGTCATTGAACAAGGAGATGGGATGAATCCAGAAGTCGAACAGGTGCTGTTTTTCTGGTTCGGAGAGCTGGAGCAGGGCCTGCCTAAAGAGCCGAAAGGCAAGCTGTGGTTTGGTGCCGGAGAGGTGATCGATGAGGAGATCCGGGTTCATTTTGGTGAGCTGCATCAGCGGGCGCTGATAGGTGAACTGGACGACTGGGCTGAGCAACCCAGGGGGCGTCTGGCCCTGATCATCGTCCTGGACCAGTTCAGCCGCAACCTGTATCGGGGCCGGGCCGAAGCCTTCTCCGGGGATGCCAGGGCGGTTGCTCTGTGCCGGGAGGGGATCGCTTCCGGTATGGATGATGAACTCAGCCTGTCGGAAAAGCAGTTCTTCTATATGCCGCTGCAACACTCCGAGTCTTTGGACGACCAGCGTCTTGGCGTCGAATTGTTGACTGACCTGACCCAGGGCCTGACCGACCGGGCATTGACCGAAGCCGAAGGCACCCTGAAGTTTCAGCAGCTGCACCTGGAAATCATCGAACGCTTTGGCCGTTTTCCCCACCGGAATCAGGTATTAGGGCGGCAAAACAGTGCCGCAGAGGCCCTCTATCTTGCCGACGGTGCCCCCAGGTTCGGCCAGTAATTATGTGTGGTCGCTTCTTCCAGGCCTGTGATGGCTACGATACCCGGGATCAGCTGGGGATGAATGGCGGCACCTTTGAGCTGGAGCCCCAGGGGGAGATTCGCCCCACTCATCTGGTCTCGGCGGTATTGGAACTCGATGGCCAGCTCAGCCTGAGGCAGTTCCAGTGGGGCCTGCCTCATCCCGGGTTGTCCAGACCCGTCATCAATGCCCGTAGTGAAACCCTGGCGGAAAAGCCGATGTTTCGTCAGGCTCTGGCGCGCAGGCGCTGCCTGATCCCCGCCTCGGGTTGGTTCGAGTGGCGCAAAGAGGGGAGCGGCAAGCAGGCCTACCGCTTCTCTGCACCTCGTCCTGCGCCGCTGTTCAGTTTTGCCGGACTCTGGTGGCCACCGGCAGAGTCCCTGCCCAACGGCGCCGTGGTGCTCATTACCCAGGCTGCCACCCAAAATCTCTCCGAATACCATCACAGGATGCCAGTGGCCCTGTTGGGGGCACCCGCCAGAGCCTGGTTACAAAGCGGCGAGCTCGGCGCCGCTCTCTCCTGCTTCGATGTGGCTGCCCACCCTGGCGGTGGTCCCGCCCAGGGACAGCTGTTTTAACCTGCCTTTTGCCTCAGCTTGGTCTATCTTTGAGATGGAGCCAGGAGCGAGATATGACTTTCTTTATCAGATGTTTGTGCTGTACCTTGGTGTTAGTAGCCCCGGTTATGGCCGGGGACAGAGACGGGGATGGTGTCCCGGACAGTAAGGACGCCTGCCCAAGGACATCGGCGACCGTGGCCAGCGGCAATGGCTGCCCGGCCCAGGCGGCTCAGGAGGCGCGCACTGTGGTGCTGCTGTTTGACAGCGGCTCATCGGTAGTGCGTCAGGATCAGCTCAAGAAGCTGCAGCCCTGGATGAACAAATGGCAGGGGCATCAACTGGTGGTCAAGGGGCACGCCGATGAGCGGGGTGGTGCCAGCACCAACCAGACTCTGTCACGAGCCCGGGCGGAGGCGGTTGCCGACGTTCTGCAGTTGAATTTTGGCGTCGATCGCCGCTCTCTCTCCCTACATGCTTTGGGAGAGAGTGAGCCATTGAAGGAAAATGACCAAGGACTGGCTGCCAATCGCCGTGTGGAGGTGGTGGCCCAGCCCGTAACCCTAAAACTGATTAAGGGAGACTAGGGAAAATGGAAGCATGGATGGAGCAGTTGCCTGAACTGGCGATGGCCTATGGACTAAATATCGTATTCGCCCTGGTGATCTTCATTGTGGGTCGCTGGGTCAGCAAACTGGTGCGTAAGCTTGTGGAAGCGGTGATGACCCGGCGTAACGTCGAGAAGACCGCGGTCAGTTTTGTCGGTGCCCTGGTCTCGGTGATGATCATGGCGGTGACCCTGGTGGCGGTTCTGGCGCAGCTAGGGGTGCAGACCGCTTCGCTGATTGCCGTGTTGGGTGCCGCCGGCCTGGCGGTAGGCCTGGCTCTGCAGGGCTCCCTGTCCAACTTTGCTGCCGGTGTCCTGCTGGTGGTGTTCCGTCCCTGCAAGGCAGGAGACTACGTCGAGGCCGCAGGAGTGGCCGGTGTGGTCGAGGAGATCTCCATCTTCTCCACCACCCTGGTGACCCCGGACAACAAGAAGATCATCGCCCCCAATGCGGCGGTGATGAGCAGCGTCATCGTCAACTACAGTGCCAAAGACACCCGGCGAGTGGATCTGGTCATTGGTGTATCTTACGATGCCGACCTGCGTCAGACCCGTGAAGTGCTCACCAATACGGTCAAGGCCTGCGAGTATGTGCTGGATGATCCCGCGCCCACCATCGAAGTGTCTGCGCTGGCGGACTCCAGTGTTAACTTCGTGGTCCGTCCCTGGGTCAAGGGCGCAGATTACTGGAACGCCTACTTCCAGCTGATGGCCAACATCAAGGTTGCCCTGGACGACGCCGGCATCGGCATCCCCTATCCCCAGATGGATCTGCATGTTCAGCAGTTGCCGGCCAGGTCGCCGGCCGATCATCAGTAGTCCCATTCCTGAGCAGAGTCAGGATTGAACAGCAAGGCGGGTCGCGATGGCGGCCCGCTTCACGTTTGGCGGGGGGAATGTGATCTCTGCCCATTTGGGCGCGCCTTAGGTACAATGGCGCCAAGCAAACACTACAGGACCCGCAAATGCTGTTGAAAATTGTACGTGAAGGCCTGGGCCGCACCATAGCTCTGGGCGATGTGCTCACTCGCCCCAGGCCGGTTAAACGCTCTCCGGAGGAGCAGGCCAGGGTAGCCAAAGAGGTACAAAGCCTGTCTCTCTACCAGTTTTATGCCTGCCCCTTCTGCATCAAGGTACGCCGTGCCATGCATCGGCTGAACCTGCCCATCGAGACCCGGGATGTGAATCGTCACCCGGTATACCGCGCCGAGCTGGAGCAGAACGCCGGTAAGGTGATGGTGCCCTGTTTGCGCATTGATGGTGACGAAGGCAGCCAGTGGATGCTGGAGTCTGGTGACATCATCGCCTATCTGGATAAGCGCTACGGCACTGCCTGATCCCCTTTCCTGCCCCGGGGGCTTTGGCTACAATGGCCGCTTTTTTACGCCCCTGGGTGCCCATGGATCATCTTCAAAGGTTTCACCGGCTCACTGAACTGCTGAAGGCACATCGCCACTGGTGGCAGTTTGTGCCTTTCGAGCAGCTGAGTCTGCCCTGGCTGGAGTCGGCTCCTGCTCTGTGTACCTGGTTGGCAAACCAGCCCGACGAGACCCTGGTGGCGCTGCGCCAGGATCTGCCGACACTGCACGCTGAACTCTCCCCCTTCCTGCCTTTTACCGTCGAGCTAGGCTCTCTGGCCGCCGTCGACGACAGTGAAAGTCGTGAGATTCGCTACCCATCCCGTCTCGACTCTGGTGTGCCTGGGCGAAAGTGGCGGCAGATCACCGCCTTTGCCTCTGCGCTGCACAGTGACGACCAGCCCTGGCTGGAGTGGTGCGCCGGTAAAGGCCATCTGGGACGGGTGCTGGCGGCGACCAGCGGTCGCGACGTCGTCAGCCTGGAGTGGCAACAGACCCTGTGCGAAGAAGGGGCGATGCTGGCATCGAAAAGCGGTCAGCCGCAGCGATTTGTTCAGGGCGATGCCCTGGCGGCCGATGCGGCCTCCCTGCTTGCCGGTGAACAGCATGCGGTGGCACTGCACGCCTGTGGTGAGTTGCACCTGGCCCTGATGCGCCATGGGGCAGAGCGTCGCACCAGGTCCATCTCCCTCTCCCCCTGTTGTTACCATTTGATCCCTCAGGACAGTTATCAGCCTCAGTCCCGGGCGGCCCAGGCAACTGGCCTGAGTCTGAGCAAGATGGACTTGAAGCTGCCTCTGCAGGAGACGGTCACCGCCCCGCCCCAGGTGCGACGCCGCCGCCGGCTGGAACTCAGCTATCGTCTTGGGTTTGATTCCCTTCAGCGCAGTCAGGGTGGCAGCGGATACCAGCCTCTGCCCACCGTGCCCAAGGCGGTGTTGGATCAGGGATTTGAAGCCTTCTGTCACTGGGCCTGCGAGCGTAAGAATCTGCCGCTGGATCTGACCCGGGCCGGTGATTTTCTTGAGAAAGGGGAGGTCAGAGTGAGCCTGGTGGAGCAGATGGAAACCGTGCGTCAGCTGTTTCGTCGTCCATTGGAGATCTGGCTGGCCCTGGACAGGGTGCTGTTTCTTGAAGAGCAGGGATACCAGGTGTCCCTGACTAAGTTCTGTGAGCGCAGCGCCACCCCGAGAAACCTGCTGATTCAGGCGACCCTCAGCAAGGCTATTTGACCCTGACCTTGCCCCCGACCATCTTCAGGGCAGGCACACCCCGGATCAGGGTCTGGCGGCCAAACTGACTGCCGCAGCCGGGACAGATCCCCGGCTCCTGGGTGTGATCCTCGGTAATCCGCTCCATAAAGCACTTCACCAGGGCACCGTTGCCCCCCTTGCGGTATCGCAGCAGCTGGGTACGACATCGGCTGCAGCTGATCTGGACAGAGCGGTCCGGGAGTTTGCTGTTGGGTCTGGCCATGGAATCCGGGTATCTGGTGAAACAGGCTAGGCAGTGTATCCCAGAGAGGGGCGCGGCGCGAAGTGGGAAATCGCCTTGCATTTCTGACAGCTCTGCTAATCTTGTTGATATGCCGGGCACAGAGTTCGGCTTTTTTTGACTTGGCGGGAGTGCCGGGTTGTCAGCGCAGAGAATCACAAGGATGTGGCCAATGTTGCACAGAGAAACCCTCTTAGGGCGGGCGGCGGTGCCCGCCCCAGTTTTTCAACCTGCAGATCACACGCAGATCATGGTTGGCCACCCAAAACGGGGAGGCGCCCATGGTTAACACCCTGAGTATCCGTCAACGCCTGGTGCTTCTGGTGGTGGTGATCTGCGGCATTCAACTGCTCACCACCTCGACCGTCTTTATTAAGCTGACCAACCTGGAGGGGCACCTGGGTGAAGTGGCCCACAGGAACATGCCTGTGGTGGCGGCGGCCACCCGCATCACCGAGTTGCAGCTGGAGCAGGAGGTGATGTTTGAGCGGGGATTCCGTTATGCCCTGGAGCTTTCCTCTGAGGAGGGGGCGGTGTCGGGCTACCAATCCTCCCTTGCGGCCTTCTGGGCGATGAATCAGGAGATTGAACGGGAGTTCAGCCGTGCCGGTCGCTTCTTCGAGGGCAGTACCGGCGATATGGCGCTCCTTGGCGCCTCGCTGGTGAAGCTTCGCGCCCATCATCACACCTGGGTGGAGCATGTTCAGGAAGTGTTTGAACACCTGGAACAGGGGGCTATCAGTCAGGCAGAAGCACTCTCCGGCCAGGTGGAACAGGAGGCTCAGGCCCTGACCACTGAGGTGGAGGAGCTGCTGCATCAGTTGGCGGGGCTGACCGAAACAACTTTGGGGGACATAGAGGGAGAGGCCACCAGCCTGGAATATATCTCGGTGTCCGCGTCACTGGTCTCCCTATTGATCGCCTGTGCCATGGTGCTGTGGTTCTCCAGGGCGATCATGCGGGGGCTGGACAAAGGTCTGGTGGCCCTGCACGATCTTGCCGGTGGTGACTTCAGTCGGCCCGTCGCCAAAGATGAGCCCGGCGAGTTGGGTGAGCTGCTCTGCGCCATGGAGAAGACCCGCAACACCGTGGCTCAGCTGCTCATTGGTGTCAGGCACTCTACCGAGGAGGTGGCCCAGGCCTCAGATTCTCTGTCGGTGTGCAGCTGTGAGGTTCAGAACAACGTCAGTCGCCAGACCGATGAGGTGACCCAGGTGGCCACTGCGGTGAATCAGATGGCGTCGACCGCTCAGGAGGTGGCACGCAGCGCCTCGGCCACCCAGGCGGCCACCGGTGAAGCGACCCAGAGGTCTCAACAGAGCCAGCAGGCCAATCTGGAGGCCATGGGGCACACGGAACAGCTGGTGGAGAGCCTGAATCAGAGCGGCGAGGTGATGGGCGCGCTGGAGCAGAACAGCCACAACATCGGCACCGTGCTGGAGGTGATCAAGGGGATCGCCGAGCAAACTAATCTGCTGGCGCTCAATGCAGCCATCGAGGCGGCACGGGCCGGGGAGCAGGGCAGGGGGTTTGCGGTGGTGGCCGACGAAGTACGGCATCTGGCTCAGCGCACCCACGAGTCCACCACGGAGATTGAGTCGATGATTGAGCAGTTCCGCTCCGGAACCGATGAGGCGGTGCAGACCATCCAGCGCAGCTGCGACCTTGGCGGGCGCACCATAGAGCTGTCCGGTCGCTTCAGTGAGCTGATGTCGCAGATGAATGATGCGATTCAACGGGTGAACGAGATGAACACCCAGATCGCCAGCGCCGCGGAGGAGCAGAGTGGGGTGGTGGAGGAGATCAACATCAACGTAGTGCGGGTCAGTGATGCTTCAGAGGGCAACGCCCAGCAGATCCAGCAGGTTGCTGCGGCCAGTGAACAACTGACGGCCACCGCCAGTCAGCTGAGAACCGCCATCGATCATTTCAGGTTACCGGAAACGGGATAGAAAAAAGGCCGGAGTCACAGCTCCGGCCTTTTAGTTTTGGGGTTTCAGGCTAGCCTTGACGGGCGGCAATGGCCCGGCTGATGACGGCAAGGGTGGTGCCGTTGTGCAGCAGGGCACTGGTGGCGGGACGCAGCCAGCCCATGGCCGCGGCCAGCATAATGCCGCTGTTGACCACCTCTGCCAGGCGGATGTTGCTGTCAATCAGCGCCATCGCCTCCTGGGACAGCTCTCTGGCCTGGGCAATGCCCAGCAGGCTATCCTGCATCAGCACCACATCGGCGGCCAGGTGCGCCAAGTCGGTGCCTGTGGCCATGGCCAGGCCTACATCGGCAGCCGACAGGGCGGGGGCATCGTTGACACCATCGCCGACGAACATCACCTTGTGCCCCTGCTGTTGCAGCTTGGTGACCACGTCCGCCTTGGAGTCTGGGGTGGCTTCGGCAAAGAACATGTCGAAACCCAGCTCCTCGGTGACCTGACGGGCCTTGGCCGTGGTGTCGCCGGTGAGCAGGACCAGATTGCGAATGCCTTTATCCCTCAGGCGCTTGAGGGCGTCGTGGACCTCTTCCCTCAGGGTGTCCCGAAGGCCAATGACCCCCATGGGCAGGTTGCCACTGGCCAGGAACAGCATGTGCTTGCCCTCCGCTTCCAACTGGGCAATGGTCTGCTCCAGCGAGCTGAAGTCCACCTGCTCATGGGCTTCCAGGTAGTGGCGGCTGCCAATCACCAGGGGATGACCGTCAATGGAACTCTTCAGGCCATGGGCGATCACGTACTCCACTTCACCATGCTCGATGTGGGGTAAGGCATGGTGTTTGGCGGCATTGACCACAGCCTGGGCCAGGGGATGGTTGCAGTGCTCCTCCACCGACGCGGCAATGGCCAACAGTTCCCGGGCGTTCTCCTGTTCGCGCAGGCAGATGACGTCGGTCACCTCCAGGTCGCCATAGGTCAGAGTGCCGGTCTTGTCGAACACCACGGTATCCACCTCAGCCAGGTTCTCCATGGCCCGGCCGCCCTTGAGCAGCAGGCCCTGTTTGGCGGCGCGGTACATCATCGACTTAAAGGCCACCGGAGTGGACAGCTTCAGGGCACAGGAGTAATCCACCAGGAATACCGAGGCCAGGCGCTCCAGGTCGCCGGTCATGGCGAACACGGCACTGCCGATGGCCAGGGTGATCTTCACCCGGCGTTCTGCCATCTCCTGAGTCGCCAGTTGAGTCTGACTCTTCTCGCCCAGCGACTGGGCGATGATGGCGGCGATGCGTGCTGTGGTGGTGTCACAGCCGATCTTTTCCGCCTTGAGGGTGACATTGCCCTCGTGAATGGCGGTACCTGAGTAGAGGTAGGCGCTGTCCTCCCGGCGCACCGGTACCGATTCGCCGGTGAGCGAGGCTTGGTTGACCAGACATTCACCCTGGGTGATCACCCCGTCTGCGGGCACCATGTCGCCTGGGCCCAGGCGCACCAGTTCGCCCTCGACCAGAGTTTCGGAGCTGACCTGTATCTCCTGACCGTCACGGATGACCCACACCTGAGTGTGCTTGGGCTGCATCAGTTCGGCCAGCAGCTTGTCGCTGTTGCGACTGGTGAGCTGCTCCATATACTCGCCGGTGGAGAGCAGGGTCTGGGTGAGCATGGCGGTCTTGTGATCCCCGCGCCAGGCGGAGAGGCCGATGGCGAACGCATCCAATACTTCGACGCCCAGGGTGCGATCCCGAAGCTGCTCAACCCCGGCCTCCAGGGTCGGGGTGATCAGCGCTGCGGTACTCAGGGAGGCGTAGCGTTTGGGCAGCAGCCCGGCGGCCAGAAAGCCCATCAGGTTCAGGGCAATATCGCCGCGGGTGTATTGGTGCTCGCCGTCGGCATGTTCCACCGCCTGCCAGTCCAATGATTCCAGTCTGGCCTGAATGTCCGCCGGCTCCAGCAGCTGGTGATCATATTCAATCACCAGGGAGCGGGCGTATTCATTCAGGCGGACAGAGTGCACCCCCTGCAGGGAGAGCAGTCCGCTTTTCAGCCAGTCGCCACAGCCCTTTAGAGAAGCCAGCAGCTCAATCTTGAGGCGGATGCGTCCAGGTATGTGGTGTTTGACCACAAACTGAGTCATCACTGCTCCTTGTGCAGGTTGCGGTAGTACTCCAGCTCGGCCTGAGTGTCTTCCAGGCGCTCCTTGAGTTCCTCCACTTCGCCACGCACAGTGGACCAGGCACGGTTGCCCGCGGAGGCGACGCCCTGCTGCACCTTCTTGTTGGAGAGCAGGTAGGCCACGGCGGCACCGGCCAGCAGGCCAGAGACGAAGTGGGTACGGGTGTTCTGCTGTTGGTAAGGCTGCTGCGGCTGGTAGCCGTAGGGGTAATAGGGATTAGGCACTTTTTTCATTGGAATTGTCCGTTAATTCATCGATGAGGTAGAGGCTGGCGGCGCCGGCGCACAACACAGTGGCCAGGGACAGCAGGGGGCGTCCAGCCATGCGGCTGGCAACGGCGGTGGCCATGCCTCCGGCAACTCCCGCTTTGGCGGCATCCTTCAGCGTCTTGGCGGCAAGCTCATTGACCTGCAGTTCACCGCGCTGATAGGCGCTCCACTGTCCAGCCGCAGAGGCGGTGCCGCCCAGTAGGGCGCTGGCGATCATCGCCCGGCTGGCGGGACTCAGCTCTCGAGAGCTGTTACTCATTGGCTTCAGCCTTTACCTGAGGCTCCGCAGGGGCTTCAGGGGCAGACTCCTGCTGTGGCGCCGCTTGAGGCTCGGGCGCGCGGTGGCGCTCGACGGATTCCTTGAAGCCCGCCTTACCGGCGGCCAGGGTGTCTTTAAACACATCGGTGCCCATTGAGACGTTGCTGGTCATGTTGGAGGCGGTTTGGGTGGCGGTCTGTTTTACCTTGTCGGTGCCGGTTTTCAGCAGATCGCCGGCATTGCCCAACATGCTCATCAGGTTGCCGCGGACGTTTTCGTTGCTGAGAATCAAGGCGGCAGCGGCGCCAATCATCGCCCCTTTCCAGAACTCTTTGTCGTCCACACCCAGCTTGTGCAGAAGATCCTTGAAGATGCCTGCCTGATCACCCATCAGTCCTTCCAGCATCTGCTGAGACTGGGCCATCAGTGGGTCGCCGTGGTGGTGATCATGGTGGCCGCCGTGTGGTGGCATGCCATGGTGATGCGGCGGATAGCCATGGGGCATTTGCGGCTGGCCCTGGGGCGGCACACCATAGCCTTGGGGTGGCATGGCGTGGGGGTGATAGCCGTGCATGGGATGAGGGTGGTAGCCATGCATAGGATGGGGGGGCCACACAGGAGGATAACCGTATGGGGGGTAAGCCATGTTTTGCTCGTCTTTGTTACTCATGATGTAACCGTCCTTATTGGTAATGTGGCGCTAAAAGGTCAATCAGCTCCTGGCAGGCCTGCTCGGCGCCCATCTGGCATTCGCCGAACAGCCTGTCCAGTAACCCGGGATGGATGGTGCCGTGGTCATACTCAAGGATTAGGCTGTTAGAGCCGGTATTGAGCTGGAACCTTTTTAAGGGGGGCAGGCGATTGGCCTGCTCCATAATCTGCTCTGTCTTGAATCTGGCCATCTGAGTGACCAGGGCCGAGTTGAACTTAAGCCGGATTCGGCCAGGAATATGGTGGGCAACGTGGACCCACTGCCTGAGCTTTACTATTTCTGTGGCCGTATTTGGCATGTCATTCAATCGCTTTCGCTAGTGGTAAGAGTTGGATTCTTGCATGGGGCTCTGTAAAGAGTGTTGCGCGAAGTCAAAAGGGGGTTCTTGTTTCCCTCAAATGGAGTGAAAGGGCAAACAAAAATCAATCTCATCACGAGCTTTGTGATGTTGACCCAAGGCCGGTGATTTTTCTTTGAATTTCAGCAGGGGATGGGATACATTAAATGCAAATCAGTCTCATTTAAGGTGGTTGTCATGTCCACTTACATCCACAAAACGGATCGTCGTCTGCGCATTCGCTCCGACTATGTCCTGAATAACCCGGCAGAGGTGCAGGGGTTAGTGGAGCAGCTGCGTCAGATCGATGCGGTACTGGAGGTGCGACATCGCCGTTACGCCGGCTCGGTGACACTTATTTTTGACCACAATGAGCTGACCGCCGATGATCTTCTGGAGACAGTGGAGAGCCATGGTTGGCTGCGCTCAGACAGTCGCAGCGCCTTTGTGGAAAACGCGGTACGCAGTGGCTCTCGTTCCCTGGTCAAAGGGGTGGCTGTGCTGGCATTGAAGCGTTTGATGGGCCCAACGGTGGTGAAGGCGCTGGCGTTCGCCTGATTTGAGATCAAACAAAAAAACGCGCTCCATTGAGCGCGTTTTTTTGTGCCTGAAATTCGGTCAACTGGCAAACTTCTTGACGGCACACTTACATTGGCCGCCCATCAGGGCCGGGCAGCGCTTACAGGGCGGAGATTTCAGTGGCAGCATGGTGAGGGGACGTGCCGGTTGTCGAATGGACTGAATCTGTGGGGTGCTCGCTTCCGAGGAGGAGAATTCGATGCCTCCCTCGTTAAACCAACTGAGCAGTGGGTTGAGTGGTGCCATCAGTTCTCGCACTGCGCTTTGCCCTGCCTGCAGGGTGATCGCCCTGAGCTCAGGGTTGAGCTCTCTTAAGGGGCGCTCAGCCTTGGCGAGGCGTTTTTGAAACTTACCCGCCTTGGTGAGCTTTTTGAGCTTCTTCAATGATGACACTGCACATCACCCAACTGAAATTGATTCTCATTTATCTTAATGGGTGGGAGACAAAATTACCAGAGGGTTGTTGCCCCACAATGAGGTCGGATCTCAGTTCCTGGGGTGGGACTTTCAGCTGATTTCCGGTTTTTGTTCGCTGTAAACCTTCGGCTTGGTAAAGTGGTTGTTGCGATGGGGTGTGCGCATTGTTACTTCTCGCTTGCATTTTCTTACCATGTTGCGGTGTTTTGGTGCTGATGCTCACATTATTTGGAACTTGATGTGAAATGAAGGCGGCAGGGGATGCAGTTGTCTTGACGCTTTGTTGTACAGCAAATTAGAATTCAAAAAAATGTTGTTTTTTTCGGGGTTAAAAAATCATTGATGTGAATTTGATTATTAGTGATCTATAAACTTCCTTCACCCTATGAATAGGGCAGTTGTTAATAATTTCACAAAGGCCAAATCAAGAGCCTGAATTAAATTCTCCGTTGGATTTAAAAACATTTAGATAAAGCTAAATTAGACTGGCACACACTTAAGCATCGACTGGTGTTGCTCACTAACGCTTCATAAAACAATCTTCAAGATTCACATGACTGCCTGAGACATTGTTTGTCATTAGAGTAGTCGGTTATTGCCTGGTGGTTTTGCTTCACATTTTAATGGGCAGGTTGTTTTCACGGAGCACTCTTTTTTGATGACAGCTTACCTTTTTGCTGCTGTCCGGCTTCTTTGTGCCCAAAAGAACCAAATTTCTGCCAGCTAAAGGCTTGCCATAGCATTTTGGCGATTCTGTTCTTACTTGATATTCACAAAAATAGGTTGAGCTATGCAATCAACACGACTACCTCTTTCTGGCGGACGTCGGAGCCCTACAACTGGGCGGCTGTTGGCTGGAGCTATGATGCTCTGGACTGCCGCAGCGTCTGCCGCCATAGACTATGACCTGCCTCAGGACGAGCCTTCCCGCTGGTCCGGGTATGTCGGTGGCGGATACACAAGAAATGTTTATAGTTCAGACTCATATCATGCATATGAGTCCTTCTATATGAACGCCAGGCTGGGCTATAAGACAGATTATGGCCAGTACCGTCTTACCGTGGGTGGTGAACAGGAAACCCTGCATGGTCAGGAGTCGACTTTCTACGATCCCATGATTGAGTTTCGTACCAATAAGTACAAGTTTGATGAACAGTGGTCTTTAAGAGGCAGCCTTGCTGCCATTCTTCCCGGTAACCACTATTCCAAGCTGGATCACTTTGAATACGCATTCAGATTGGGTGGCTATCTATATTGGAACCCAAGCGATGACTGGTATTTATATGTCTCTCCAAGATATAGATACAATGATTACAAATACAAAACATCCGGGCAGCGTGTTTTAACAGAGCATCAATACGATATTGTCGCTGATGCTCTGTGGCAGTTCTATCCCGATTGGTATCTGGAACTGACCTATCAGCATATCTGGAGCGAAAATTATTACGGTAAGCAATTAGACGACAAATTCTTCTTCGCTCAGGAGTTGGGCTGGGAGATTAAGAAGAATCTGATTCTTGCTGTGGCTCACAATAACAGTGGCCGATTCTATAACCCCGAGAGGGGTCCTTCTCAAGAGTTTGAGATCTTCGATAAGCGAAGCTCAACTTTCACTCTTTCGATAACACAATATTTCTAAGGCAATCAAGCTAAGAGGATATGATGAATAAATCTCTTTTGTGCCTCTCGATCACCAGTGCTCTGGCACTGTCTGGTTGCGGGGCGGGCGAGGAGCCCTACAAGGAACTGCCCAAGGATGAGAAGCAGATAACCACTGCGGCCATCGAGAAAGCCGGTGAGCGTCAATATCTCTACATCCGAAGTGTTGGGCAGGCGCCACGTTATGCCGCCGCTATCCGCGGATTTACCCAGGGCGACCCCAAGCTGGTGACCCTTAAAAAAGTTAAAGGTGGTATTCAGGTACTGCAATTAGACCGCGATAACATTGGTCTCGGCCATGAAGGTCGGTATGACACCGACAACAACCTGGCGCCAGTAGTGACCATTGCAGGTCAGTATATCGATTTCAAGTGTAAAGAAGATAAGTGGCGTGAGTGCATCAACGAAGAGGAGGAGAACGAGGACAAAGACCTCGAGTGGCATCAGAAGCGCTACTTCGTTCCTCAGTTTGAAAAAACCAGTGTCCATGAAGTGTCGATCGAGGACATATTTACCTTTGGGGAATGTGTAAAAGAGGACAAAGAGGTTGTGACTCTGGCTCGAGATGAGGATCGAGGCTGGAAGGGTTATGAGATGAATCTTGAAGAGGGGGTGATCAACTTCGAGATCAAGCACACCTACACCGCTTCTGACTCCTGTCTGAATCAGTTCTACAACGGCAGCCTGGATAACCTCTCCTTCACTACCACAGAGTACATCTCCATTGTGGCGGTGGATAAGCTGGCCAGCCCAGATTATCAGGCTATTCCCTACAGTGAGGATGAGCGGGGTACCTACGGTTACTTCACTTCCGATCATCACTATCGTGATGCCACCGACAGCGACGGTGTGGACGGCTATGTCCGTACCTACATGAATCGCTTCAATCCTGCCAAGGAGAGCATCACCTATTACCTGAGCAACAACTTCTTCGATGCCAAGAACAAGGCGTATCTGGATGCGGCCAACGAAAGTGTTACCGCCATCAATATTCAGAACAAACTGTTCAAGACCGGCTTCCCTGAGATCAAGCTGGAGCAGGCCAATGACAAGCGTCATGGCGACCTGCGTTACAGCCACATCACCCTGTTCGATCAACCCCTGGACAACGGTCTGGCCGGTTACGGCCCCTCTGCCGCCAACCCCCTGACCGGTGAGATTGTCAGCGGCCGGGTGAACCAGTACAGCTCCAACCTGAAGCAGGGTGCGGTGCGCTATTACCGCCAGGTACGCCTGGACTACAACCGTGGTCGTCTGGACGCAGAAACCGCCACCGCCCTGACCGGTGTTGAGTACAAGAACAGCAACGACGTCAATACCGGTAAGCCGGCTCCCGTGGACAAGGTGGACGCTGCCAATTTCGAGCAACCTGAGCAGACTCTGCTGGCCAAGGCCACGACTTTGCCCAAGCTGGTGAAGGAGAGCCAGGAGTTCGACGAGCTGGTGGACTACGATCGCGAGACCCGCGACTACTGGTCCGAAAACACCATGATGCACCTGGACAATGTCTATGCTGTTGGCGGTGCCGCACGTCAGCTGCCTGCGGGCATCAAGGATCACAAGATTGACTGGAAGCGAGCCGAGCTTTGGGAAAACGGTGAAGTGGGCAGCAAGCTGGTTGCCTTTGAAACCCTGCCTGTGGATCTGCAGAATGAGCTGACCACCAAATTGGCTGCTCAGGCCTTTGCCGGCACCCTGACCCATGAACTGGGTCACAACTTCGGCCTGCGCCACAACTTCTCCGGCAGTACGGACAAGGAGAACCTGTTCACCGAAGAGCAGATGGCGATGATGGATGAGGCCTTTACCGCAGCCGGCTACCCGGACCTGACGGTGAACGCCGAGTTCTCCAGCCAGATGGACTACAACGTCAACCGTTTTGCCACCACCTTCGAACCCTACGATCTGGCGGCCCTGCGCTTTGCTTATGCTCGTGAAGTGGAGAAGAAGGACGGCGAGTTTGTCTCCCTGAAAGAGGAGGATGCCAAGCGTCGTGATGAGCTGGCCAAAGGCATTGTCAACGGTGAAACCCGCTTTGGTGCGCTGTACAACATCGAACAAAAGAATGAGCTGCGTAGATACAACTTCTGCACTGACGGCCATGTCACCCTCAACTCCAATTGTAACCGCAGCGATGCTGGCGGCACCCTGGAGGAGATTTCTGAATTTTACATTGAACGATATAAGGACAGCTATGAAACCGCTAACCTAAGGCATAATCGTCAGACCTTGTTTGAAGATCATACCTTGAGCTACGCCATTGGTCGCAAGCATCTGTTCAATGATATTCGTCAGTTTGTTGAAGACGTTACCAGCTATGAGGAGCTCTTCACTCTGCCTGAGAACACCTTCGTTCGTTGGTGCGGAGAGCTGGCTGCCTCCAATGAAGACGCTTGGTATTGCGAGATGGTTCGAGCCGAGGAGCAAGCCGCGGACCTGTTCTTGACCCTAATGGGTGAGAATGATGCGACCATTCGTGCGCACTTTAGAGCTAAAAGCGATGACTCCCCTGCCGGTAGTTTGACCTTTAACCTGAGGGAAGTGCTGGATTCTTATCTGAGATTCTCCGGTCAGCTCAGTGAACAATTTGAGCCGGGCCAAGTTATTCTCAACGCAACAGACTCTCCTGAGGTCCTGAAAGAGCTGATTTTGAAGTCACGCTTCTCTGAGGCAATTCAGGAGCAATTTTATATTGCTGATATCGAGTTAAGCGGTCGCTTGCTGAATGGCATGAAGGCGCCAAAGTCCTCGCCCAATCATCCTTATGTCAATGAACGCGATGTACTTGGCGTGTGGCCAGATAAATTGCTTGCAGTACGTTCACTGGTTACACGTACTACGGAGCGCAGCTCAAGCGGATTGAGTAATCGAGCTTTAGTCGACCTGCCTTCTGTTCAGCCTGTGTTTGAGGACATGCTTTGCAGAGCGGTTATGGGAGAATCCAGCGTATTGAGAGATACTTGCGGCACCAGCGGTAAGCTGGGTAAATATATGCCGGAATACAGTGACTTTGCGGATCGCAGCATTGAGCCTCTCCCTAATTACGCTCGGAGTGTTGCTCGTTACTTCGGTTTTAGCACTGATCGTAATGGTTACCCCAAGGGGGAAAGTAATCTGCTGGAGATGATGCTTCGTCAAGTGTCTATGGCATCGCGAGATAGTGATTATCAGGGATACGAGAAAGCGCGTAAATGGCGAGAGTACGTGGGTATTCACTGGAACAATATCTCATTGGCCAAGAAAGCGGAGATCACCCACAACGGTCGCATCTATGTTGCTACTGAAGAAAACGTTCTGGCTATTGGGTTAATCGATAGAATTCAAAGTGTGGAAGCGATTTTAGCTCCCGACTCTGGTATCGATCTGACCCGGGTGCTTGATGGTCGTACTTTAGAAGAGCACCTTAGGGCGCAACTGGAGCGTGACTACCGCGTTCTGACCTACCTACCTGTTCTGTAATCCATCAGAACCTGTATTGAAATCTAAGGGCCGCATTCGCGGCCCTTTTCTTTTGTCCGGCCTCTGGGCTGTATGTCATCGCCGATGACACCACGGCTTCCCTCTGAATTTCGTTGGCACTGGGTAGAGGCTCTGAGCTTTGAGGAGATGAGTCAGGGTAACCTTGGGGACAAGGGTGGAGCCAAGCAGCAAGACAGCTGTTGTGTTCGGTTCTTTTTAGCTTGTTGGAAATGCGCTCCCGATGCTGCGTGCTCGAACCATCTCCCGCTTGCACAGAGATTGTCTTCGAGTCTTTTTGAGCCTGTGAACTGCATGTGAGCAGAAATAAAAAAGCCGGCCCAGAGGGGCCGGCTTGCTTATCAATCTAAGTTGCCCTAGTTGAACAGAGGGAACTGCTCGAAGGCACGACGATAATCCACGTACTCGTTGGTGCTCCAAAGGCGCAGCAGCTGAGGGTCGTAGTCGTAGACCTCGGCATCCTTGCGGTAGGTGGAGTACTGATTGTTGGACTCGATGGCGTCGCCGAAGGTGGTGGCCAGGTTGTAGATCTCCGTCAGACGGGCGTCATCGATGCGGTCGATGGACTGCAGGGCGTTCTCCAGAGACTCCTGGGAGTTACACTTGCGGTTCAGGCGCTGGGCTTCGGTTTCGCTGTCCAGTTCCAGGCGACGACACTTAAAGGTGGTCTCGTTATCCTGGCCCTGGTTGCGAACAATCTCATACTCCTTGAAGTTGTTGCGTAGCAGGAAGAAGCGGGCAAACCCGGTGGTTTCCTGCATCAGCTTCAGAGCGTCCGCATCGGCGATGGCGATCAGGCGTGCTTCGTGGTGGTCACGGGCAGCTCGGAACACATTCAGGGCGTTGCGTACCCGGTAGCCAACACCACCAAGGCGTTCAACCTGGGGCTTTTGCTCGTCACCGTAGAGGGCGCGGGTAGCCATGGCCTGGGCCAGCAGGTTGCGGCGGGTGGCCACAAAGTTGTCTGCCTTCCAGGAGAAGGTGATGGCGCCCTCGGTGTCCACGTAAGGACCGGCCCTGCGCAGGCCAATGGCGTCGATCAGGCCCAGGGCGTTGTCGCTCAGACCATACTCTTTCGCCCAGGCGTATCTGTGCAGGTTGTTCAATAGCGCACGGAATTCAGGGGTCGGCGTATCGGGTGTGGCTGGGTCGTACCAAAGGTCATAGTAGTCCTGATCGGTGAAACCGAAGAAGTGCTTCATCGGCCACAGGTAGGAGGGCGACTGGTCAATCATCTTGCCCAGGCTGGGCACGTAGCGATCGACGGTCTCCACATACTCGCCATCCTTGTCCACAAACACCGGCTGGCGGGCTGTGGGGTTGCCGGCCAAGTAGGAGAGGTGGCTGTAGATATCTTCCACCTTACCTTCGATGTCGATCAGCGCCAAGCTGGAGTTCTCGGTGTCTACGAAGGGGCTGTCGCGGCGCACCAGCATCTGGGCAGCCAGCAGTTTGTCAGGCCAGGCGCCCAGCAGGTCGACAGAAGCAACAGAGCTCTGGTGCGGGTTGTTGGCCTGCAGACTAGCCTGGATACGGCCATCTCGGGTCTCGGAGCGGACCACGATCTTGTTCTGCTGATTGGCCAGAACCTCTACCAGCTCGTCGTCGTAACAGCTAGTGGGTATGTCGCGGTTGTCGGACATGCCCGGGCCGTAGGTGCGCCACAGGTCGGACAGGGTGGCGAAGCGGTAACGGTTAGGTACCCCTGGGGCGATCTCTTCCAGTTCACACACCTTGTCAGGCTGAGTCATTACATCGATGAAGAAATCGGCAGCGGTGACTGCGGCGTCGTAGGTATCACACAGGTTACGCAGGTTGCTGGTCATGGTGTCACGAGGCACACCGCGGCAGCTGTTGGCGTAGATCTCACTGAAGACACGACCGTTGGTGTTGCTGACCCCCAGGTAACGGGCAAACAGGTAGTCAATTTCTTCGACGTTTTCAATCACGTCACGAATATTCAGGAACTGATCCCAGCGGCTCAGGAAGTAGTTGTACTGATGGAACTGGTAGAAGCTCTGACGGCCGTTACGACGGTTCATGGTGTCGTAGCTGTCGTAGTAGCGCTGAATGCGGAAATCGGTCAGCTCTTTGATGTTGGTGCCTTCATCGAAGCGGTTACACAGCACCGAGGTGGTGGTGTGCTCGTCGGTACAGAAGTTGTACAGAGTCAGGCCCAAAGTCTGGTTGTCACCGAGATCGATATTTTTAAGTTCGTCGCTCTCCAGATAGTTGTCTCGTATCTGCTGGACGATGCCCCGAGGGTAGGCGTTGAAGTCCTCAGCCAGTTCGCTGTCCAGCTTGGCCAAAGAGAGGTACTTCTTCTCTGTGGTGGTCTTGGGCTGGTTGGTCTCTTCATCGATGGCTGTGGTGCTCAGGTCCGCTTCGACCTGGCGGCCGTAACCGAAACGCAGGGCGGCGATGTCGTACTTACCATAGGTCGGCAGCTCATCGAAGATGGAGGCCGCGTAGTCCATGATGGAGCTGTAGGCAGGCACCTTCTCCATACCCTTGGCCTTGGCTTCGGCTTCAGAGTAGAAGTTGGCTTTGTCCACTGAACCCATAAAGTTGTGGCGCAGGCCCAAGTTGTGGCCCAGTTCGTGGATAAGGGTGGAGCGGAACATGTGGGCGGCGATGGCGTCGCTGACCTCTGACTGCTGGGCTGCGGTCAAGTCGTCCCAGGCTTTCAGCTCGGTGTTCTCTTCGTTGGCGAAGTAGCCACCCTCCAGATAATCGATGCCTTCAATCAATCCTTTGGACTGGGTGCTCAGCCACATGAACTCCACCGCGTAAGCATTCTGTTCGGCGAGCATATCCAGATACTGCTGATGCTTGTTGAAAGATTGAATCGCCAGATCTTTGTGCTGGGTGTTCCAGGTTTTCTCTGCGGCGTGGTTGTGGCCAGCCAGTTGAGTGTCCATGGTGCTGCCGGCAACCTGGGCAATCTCGCTGTCAGCCAACTCTGGAACACCAATAGGAGCGCCCATGTCTGCGGCTAGCATGTCGCGGAACGCCTTAACCTCGAGGTTTTCTTCGGTATTTGTGTCGGCAGGCTCCTGAGTCTCCGGCTTGTATTCGTCAGGACGGGCAATCTCCTGACGGTTGTAGCGCATCACCAGTTGGGTCCACATGGCGCGGGTGGCGCCGCGGATGACGCCGGCGTACTGGTTGACGTGGGCGTGAACGATTTCACCGGTCAGCGGGTTGGTGGCGGAGGGGCCGTAACCCAGCAGGCCATTGTCTACAGGGTCGGTGATCAGGTTCAGTACGTTGTAGCGCAGGTCTCCGGTATGAACGCCCGCTTTGCTGTCCGGATTGACGATGCGAATCGGCGGTACCCCGGTGCCTTCCAGCGACTTATTGATGTCGGCGATGCTCTCCATGGTGACGCGCTTGTACAGCTCGTTGCCTTCATCGTGGTAGCTGTCGCTCAGGTAGTAGTCGATGCTGTCCTGATTGGGGGCAAAGCGGTTCAGCAGGCTGAATACACTGCCTTGAACATTGGTTTCACCTGTGGCGGTACGCTGCTCTTTGCTGTCCTCGAAGAAGCCGTAGAAGGCACGGTCACGGCCCTGGTAGTAGATGGGCTGGTAATCCGGGGTGACAAGCTTGTCCAGCTTCACCAGGGAGTAGAAGAAGCGGGTCTTGAAGGACAGGTTCTTCGGGTCATTGCCGAACTGGTACTGATCTTCTGGGTCTGCGGTAAAGGTGCGCTCCAACTCGACGTTGATCACGCCCTCTTCAGCGTTGTACTCGTAGGAGACGATACGAGGTTCGGCGGTCTCTTCCACGTTGCTGGCGGTGTACCAGGTCAGGCTGTCATGAGCCAGGGTGGCAACCTTTTCGTAGTCCGGCACGAAGTGAGTGGCGTCGGTCCACTCGCGGTCTTCGTCTTTGTTGATCTCTTCTTTGTTGGTGCACTCATCATAGGCGTTGAGGGCACAGCGGTATTCACGGAATTCACCGGGAATTTTCAGAACCGGGGCTTTGTTGATGTCCGAGTCCCAGCGGCTCTCGCCATCCATGGACAGCTTATCGCGGTCCACCTCTTCGGCGTAGATGCCGTTGAACTCGTCAAAGCGCAGGGTGACCAGCTTGGGGTCGCCCTGGAAGAAGCCACGCTGAGTCATGGCATATCTGGGGGCGGCACCGGTGGAGGGCATAAACAGCCAGAGGGATTCGGTGTCCAAAGAGGCAGTGGAGATCTCTTCGGCAGGCCTCTCAAATTTGTCGTAAGGCCTGTCTTCAGTGCCGCAGCCGGTGAGGGCGGCGGCCACTGCGGCGGCAATGGCGATCCGTTTAAACATTGGGATACCTTTTTAATAGATTAAAACTGATAGTTGGCAACGAAGTAGTAATTCATCTTGTCGAGATCGACGAAGTCATGAATTGGGTCTGTGCCACGTTCCTGGTTGTAGTAGGTGATGCCGTTGGTCATACCGATGGCGATATCGATATTGTCCGTGAGCTGGTAACCAAGCTCTTCACCATGAATTAGGTCTGGGTAGATATTGTCGCCGTCATAATCCCAGCCGTATCTGGAGATTAAGTAGGTGCTGAAGTTGAACCTGTCGGCAAAGAAGTAATCGATGGTAAATAGATTGCTTGCCTGATATTCGGACAGTTTTTGGTCACCAGCTGTCTTGTATTCATGAAAGTTCTTTCTTAGCCGCACACTGTCGCCTATGTAGAGGCCATCTACATAGTCGCTCAGATTGAAGCTGACGCGCAGGCTACCGCGAACACCGAACTCCAGATCCTGTCGGCGGGAGAACTTGGAAGTGGGTAGGATCAGACGCACCTCTCCACTTAAGGTGCTTGATTTGCTTGGCTTCCAGAGGTTGTTTCTCGACCAGGACAGGGAGGTGTCACTCCAGAAATCTCCCTGACTACCATACTCGTCACCATCACTGGCGTGGTAACCGGAGATGACGGCCTGTAGCCGTGAATCATTATTCAGCGAATAGCGAATGATCGCTGTTGCCGAATAGTTACGTTCTGCCAAATATGCACCAGCACTGTATTTGTTTTGGGTGTAGTCGACACTAAGAAAGCCTGACCAACGGCTCTCTTCAGGATCACTCCATCTGTCCTGAATATTTTCTGCACTCGCTAAAAAAGGCGCTATCCAAAGTATGGATGCGACCAAAAATGAGCATATTTTCATTATCGTTGTCCTAATTTAGGCTTTGGTTTTTAACCCTGAATTAAATTAGTTTTTACTAAATATTCCCCTCGAATTTTATTTCGGACACGAGACGCTATCATTAGTGCATATGGTATGCAAAACGAAAAAGCACAAAAAACAAACAAACTTAAAGAATCGTAAAGAGGAGTGCACAAACTGGGATCTGCGTCTCAAAAGTTGATAAACCAAATCGCCGGGTTAATTACACTTTGTAAGGAAAATGTGCGTAAAGCAGTAGGATAATGAAAGGGATAAGCTGTGAGCTGGAGTGTGACAGGCCTGCATGAGGCCATGCCATTGAGAGAGGTGCGGCAGGATCAATCCGCCAGTTCGGCGCCGACACTGAAGCTCAGCATTCTGGGGGGTTCTCCCAGCTCCATTCGGCCCTGTTCGCCCACCTTGATCACCACCGCTGGCATCAGCAGTTGGTTCAGGCGTTCGCCTTCGCCACTGGTCAGCACCGCGTCTACGGTGATCTGCTCGTTGTGGGTGCTGGGCTGCAGAGAGAGGCGGTAGTCACCCAACTGGTGGTCGCTCCACTGGTTGGCGGGCACTCGGGCGTCCAGTTGCATGGGTTGGGTGCCGGGAAGCACCACTTCGATGGAGAGATCCAGCTCCTGGGCCGCAACGTTAAGGGCGGTCAGCGACAGCAACAGGGGCAGAGCAAACTTCATTGGGTCTCCGGAGCAACAGGAAGCGAAAAACAGAGGCCAGAGTATCAGAAATCTGCGGCTGCCAGAAATGGAGTCTATTGATTAGGTAATAAAAAAGGCACCGCAAGGTGCCTAATTATTATCGGGGCAGATTCAGAGAATGCGCTCCTTGAGGAAACGTTCCCGGCGCGCCAGCTCCGCCTCCCTGGCCATCTTCGCCTTGCGCTTGTCGCAGGGTTCTGGGCAGTCGCACACCTTGTCGATGCCGACGCCCCCCAGTCCTCCGCAGGAACCGGCGATGGTCTTGCGCCTGAACAGATAGCCGACGGACATCATCAGGATCACCAGCAGCATGATGGCAAAGGTGGTGGCAAAGGCGGTCATAGCTTGTCTCCAAATCCGGGCACCCAACAGGGTGCCCCTTAATCAGTCACCGAAGTCATCCAGCAGGATGTTCTCGTCCTCAACGCCCAGATCTTTGAGCATCTTGATCACCGCGGCGTTCATTACCGGTGGTCCACACATGTAGAACTCGCAATCTTCAGGCGCCTTATGGTCCTTCAGGTAGTTCTCGTAGAGCACATTGTGGATGAAGCCGGTGTAGCCATCCCAGTTGTCTTCGGGCAGAGGATCGGACAGGGCCACATTCCAGTGGAAGTTGTCGTTCTCCGCCGCCAGGCTATCGAAGTCCTCCTGGTAGAAGATCTCCCGCACCGAGCGGGCACCGTACCAGAAGCTCATCTTGCGCTTGGTCTTCTTCGCCTTCAGCTGGTCGAAGATGTGGGAGCGCATGGGAGCCATGCCGGCACCACCACCGATGAAGATCATCTCCGCCTCGCTCTCCTCCTTGACGAAGAACTCGCCGAAGGGACCGGAGATCACCACCTTGTCACCGGCCTTGAGGTTGAAGATGTAGGAGGACATCTTACCCGGGGGCAGGTCGTTGCTCGGCGGCGTAGCGATACGCACGTTGAGCATGATCAGGCCCTTCTCATCCGGGTAGTTGGCCATGGAGTAGGCACGCAGTACGTCCTCTTCGACCACGGACTCCAGCTGGAACAGCTCGTACTTCTCCCAGTCGTCGCGGTACTCCTCCGGGATGTCGAAGTCGGCGTAGTTGACCTTATGGGCCGGGGCTTCAATCTGGATGTAACCACCGGCCTTGAAGGGCACCTCTTCGCCTTCGGGCACCTTGAGGCGCAGCTCCTTGATGAAGGTGGCGGTGTTGTCGTTGGAGACAACCTCACACTCCCACTTCTTCACCCCGAAGATCTCCTCTTCGATCTCCAGTTCCATGTCGTCTTTCACCGCCACCTGGCAGGCGAGACGGCAGCCCTCTTTGGCCTCTTTCTTGGTGATGTGGTCCCGTTCGGTGGGCAGGATCTCGCCACCGCCGGACTTCACATGCACCCGGCACTGGCCGCAGGTGCCACCGCCGCCACAGGCGGAGGGGATAAAGATATCCTGGCCCGCCAGGGCGCCCAGGAGTTTGCCACCGGCTGGCGTGTTGACCGTTTTATCCGGGTCGCCATTGATGCCGATGGTGACGTCGCCAGAGGCGACCAGTTTGCTTTTGGCGATAAGGATCACCGCGACCAGCAGACACACCACTATGGTGAACATGCTGATGCCGATTGCCATTTCCATCGCGTTACCTTCTTAAATCGTCACAAATTGGGTTACAGGGCGATGCCCACGAAGGCCATAAAGCCCAGTGCCATCAGTCCGGTGGAGATAAAGGTGATGCCGATACCCTGCAGCCCCTCGGGGATGGCAGAGAACTTCATCCGCTCTCGCAGGCCGGCCAGCAGTACGATGGCCATGGCCCAACCGGAGCCGGAGCCCAGTGCAAACACCACGGACTCGGTCATGTTGTAGTCGCGGTTGGCCATGAAGATCACCCCGGCGAAGATGGCGCAGTTCACCGTCAGCAGTGGCAGGAAGATCCCCAGGGTCTGGTAGAGCGCAGGAGCATACTTGTCCAGCACCATCTCCAGAATCTGTACCAGGGCGGCGATCACGCCGATGAAGGTGATCAGCTTCAGGTAGCTGAGATCCAGGTTCGGCATTCCCGCCCAGGCCAGGGCGCCGGGCTTAAGGAAGTTCACGTAGATCAGCTGGTTGACCGGTACCGCCAGGGCCATTACCACAATAACCGCGATTCCCAGGCCGAAGGAGGTGGAGACCTTCTTCGATACCGCCAGGAAGGTACACATCCCCATAAAGAAGGAGAGGGCCATGTTGTCGATAAAGGCAGCCTGAACGAACAGGTTGATATAGTGTTCCATGTTCGCTCCTTAGCCTTTGCGCTTCTGAATCACGTGAAGGCCCCAGATCATCAGGCCGATAAGGAAGAAGGCGCTGGGAGCCATCTTGAACATCTCGTTGGCCAGGTAGAAACCGCCGTTCTCTGTGGTGGTGATCACCTCATGACCGAACAGGGTGCCTGCGCCCAAGAGTTCGCGGACGAAGCCCACCCCTACCAGGATGACGCCATAGCCCAGGGAGTTGCCCAGGGCGTCGATGACCGACATCAGCGGTCCGCTCTTCATGGCGTAGGCTTCCGCCCGTCCCATCACGATGCAGTTGGTGATGATCAGTCCCACAAACACCGACAGTTTCTGGGACAGCTCATAGGCCACGTCCTGCAGCACCATGTCCACCACGATCACCAGAGAGGCGATCACCGTCATCTGGGCGATGATGCGCACGCTGTTGGGGATGAAGTTGCGGATCAGCGAGATAAACAGGTTGGAGAACACCAGTACGAAGGTCACCGCCAGGGTCATGACCACCGCGGTTTCCATGGAGTTACTCACCGCCAGGGCGGAACAAACACCCAGAACCTGCATGGCCACCGGGTTGTTGGCAAAGATGGGAGTGGTCAGCACCTGCTTGGCTGCATTACTGCGACTGCTCATCTCAGGCCTCCTTCTTAATGGTGTTCAGGAAGTTCTGGTAACCCTCTGGGCCGAACCAGAATTTCACCGCTTTCTGCAGACCCCGGCCGGTCTTGGTGGCGCCACTGACGCCATCGACGCCGTGAACGTCGCCTTTCTTGGCGCCGCCTTTGACCACCGCCAGCACAGGCTTGCCGCTGTCGTCGAAGATCTGCTTGTTGTGCCAGCCCGAGAGCCACTTGGTGTCTTTCAGGAAGTCGGTCAGGCCCGGGGTTTCTCCGTGCTCGGAGATCACCAGTCCTTCGATGGTGTTGAGGTCCGGTTGAATGGCTACATAGCCGTAGACCACGGACCACAGGCCCTTACCATGGATGGGGAACACCACACTGGTCAGCTGGCCATTCTCATCGGTGACCTTGAACACCCGAGCCTGATTGGCGCGGCGTTTGATGCGGGCGGTGTCCTTCTTCGGCTTGATGGAGGTCTCCGGGTTGATGGCCGCCATGCGGTCGTCGAAATCCAGAATCTCGTTGGCGCTGAGATCTTCGGTGGTGCCGCTGTCTAGGTTGACCAGCATCGGGGTGACCCGGTTATCGAACAGGTCCTCGATGTCGTCGCCCTGAACATTGGCGGCAACCAGCACATAGCGCTTGAGTTCACTGCGCTTCTTCGCCAGTTTGCGCTCTTTCAGGACCTCGGCAGTGCCGGTGATCATGAAGGAGCAGAGCAGGCAGAGAACCACGCTGAAGATCATGGTTCCCAGCACGGAATCCTTATTAAATGCCATTGCGTGC